>NZ_JASCAN010000025.1:0-268615 GCF_029967775.1 Enterobacter sp. V89_11 | reverse complement strand
ATACCTGCCTGTCACGCAGGGGGTCGCGGGTTCGAGTCCCGTCCGTTCCGCCACTATTCAGAAGGCCTGAATCAAAAATGATTCAGGCCTTCGTCGTTTCTGCGTCTGCAAATCTTCTTTATCCGCCCCCCTGTCTTTATTAACAAAAAATTAATATCTGTGGTGCAATTAATTAACATTTGATCAGTGATAGTGCACAATTTGCACCGTATTTGTGCATTTTGCCACCGATTGTCTTTTTGGCAGCGGAGCAGATGTGTAATTTTGTAAAAAATAATTCACAGAAAATCATTCGCTTATCTACAGTCCTTCAGAAAGTTCATGAACCAATGCTTTATTGGTTCGTTTATTGCTTAATCATTAGCACGGTAAGTAGTACGTCATATCAATAACTTATCGTTAATAAAAATAAAGTAATGATGATAGCGAGCGAACCAATATGGAAAAACCGTCACGGTTTCTGGCCAATTCCAGCACCGCGCTTGAGCAGCTGCGCGGACTGATCAACCAGCATGAGTCAACACCAGGCACTCCGCTGCCCACTGAACGTGAGCTGTCGGAGACTCTCGGCGTAGGACGACGTGAAGTACGTCGTGCGCTGGATGTGCTGGAAGAGGAGGGGCGGATCTGGCGTAAACAGGGCAAAGGGACCTTTATAGGCCCGTCTGCACCTGTTGAACCTCTGGCCCTTCAGGGATTGGTTCAGCAAACCAACCTTCTGGAAGTCATGGAAGCTCGTCTTCAGCTCGAACCGGGCTTAGCCCGGCTTGCGGCACTGCGTGCCACCAGGGAAAACCTCGCGCTTATGCAGCGCATGCTGGAACGCATTGATAAGGTCAGCCCGGACGACCGCGATCTCAACGAACTCTGGGATAGCGCATTTCACCGCGCCATTGCCGAGGCTGCCGGTAATCGCCTGATGCTTGGCCTGTTTGATGCCATTGATGCCGTCAGACGTGAACCGGGCTGGCAGCATTTGCGCGAATTAGCCCGTACACCCGAGCGGGTTGATCACTATAACGACCACCATCAAAAAATCATGTCTGCGATTATCCATCGCCAGCCTAATGAAGCAGCGGCCGCCATGCGCGAACACCTGCTTAGCCTGCAGTCAGCCCTGATTCAGGCTATTCACCTTGAGGACGACTTCACGCTATGACGACGATCCCGTTTAAGGACCCCACGCCTGTACTGCGGCTGCAAAATCTTAACGTAACGTTCGCCGGCTCTCCGGTGAGCGTGCTTGATGGTATTTCACTGACGGTCAACGCGGGAGAAACGCTGGCGCTGGTGGGGGAATCCGGCTGCGGGAAAAGTATCACCTCATTAGCGCTGATGGGCTTACTGCCCGCCAGCGCACAGATCGTCAGCGGCGAGATGCAGTTCCGTCGTCACGACTTACGAAAGCTTTCACCGCGGGAATATGCCGATCTTCGCGGCAGCGAACTGGCAATGATTTTCCAGGAGCCAATGACCTCGCTCAACCCTGCCTTCACGCTGGGAGACCAGCTCAGTGAAGCGGTGATGCGCCATCAGAAACTTTCTCGTGCAGAGGCGATGAAGGTTGCGCTGCAGATTCTGGAGAAGGTGCAGATCCCGGCAGCAGAAATGCGCCTGAAAGCGTATCCGCACCAGCTTTCCGGGGGGATGCGTCAGCGCGTGATGATTGCGATGGCGCTGATTAACCATCCACGTTTGCTGATTGCCGACGAGCCGACAACCGCGCTGGATGTGACCATTCAGGCGCAGATCCTCGCGCTGCTTAATACCCTCAAAGAAGAGACCGGTACGGCGGTGTTAATGATCACCCACGATCTGGGGGTGGTGGCGGAAGTCGCGCAGCAGGTGGCGGTAATGTATGCCGGACAGGTGGTAGAGCAGGGGAGCGTGGAGGCCATTTTTGCCGACCCGCAACACCCGTACACCATAGGACTGATGGGCTCGATTCCGTCCCTCGGCGCACGTAAAGGCGCGCTTTCCACTATTCCCGGTGCCGTTCCGCTGCCGGAATCCATGCCCAAAGGGTGCCGATTCGCTACCCGCTGCCCCTTCGCGCAAACGCGGTGTCATGACGAAAAGCCGTCGCTGACGGCGATGGGGACCGACCATCAGGTGGCCTGCTTCCGTGTACCGCTGGAACAACATATTGCGCTGGGAGAAATTGCATGACGACGCCCATTCTTGAAGCCCGGGACCTGAGCAAGCTTTTTCCCGGCCCTAAAAAACTGTTTACCCCAGCACGTTTTGTCACCGCGGTCGATCGCGTCTCCCTTTCCGTCATGCCTGGTGAAACGCTGGCGATTGTGGGCGAGTCCGGATCCGGAAAATCGACGCTGGCCCGTCTTCTTCTGCGGCTGCTGGCGGCCAGCGAAGGACGCGTATTTTATCAGGGTGAAGAGATCACTCATGCCTCGGGTGCGCGTCTGAACCAGCTGCGGCGGGAGCTGCAGATCATCTTTCAGGATCCTTTCGCATCGTTAAACCCGCGCATGACGGTCGAGCAGATCGTCGGTGAGCCGCTGTGGCTACACCAGTCGATGAAGAAAACCGACAGGCAATATCGGGTGGCGGAGCTGCTTAAAACTGTAGGGCTGCCAGCGGCCTGGGCACAACGTTATCCGCACGAATTTTCCGGAGGGCAGCGTCAGCGAATTGGTATTGCGCGTGCGCTGGCCTCCGGTCCAAAGCTGTTGCTCGGGGACGAGCCGGTCTCCGCGCTGGATGTCTCGGTTCAGGCGCAGGTGGTCAACCTGCTGGAAAGCCTGAAGCACCAGCTGGGTCTGACAATGGTGATTGTCGCCCATGGCCTGGCGGTGATTCGCCATATGAGTGACCGCGTGGCGGTGATGTATCTCGGGCAAATTGTTGAGCTTGCGACCGTCGACGAAATCTTTGATGCCCCGCTACACCCCTATACGCAGGCGTTAATCGCCTCCGCCCCCCAGATGCAGCCAGGCGCGCCGCGGGTGGCACCTCTGCTTCAGGGGGATTTACCGAACCCGGCCAGCCCACCGTCAGGCTGCCGTTTCCATACCCGTTGTCCGTATGCCACGGATGAATGTCGCCAGGTCGAGCCGATCAATCAGGTGCTGGACGGGGGACGCCAGATTGCCTGCCATCGCTGGCAGGAGATTAACCGCGATCGCAGTGTTATCCAGATAGCACCGCCATCCGCAGCCTTTCTGCGCCGCCGCGCGCTGTTTGAACACGCGGCCACTCACTCCTCCCTTCCTTCAAGGAACTCATGATAATGACAATGCGTAATTCTCTTTTGACCGTACTGGGAAGTGTTATGTTGCTTGGCGCGGCGCTGCCCGCCCATTCTGAAAGCGTACTGCGAATTGGTCTGGGGGCGGATCCGGATATGCTCGATCCGCATCTGGCGCGCACCTATTACGGCCGTTTCGTCTTTGCGTCTCTGTGCGACCGGCTGGTGGACGTGGATGAGCATCTGAAAGTGGTTCCCGGCCTGGCGAAATCGTGGGCCTGGAGTGACGACGGCAAAACGCTGACCATGGATCTGCGTGAAGGTGTGACCTTCCATGACGGTGAAAAATTTGACGCCGCCGCGGCAAAATACAACCTCGACCGCGCGCTGACGTTAAAAGGTTCGCTGCGTAAAAGTGAAATCTCGTCCGTTGAGTCCGTTGAGGTGACAGGCCCGATGCAGATTGCCCTGCATCTGAAAACACCTGATGCCGCACTGCTGATGCAGCTTACCGATCGCGCCGGGGCGATGATGGCACCCGACGCCGCGAAAAAGCCTGACTTTGCCGCCCATCCGGTCTGCTCTGGCCCCTATAAGTTCGACAGCCGCGTCTCACAGGACCGTATCGTTCTGACGCGTTTTGACAACTACTGGAACAAAGGCGCTTACCATTTCGACAAAATTATCTATCTGCCGATCCCGGATGCTTCCGTGCGTCTGGCTAACCTGCGTGCAGGGGATCTTGATCTGACGGAAGGCATTGCCGCAAGCGACGTTAAAACCGTAGAAGCCGACAGCAAACTGGCGCTGGCGAAGGTGACCGGTCTGGGTTATCAGGGCATTACCTTCAATATCAATAACGGCAAGGTCCCGGCGAACGATCCGTTTAAGGATGCCCGCGTGCGTGAGGCATTTTCTCAGGCAATCGATCGCGATGCGTTAAATCAGGTGGTCTTCGAGGGACTGTACACCCCGGCAAACCAGGCGTTTTCTACCGTAAGTCCGTATCACGTTAACCTGCCGGTGCCACCACGCGATGTCGACAAAGCCAAAGCGCTGTTGAAAGCGGCAGGCGTCACTACGCCGCTGAATGTCAATCTGCTGGTGCCCAACAACCCAACTTCACAGCAGGTCGGTCAGGTACTGCAGGCGATGGTCGCAGAGGCTGGCTTTAACCTGAACCTGCAAATGACCGAGTTCGCCACGCTGCTCGACCGTCAGCAAAGCGGTGATTATCAGCTGAGCTTCTCTGGCTGGTCGGGTCGTCCGGATCCGGATGGCAGCATCTACGGCTTCATTAACAGCAAAGGCACCCTTAACGACGGTCGCTACAGTAACGCGCAGGTGGATGAATGGCTGACGCAGGCGCGCCTGAGCAACGACAAAGCCGTCCGTCAGCCGCTGTACGACAAGGTGGTGAAACAGCTGCAGACGGATATGCCCATTGCCTACCTCTATTTTGAACCGCGTATTTTTGGTCTGAACAAGAGCGTGCAGGGCTTTAAACCGTATCCGGACGGCATTGTGCGTCTGGCTGGTCTGACGCTGGCGAAATAACTGGCCTGAGGAGAACCCATGCTGGAACTGATTTGCAAACGTCTGCTGCTGGCCATCCCGACCTTACTGCTGGTGAGCATGATGGTGTTCGGCCTGCAAAAACTGCTGCCCGGCGATCCGCTGATCGCCATGGCCGGGGAGGAGCGCGATCCGGCGGTGATCGCCCAGCTGCGTGCTGAGCTCAATCTCGATGCGCCCATCCCTGTGCAGTACTTCAACTGGCTGACGCGCGCGCTGCAGGGCGATCTTGGTGTCTCCTTACGCACTCACGAGCCGGTCACCCAGCTCATTGCCAGCAAACTGCCGGTGACGCTGGAGCTGTCGCTGCTGGCGATGATCATCGCGCTGGTGTTTGGCATCAGCATGGGGATCCTCGCGGCGGTCAACAAAAACAGCTGGGTCGATCACGGTGCCAACTTTGTGGCGATCTCGGGGATCTCGATACCGCATTTCTGGCTCGGGATCCTGTTGATTCTGGTCTTCTCGGTCAATCTGCAATGGCTGCCAGCGTCGGGTTTCGTGCCGTTTAGTGAAGATCCGATCCAGAACCTGCGTACGCTGTTGTTGCCTGCCTCGGTACTGGGAACGGGGCTGGCGGCCACGCTGATGCGCCATACCCGCGCCTCCATGATCGCGGTAATGAAGGCCGATTACATCCGCACCGCACGGGCTAAAGGGCTGTTGCCAAACGCGGTGATTTTAAAGCATGCGTTTCGCAATGCGCTGGTTCCGGTGATCACCCTGACCACGCTGCTGTTCGGCGAACTGCTGGGGGGCGCGGTACTGACCGAACAGGTCTTCACCATTCCAGGGTTCGGCAAGATGATCGTCGATTCGGTCTTTAACCGTGACTATGCGGTGGTGCAGGGGGTGGTGCTTATCGTGGCGATCGGTTTCCTGCTGCTGAACCTGCTGGCCGACGTGCTTTACGTTCTTATCAACCCGAAAATGCGAGGTTAAGCATGGCGGAACTGACAACTCAAACCATTGCCGCGGTTCAGCCCCGAGCGCAGAACCGGGTACTGAAGAAATTTCTCGCCAATAAAAGCGCGGTGATGGGTGCCGTAGTGGTGGGCTTTTTTGTGCTGGTGGCACTGCTGGCACCGTGGATCGCGCCTTTTGATCCGGTGAAAGCCAATTTCCTGGCGGTGCGTAAAGCGCCTTCGGTGATGTACTGGTTTGGGACCGATGAACTGGGCCGCGATATTTTGTCCCGCATTATCTGGGGGGCGAGAACGTCGTTGATGGCTGGCTGTATGTCGGTGGTGATCGCCGTGGTCATTGGCGTTCCGCTGGGGCTGGTGGCGGGTTACTTCCAGAAGATGTGGGACGGCGTGATCTCGCGTTTTATTGAAGCGCTGCTGGCTTGTCCGTTCCTGATCATGGCGATCGCGCTCGGGGCGTTCCTGGGCCCAAGCCTGACCAACGCCATGATCGCCATTGGCCTCTCCGCAATGCCGATCTTCGCCCGCCTGACGCGCGGCCAGGTGATTGCCATTCGCAACGAAGAGTATATCGACGGCGCGAGGGCGATTGGCCTGCCGGATCGCTGGATCATCATTAAGTATGTGCTGCCCAATGTGATGTCTCCGATTCTGGTGCAGGCCACGCTGGCCATTGCCTCGGCAATCATTGCTGAAGCCAGTCTGTCATTTCTGGGGTTAGGCCAGCAGCCGCCGAACCCGTCATGGGGCTCAATGCTTAATACCGCGAAAAGTTTCCTTGAGCAGGCTCCATGGATGTCTGTATTCCCCGGTGTGGCGATTTTTCTTGCCGTGCAGGGCTTTAATTTACTCGGCGACGGGCTGCGCGATGCGCTCGATCCGCGCCATGACTAAGGAGTCATGATGACCAGAGCGCTTGATTTCACTTCCGGTTACGATTCACGACGCCCGCCGATGATGGGCCACAACGCCGTGGCGACATCTCAGCCGCTGGCGGCCCAGGCGGGAATGAAAATGCTGCAGCTCGGCGGGAACGCGGTTGATGCGGCGGTTGCAACCGCCATGGCGTTGACGGTGGTTGAACCCACCGGCAACGGTATTGGCAGCGATGCCTTTGCCATCGTCTGGGATGGTGAAAAACTCCACGGCCTGAACGCCTCTGGCCGCTCGCCTGCCAGCTGGCACGCGGATCTGTTTGCCGGGAAAACCGCGGTGCCAGAAATTGGCTGGGACGCCGTCACCGTGCCGGGTGCGGTATCGGGCTGGGTGGCGCTGGCAGAACGTTTTGGCACGCTGCCGCTTACTACGCTGGCGCAACCGGCCATCGAGTATGCGCGTAACGGTTTTCCGGTCTCCCCGTTGATTGGCCATCTCTGGCAGCGGGGTTATAACAAGCTCAAAGATCAGCCAGGCTTTAGCGCCTGCTTTGCTCCGGAAGGGCGTGCTCCCCGGGTTGGCGAGATCTTCCGTAACCCGGCGCAGGCTCATTCGCTGGAGCTGATTGCCAGAACCAACGGTGAAGCGTTTTACCGCGGCGAGCTGGCGCAGAAAATTGCCGCTTTCGCGAAAGAACATGGCGCGCACCTGACGGCAGAGGATTTGGCCAATCATCGTGTGGACTGGGTAGAACTGCTGTCGCGTGATTTTGCCGGTGGTTCAGTGCAGGAGCTGCCGCCAAACGGGCAGGGCATCGCCACGCTGATTGCGCTCGGTATTCTGGAGCAGTGTGGAATTGAAAAACATCATCCGGATTCCGTGCAGTCGCTTCATCTGTCTATTGAAGCGATGAAACTGGCGCTGGCGGATCTCGATCGCTACGTCGCTGATGAAGAACACATGGAGTTCGCGGCCCAGGCGTTGCTGAGCGATCGTTATCTGGCGTCCCGCGCGGCGCTTATCGACCCCGATAACGCCTCCGATTTCGTCTACGGTTCGCCGACGCAGAGCGGCACGGTCTACCTGAGCGCTGCAGATTCCAGCGGTATGATGATCTCCTTTATTCAGTCCAACTATATGGGCTTTGGATCCGGGATTGTGGTGCCGGAGACCGGGATCAGTCTGCAAAACCGCGGCTGTGGCTTTGTGCTGGATCCAAACCATCCGAATGCGCTGGCGGGCAGTAAGCGTCCGTTCCACACCATCATTCCGGGCTTTGCGATGGACGGCAACGGTAAACCGCTGATGTCCTTTGGCGTCATGGGCGGCCCAATGCAGGCGCAGGGGCATATGCAGATGGCGCTGCGCATCATGCTGCACGGGCAAAACCCACAGGCGGCAATTGATGCGCCTCGCTGGCGCGTGGTGCAGGGCAGGGAAGTGATCGTCGAATCGACGTTCGATCGCAATACTATCGCCGCACTGCGTGAGCGCGGGCACCAGATCGTGGTGGAAGATCCGCTCCAGGATTACAACTTCGGCGGCGCGCAGGTGATTTATCGTATGCCGGAAGGGCATTATGTGGCGGCGACAGAGAGCCGCAAAGACGGGCAGGCGCTGGTGAGTTAATGATGTCCCCTCCCTCTACCTGTGAGAGGGAGGGGAAACCGTTATCCAATGCTAAAGGGATCCGCATCCTGCCAGGCCGGAAACTTCTCGCGATATTCCTTCAGGGCCGTTAGTGACAATTCAGCATCAATGCGCGTTGCCTGATGCGGCTCTGCGGTGGCAATAATTTCACCCTGCGGGTTCACCACCCGGCTATCCCCCCGATAATGATGCCCGTTGCCATCGGTCCCCACGCGGTTACAGCCGACCACATACGCCTGGTTTTCAATGGCGCGTGCGACCAGCAGCGACTGCCAGTGCAGGGAGCGCGGGGCAGGCCAGTTGGCGACATACAGCGCCAGGTCGTAATCGTTGCGGTTGCGTGACCACACCGGGAAGCGCAGGTCGTAGCAAACCAGCGGCAGAATACGCCAGCCGCGCCATTCGAACACCACGCGCGCATCACCCGCTTCATAGTGATGATGTTCATCTGCCATGCGGAACAGGTGGCGTTTATCATAGAAATGCACTTTCCCTTCCGGCTCGACCAGCAGGAAGCGGTTGACCGGCCCGCGTTCGGTTTGCAGCGCAGCGCTGCCGGCAATCAGCGCATTGGTTTGCTGCGCTTTGGCGTGCATCCAGGCGACCACCTCTTGCTGTGGCATTGACTGTTGCGCCGCTTCCATGGCGAAGCCGGTAGTGAACATCTCCGGCAGGACAATCACATCACGCCCGGTAATGCCTTCCAGTTGACGATCAAAGTGGCGCAGGTTGGCAGGGCCGTCCATCCACACTAAAGGTTGCTGCAAAATCGAAATCTTCAGACCAGGCACAATTCAGACTCCTCAAACGACCACTTTTTGACACTGTAGCACGACATAAAGAGAAAATGTGGCAATAAAAAACCCCGCGCGTGGCGGGGTTTGTAGAAGCGAAACGCGTTATGCAGCTTCAGGTTTGCGGACCTTCTCCGGCAGCTTTACCGGCTGTGTCGCCAGCTCATCCGGGTCGAAATCATCCACGTTAATGCTGCGCAGACGGCTCTCTTCGGCTTTCACCAGCAGAGCGGCTTCATCATTGTTGATGATCCCGCCCGTCAGGGCCTGTTTCGCCAGTTCATCCAGGCGGGTGAACGGCAGGTTTTTGCCCAGCTGTTTGCAGATCTTCTGGTGGATGGGATCGGCAGCCATCACGTCCAGCAGCGCTTCTTCCAGCAGACCAACCGGGTTATGCGGCGTGGGAGCCAGATACTGACCGCGGCCGATACGGGAACGGGTTGCGCTCGGTACCTGCAGGATCTTCGCCACTTTGTGATCCAGTTTGTCAGACGGCGCCAGATGATGACGACCGGTCGGGAAGATCACCACGCGAAGGGCACCTGCAACAAAGCGGTTCGGGAAGTTCGCCAGCAGATCGTCAATGGCCTGTTCCGCCTGATACATCGCATCCTGAACACCCCAGTGAACCAGCGGCAGATCGGCTTCCTGACGGCCTTCATCGTCGTAGCGTTTCAGGACCGCAGAGGCGAGGAAGATTTGGCTCAGCACATCACCCAGACGGGCAGAGATACGCTCACGACGCTTCAGGCTACCGCCCAGCACCGCCATAGAAACATCTGACAGCAGAGCGAGGTTGGCGCTCAGGCGGTTAAGATGCTGGTAATAACGCTTGGTCGCATCACCGGTTGGCGTGGCGCTGGTAAGACCGCGCGTCAGACCCAGCCAGAAGCTGCGTACTTTATTACTGCCCACGTGACCGATATGTTTGAACAGCAGCTTGTCGAAGGCATCCACGTCGTTATTCTGCGCGGCGGCCATCTCTTCCAGCACATAAGGATGGCAACGGATTGCCCCCTGGCCGAAGATCATCATGCTGCGGGTCAGGATGTTTGCCCCTTCAACGGTGATGGCAATCGGTGCGCCCTGGTAGCCGCGCGCCAGGAAGTTGCCCTCGCCGAGCATAATGCCTTTACCGCCCGCGATATCCATTGCATCAATGATTGACTGCTGTGCGCGGTGGGTACAGTGATACTTCACGATAGCTGACAGCACGGCCGGTTTTTCGCCCAGCATAATGCCGTAGGTAATCAGGGAGGCGGCAGCATCCATCACGTAGGCGTTACCTGCGATACGTGCCAGCGGCTCTTCGATCCCTTCCATCTTGCCGATAGAGATTTTGAACTGACGGCGGATATGGGCGTATGCACCAATCCCCATCGCGACAGATTTCAAACCACCGGTCGAGTTCGACGGCAGGGTAATACCACGGCCAACCGACAGACATTCCACCAGCATGCGCCAGCCCTGACCGGCCATTTTTGGACCACCGATGATGTAATCAATCGGTACAAAGATATCCTTGCCGCGGGTTGGGCCGTTCTGGAACGGTACGTTCAGCGGGAAGTGGCGACGACCAATTTCAACGCCTGGGGTTGAGGTTGGGATCAGCGCGCAGGTAATGCCCAGATCTTCTTCACCGCCCAGCAGTTTTTCCGGATCGGAGAGCTTAAAGGCCAGGCCCAGCACGGTCGCGATAGGGGCGAGCGTAATATAACGTTTGTTCCAGGTCAGGCGCATACCCAGCACCTGTTGGCCCTGCCATTCACCCATGCAGACGACACCGGTATCCGGGATCGCACCCGCATCGGAGCCCGCTTCCGGGCTGGTCAGCGCGAAGCATGGAATTTCCTGGCCGCGTGCCAGACGCGGCAGGTAGTGATCTTTCTGCTCTTCGGTACCGTAGTGTTGCAGCAGTTCACCCGGGCCTAACGAGTTCGGCACGCCAACGGTGATCGCCAGGATCCCGGAAACGCCTGCCAGTTTTTGCAGGACGCGGGCCTGAGCGTAAGCGGAAAACTCCAGACCGCCGTACTCTTTCTTAATGATCATCGCGAAGAAGCGGTGTTCTTTCAGATACGCCCACAGTTCTGGCGGCAGGTCCGCCATTTCATGGGTAATCGCGAAGTCATTTGCCATGCGGCACGCTTCTTCCACCGGACCATCAATAAAGGCCTGTTCTTCAGCGGTCAGACGCGGTTGCGGATAATTGTGCAGCTTTTTCCAGTCCGGGTTGCCCTGGAACAGGTCGCCTTCCCACCAGGTGGTACCGGCATCAATCGCTTCTTTCTCCGTACGCGACATGGGCGGCATCACTTTGCGGAAGCCTTTGAACACCGGCGCGGAGATCATCGATTTACGCATCGGCGTAAAGTTAAGCGGCAGAAGAATGATAGCCAGCGGGACTAAAAGCCAGATATTCCACAGGCCAGCGACGCCAAGCGCAGCCGTCCAGGCCAGCAGAATCAGACTGCTCAGGAATAAACTCACCCGGTGATAGAACAGCACACCGAGCAGAACAACGGTTGCGAGAATGCTCAAAATCATCATAAAGAAAAGCTCCCTTTCTTGTAGGAGGTCTGACCACTTGTGATGATATGGTTGTAGTTGATGTTATTTCCTTTAGCAATGTGTTTACAAAATAATTACAACCTGGTTCACATTGTTCAGGTTTAAGCCGGCACGAAAACGCAAAACGCCAGACGATTCGCATGGCTTTAGCTTCTCGCTTTTCCCGCTATCCGGTACACTCCACTGTGTTATTTCATCAATACTGAAGGATTATCCTCATGTACCAGGATCTTATTCGTAACGAACTGAACGAAGCGGCGGAAACGCTGGCTAACTTTCTGAAAGATGATGCCAATATTCACGCTATTCAGCGCGCAGCGGTCCTGCTGGCCGACAGTTTCAAAGCCGGCGGTAAAGTGCTCTCCTGTGGTAACGGTGGTTCCCATTGTGATGCGATGCACTTTGCAGAAGAGCTGACCGGGCGTTATCGTGAAAACCGTCCGGGCTACCCGGCGATTGCGATTTCCGATGTGAGCCACATTTCCTGCGTCAGTAACGATTTTGGTTATGACTATATCTTCTCTCGCTACGTCGAAGCCGTGGGCCGTGAAGGTGACGTGCTGCTGGGTATTTCGACGTCCGGAAACTCGGCTAACGTGATCAAAGCGATTGCCGCAGCGCGTGAAAAAGGGATGAAAGTCATCACCCTGACCGGTAAAGATGGCGGTAAGATGGACGGTACGGCGGATATCGAAATCCGTGTTCCACACTTCGGTTATGCTGACCGCATTCAGGAAATTCACATCAAAGTGATCCACATCCTGATCCAGCTGATCGAAAAAGAGATGGTTAAGTAAGACTTCGCTGGGGGCATGATTGCCCCCGCTGTTGTGGAGGTGATGTATGTGCGAATTGCTCGGGATGAGCGCCAATGTGCCAACCGATATCTGCTTTAGCTTCACCGGGCTCGTTCAGCGCGGCGGGGGCACCGGGCCGCATAAAGACGGCTGGGGCATTACCTTCTACGAAGGCAAAGGATGTCGCACATTCAAAGATCCCCAGCCCAGCTTTAATTCCCCGATTGCCAGACTGGTGCAGGACTATCCCATTAAGTCCCGCTCGGTGATTGCCCACATCCGTCAGGCAAACCGTGGGGAAGTGGCGCTGGAAAATACCCACCCGTTCACCCGCGAGCTGTGGGGCCGTCACTGGACCTACGCGCACAATGGCCAGCTCTCCGGCTATAAGTCGCTGGAGACGGGCAATTTCCGTCCGGTCGGTGAGACCGACAGCGAAAAAGCGTTTTGCTGGCTGCTGCACAAGCTGACGCAGCGTTATCCGCGCACGCCCGGCAACATGACCGCCGTCTTCAAATACATTGCGTCGCTGGCATCAGAACTGCGTGAGAAGGGCGTGTTCAACATGCTGCTGTCTGACGGGCGTTATGTGATGGCGTTCTGTTCGACCAATCTGTTCTGGATCACGCGCCGCGCGCCGTTTGGCGTCGCCAAGCTGCTCGATCAGGATGTGGAAATTGATTTTCAACGAGAGACCACACCGAATGATGTGGTCACAGTGATCGCGACCCAGCCGCTGACGGGCAACGAAACCTGGCAAAAGATTATGCCAGGCGAGTGGGTCTTATTTTGTCTCGGGGACCGAGTAGTTTGATGCCAGCTGCGGCTGGACGACTTCGTGGCTCAGCGGCTTGCTGACCACATAGCGGCCATCGACAACCGAGACAACCGGCGGCTTGTGCGTCTGCTCAAAGTAGTCGTAACCCGGTTTCAGCTGTTTCCAGAAATCCGCGTAGTAGGAATACTTGTGACGCGCCATGTTGGCATCGGTCATGCGGAACGGGTAGATGCTGACCTGAACGTTCGGCTGACCAAAGACCAGTGCGCCGGTGACAAACTGGAAAATCTCATCAATGCCGGTATCGGTCATCGCATAACAGCCGATAGACACGCATGCACCGTGGATCATCAGGTATTTGCCTTCATAACCGTGGGCACGGTCATAGGCGTTCGGGAAGCCAATGTTAATGGCTTTATAGAAGCGGCTGTCAGGTTTTAGCTGGCTACGCTGAACGTTGTAAAACCCTTCCGGACTTTTGAAATCGCCCTGACGCTGTTTTGGCCCCAGACCACCGGAGTAGTTACAAATCTTGTAACTATCAAGCAGCTGATATGTCTCGCCCATTTTTACAAACAGATCGAGTGTGCGTTCTTCCTTGAAGATTTGAATATAAACCGGTGATCCCATTAACTGCTGTTTATATTCTTTGCTGACCGGCGTGGTTGAGCTATTGCTGCTGAGCAGCCCGGCAAACGATACGCACGGAATCAGGAGCATCGCAATGAACAATGCGATTTTACGCATACTACTAGTTCCTTGATAAAACTAAGACCAAATTGCCAGGACGGCAAAAGAGACCCGAAATCAGATTATTCTGTTAGGTGCGCTCACATTAGCACCGCCATAGATTTTCGCAAGAGCCGGACGGTGAGTTTACAAATTAGTTTTACTTTATAAACCATCAAAATCGCGTTGGCTCCAGGAACTTTGCGTAATACCTCGCACTTTAGCGCCTGCAACCGAGGTTTTGGTGCCCGAAAAACAGCGAAAATGGTACACTTCGCCCCCTCTGGATTGAAGTTCATGGAAGCTTGCTAACCACATGTTTAAAATCAGAAAAGGACTTGATCTGCCGATTGCAGGCGTGCCCGAGCCGCACGTTTCGCCTGGCGCAAGTGTCCGCCATGTCGCCATTTTGGGCGATGACTACCTGGGAATGCGTCCCTCAATGCTGGTGCAGGAAAGCGATCGCGTCATTAAAGGACAGGCGCTCTTCGAGGACAAAAAAAATCCTGGCGTTATGTTTACGGCCCCCGCGAGCGGTACCGTGGTGGCAATCAATCGCGGTGAACGTCGCGTCCTGCAGTCGGTGGTTATCCGTATTGAAGGCGACGAACAACGTGAGTTTTCCCGTTTCGACGCAGCAGACCTCGCTGCCCTGAGCCGGGAAGCCGTTCAGGCACAACTGCTGGCGTCCGGCTTGTGGACGGCGTTTCGCACGCGACCTTTCAGCAAATCGCCTGTTCCGGACACGCTTCCGGCCGCTATTTTCGTCACCGCCATTGATACCAACCCGCTCAGCGCGGACCCGGAGCCCATTATTCTGGCGCAGCGTAACGCGTTTGATGCCGGGCTAACCGTGTTAACCCGTCTGACTTCGGGGAAGGTCCACGTCTGTCAGGCGGGCGGCGGCAAACTCGGGGGCCATCCGCAGGGGCAAGTTACGTTTAATGCGTTTGCAGGTCCGCACCCGGCGGGGTTAGTCGGAACGCATATCCACTTCCTGGAGCCGGTGAGCCTGACGAAACAGGTCTGGCATCTGAATTATCAGGACGTGATTGCCATTGGTAAGCTCTTTACCACCGGTGAACTGTGCGCTGAACGGGTGATCGCCCTCGGCGGGCCACAGGCAGCAAATCCACGCCTGGTGAAAACGCTGATGGGTGCGGACATTAATGAACTGCTTGCCGGTGAAACGAAAGAGGGTGAAAACCGCCTGATTTCTGGCTCGGTGCTCAGTGGCCGTCATGCGGCTGACGCGCAGGCGTATCTTGGGCGCTTCCACCTGCAGGTCAGTGTGGTTCTGGAAGGTCGCGAGAAAGAGCTGTTCGGCTGGGTTCTGCCGGGCGCTGAGAAGTATTCAGTGACCCGCACTACCCTTGGGCACTTCCTGCGTCGCAAACTCTTTAATTTCTCGACCAGCACCCACGGCGGAGAGCGCGCCATGGTTCCGATTGGCAACTACGAGCGAGTTATGCCGCTGGATATTCTGCCAACTCTGCTGCTGCGCGATCTGCTGGCCGGTGACACCGACAGTGCCCAGGCGCTGGGGTGCCTCGAGCTTGACGAAGAAGATCTGGCGCTCTGTACCTATGTCTGTCCGGGAAAATACGAATATGGACCGGTATTGCGCGAGGTGTTAACCCGCATTGAGCAGGAAGGATAACTGATGGGCTTAAAACACCTCTTTGAAAAAATAGAGCCGCACTTTACGCACGGGAAGCTCAGGAAGTACTACCCGCTGTATGAAGCAACGGCGACTATTTTCTACACGCCGGGGCTGGTCACAAAAGGGGCGGCACACGTTCGCGATGCTATCGACCTCAAACGAATGATGATTCTGGTCTGGTTTGCGGTCTTCCCGGCCATGTTCTGGGGTATGTACAACGTTGGCCTGCAGACCATTCCGGCGCTGCATCATTTATATGATGCCCCACAGCTGGCTCAGGTTATCCAGTCGGACTGGCACTACCGCCTGGCTCAGACGTTAGGCGTCAGCTTTGCAGCCGATGCCGGCTGGATAAGCATGATGACGCTGGGAGCCGTATTCTTCCTGCCAATCTACATCACGGTGTTTATCGTGGGGGGCTTCTGGGAAGTGCTGTTCGCCATCATTCGCAAACATGAGATCAACGAAGGCTTCTTCGTGACGTCGATTCTGTTTGCCCTGATTGTTCCACCGACGTTGCCGCTCTGGCAGGCGGCACTGGGGATCAGTTTTGGCGTGGTGATTGCCAAGGAGATCTTCGGTGGCACCGGGCGCAACTTCCTCAACCCGGCACTGGCCGGGCGAGCTTTCCTGTTCTTTGCGTATCCGGCGCAAATCTCGGGCGACCTGGTGTGGACGGCCGCGGATGGGTTCTCGGGTGCGACGCCGCTTTCGCAGTGGGCCGCGCACGGGGGCGAAACGCTGGTTAACAACGCCACGGGTCAACCCGTGACCTGGCTGGATGCCTTTATTGGCAACATTCCCGGCTCTGTTGGGGAAGTTTCCACGCTGATGATTTTACTCGGTGGCGCCATCATTCTTTTCGGACGCGTCGCGTCGTGGCGCATTGTCGCAGGGGTAATGATTGGCATGGTGTTAACAGCCACGATGTTTAATTTCATCGGTTCCGCCACCAACCCGATGTTCTCCATGCCCTGGTACTGGCATCTGGTGCTGGGTGGGTTCGCTTTCGGCATGATGTTCATGGCCACCGATCCTGTCTCTGCGTCCTTTACCGACAAAGGTAAATGGAGCTATGGCGTGCTCATTGGTGCGATGTGTGTCCTGATTCGTGTGGTCAACCCGGCTTATCCGGAAGGGATGATGTTGGCCATTCTGTTTGCCAATCTGTTTGCGCCGCTCTTTGACTATCTGGTCGTGCGCGCCAACATTAAGCGGAGGAAAGCGCGTGGCTGAAAGCAAGAATAACGACAGCATCGGCAAAACGCTGCTGGTGGTGCTGGTCCTTTGCCTGGTCTGTTCCATTGTCGTGGCCGGCTCTGCCGTGGGATTAAAACCACGGCAACAGGAGCAGCGTGCGCTGGATAAACAACGCAACATCCTGGCTGTGGCCGGGTTAATGCAGGAAGGGATGAGTACAGACGACGTGGCTGAACTCTTCGCGGAGCGCATTTCGGCGCGTCTGGTGGATTTAAAAACCGGCCAGTTGCTGGATAAAGACCCGACGAAATTTAACCAGGCACTGGCACTGAAAGACCCTGAGATGAGCCTGACGCTGGAGGCATCGCAAGATCCCGCTGGCATCAAGCGTCGCAGTAACCTCGCCGAAATTTACCTTGTGCGCGATGAGCAGAAGCGGGTGCAGGAGATCGTGCTGCCGATATACGGCAACGGGCTATGGTCGATGATGTACGCCTTTGTGGCACTCGATACGGATGGTCGCACGGTGAAAGGGATTACCTATTATGACCAGGGCGAAACGCCGGGGCTCGGCGGTGAGGTTGAAAACCCTAACTGGCGCGCGCAGTTTGTCGGCAAGAAAGTGCTCGACGATAACGGCCTGCCTGCCCTGAAGGTGATGAAAGGGGCTGCGCGTCCGGGTGACGAATATGCCGTAGACGGGCTTTCCGGGGCAACGCTCACGTCAAAAGGGGTGCAGCACAGTTTTGATTTCTGGATGGGCGAGCTGGGCTTTGGTCCTTTCCTGAAAAACGTACGTGAAGGAGCGCTGAACAATGGCTGATACGGGTGAACTGAAAGAAGTCAAAAAGGTGCTCATTGGCCCGCTGCTGGCGAATAACCCTATTACCTTACAGGTACTGGGCGTCTGTTCGGCGCTGGCGGTCACGACAAAACTGGAAACCGCGCTGGTTATGACCGTCGCGGTCACGCTGGTGACGGCATTTTCCAGCATGTTTATCTCCATGATCCGCCACCACATCCCGAATAGCGTGAGGATCATTGTGCAGATGGCGATCATCGCGTCGCTGGTGATCGTGGTCGATCAGCTACTGCGTGCTTTCGCGTATGAAACGTCAAAACAGCTCTCGGTGTTTGTCGGCCTGATTATCACCAACTGCATCGTGATGGGGCGTGCCGAAGCTTATGCAATGAAAATGCCTCCGCTGGCGAGCTTTATGGACGGGATCGGTAACGGTCTCGGTTACGGCGTTATCCTGCTGACCGTTGGGTTCCTGCGCGAGCTGATTGGCAGCGGTAAGCTGTTTGGCGTCACGGTGCTGGACACGGTACAAAACGGCGGCTGGTATCTGCCAAACGGACTCTTCCTGCTGGCCCCAAGCGCATTTTTCATTATCGGTTTGCTGATCTGGCTGATTCGTACCCTGAAGCCAGAACAGCAGGAAAAGGAGTAACCGACGATGGCTCATTATCTGAGTTTATTTGTGCGCGCGGTGTTTGTTGAAAACATGGCACTCGCGTTTTTCCTGGGCATGTGTACGTTTCTTGCCGTTTCCAA
Organism: Enterobacter sp. V89_11; assembly: GCF_029967775.1. NCBI lineage: Bacteria > Pseudomonadati > Pseudomonadota > Gammaproteobacteria > Enterobacterales > Enterobacteriaceae > Enterobacter > Enterobacter sp. V89_11. Next base: position 250,290 of record NZ_JASCAN010000025.1, on the reverse strand, counting down.
AAAGGTATCGACGGCATTTGGTCTGGGTGTTGCGGTCACGGTGGTGCTCGGCTTATCTGTACCGATTAACAACCTGGTGTACAACTTTGTGCTGCGCGACGGTGCGCTGGTAGACGGTGTCGATCTCAGCTTCCTGAACTTCATCACCTTTATCGGTGTGATTGCGGCGCTGGTACAAATCCTGGAGATGATCCTCGACAGGTATTTCCCGTCGCTATACAACGCGCTGGGGATTTTTCTGCCGTTGATCGCGGTGAACTGCGCCATCTTTGGTGGCGTCTCGTTTATGGTTCAGCGTGATTACAACTTCAGTGAATCCGTTGTGTATGGTTTCGGCTCCGGCATCGGCTGGATGCTGGCTATCGTCACCATGGCGGGGATCCGCGAAAAAATGAAATATGCCAATGTGCCTGCGGGGTTACGTGGCTTAGGGATCACCTTTATCACCACCGGCCTGATGGCGCTGGGCTTTATGTCCTTCTCCGGTGTGCAGCTATAAGGGCTAACAGATGGAAATTATTCTTGGCGTGGTGATGTTCACGCTGATTGTACTGGTGTTGTCAGGGCTGATTCTGGCGGCACGCGCGAAGCTGGTGAATTCCGGCGACGTGGTGATTGATATCAACGGTGAGCCGCAAAACCAGATCCGCACGCCGGCGGGGGATAAACTGCTCAATACGCTCTCCGGTAACGGAATCTTTGTCTCCTCAGCCTGCGGTGGCGGTGGCTCCTGCGGTCAGTGCCGCGTCACGGTGAAAGAGGGGGGCGGGGATATTCTGCCCACTGAGCTGGCGCATATCACGAAGCGTGAGGCGAAAGAGGGCTGCCGTCTGGCCTGCCAGGTCGCGGTGCGCCAGGACATGAAAATTGAGCTGCCGGAAGAGATCTTCGGGGTCAAAAAATGGGAGTGCGAAGTTATCTCTAACGATAACAAAGCGACTTTCATTAAAGAGCTGAAGCTGCGCGTGCCGGAAGGGGAAGATGTTCCGTTCCGGGCTGGGGGATACATCCAGATTGAGTGCCCGGAGCACACCGTGGCGTATACGGACTTCGACGTTCCGGATGAGTACCGTGCCGACTGGGACAAATTCAATCTTTTCCGTTTTGTGTCTGACGTTAAAGAACCGACGCTTCGCGCCTACTCAATGGCCAACTACCCGGACGAGAAGGGCATCATTATGCTCAACGTGCGTATCGCCACGCCGCCGCCGAATGTGCCTGATGCACCCCCGGGCGTGATGTCGTCGTATATCTGGTCCCTGAAACCGGGAGATAAGGTGACCATCTCCGGTCCGTTTGGCGAGTTCTTTGCTAAAGAGACCGAGGCTGAAATGGTCTTTATCGGTGGTGGCGCGGGCATGGCACCGATGCGTTCGCACATTTTTGACCAGCTCAAGCGCCTCGGAAGCAAGCGCAAAATCAGCTTCTGGTACGGGGCACGCTCGCTGCGAGAGATGTTCTATGATGATGAGTTTGAGCAACTGGCGCGTGAAAACCCAAACTTCACCTTCCATGTGGCCCTCTCCGATCCGCAACCGGAAGATAACTGGACCGGCCACACGGGGTTCATCCACAACGTGCTTTATGAAAACTACCTCAAGCAGCATCCTGCGCCAGAGGATTGCGAATTTTACATGTGTGGGCCGCCAGTGATGAACGCTGCAGTCATTAAGATGCTAAAAGATCTGGGTGTGGAAGATGAGAACATCCTGCTGGATGACTTCGGGGGGTGATGATGCTGACGTTTCTGGCAACTTTCGCGGTTTTTTTGCTTGTTGTACTCGGCATGTCTCTGGGCTGGATCATAAAGCGTAAAAGCATTCAGGGCAGCTGTGGTGGTATCTCCGCGCTCGGGATGGAAAAAGTGTGCGACTGCCCCGAACCCTGCGACGCCCGTAAAAAACGCATGGCGCGCGAGGCCCGGCGGATCCTGTAGTGAGTCCGGTGTTTCCCCTCTTCCTGGAGGAGAGGGGAAACACACTTCTCAACTCTCATTTCTTTACTGTATACTTATCCAGTGATGAGTGAGGGCTTACTATGCGCAAAATTATCCATGTCGATATGGACTGCTTTTTTGCCGCAGTGGAAATGCGTGACAATCCGGCGCTGCGGGATATACCTATTGCGATTGGCGGTAGCCGTGTCCAGCGCGGTGTGATCAGCACCGCCAACTACCCTGCGCGCAAATTTGGCGTGCGCAGCGCTATGCCAACTGCCATGGCGCTAAAGCTGTGCCCTCATCTCACGCTGTTGCCCGGCCGATTTGAAGCCTACAAAGAAGCCTCCCTGCATATCCGCGAGATCTTCTCTCGCTATACCTCGCTGATTGAACCTCTGTCACTGGACGAAGCCTACCTGGATGTCACTGACAGCCTGCACTGCCACGGCTCCGCAACGTTAATGGCGCAGGAGATCCGCCGGACTATCTTTAACGAGCTCAATCTGACCGCTTCCGCGGGCGTCGCACCGGTGAAATTTCTCGCCAAAATAGCGTCTGATTTGAATAAACCCGATGGTCAGTACGTCATCACTCCGGAAGAGGTTCCGGCGTTTTTAAAAACGCTGCCGCTCGGCAAAATCCCCGGCGTGGGGAAAGTGTCTGCTGCAAAGCTGGAAAGTATGGGATTACGGACCTGTGAAGATGTACAGCGAAGCGATCTGGCCATGCTGCTTAAGCGTTTCGGTAAGTTTGGTCGCGTGCTGTGGGAGCGCAGTCAGGGAATTGATGAGCGCAGCGTGAGCAGTGAGCGGCTGCGTAAATCGGTCGGGGTTGAACGCACGCTGATGGAAGATATCCATGACTGGTCCGAGTGTGAAGTCATTATCACTGACCAACTTTATCCCGAACTGGAGCGGCGGTTAGCGAAAGTAAAACCCGATCTGCTGATTGCCCGTCAGGGCGTTAAGCTGAAGTTTAATGATTTCCAGCAGACGACGCAGGAGCATGTCTGGCCGCGACTGAATAAAGACGATCTTATCGCCACCGCGAGAAAAGCCTGGGAAGAGCGGCGGGCAGGGCGGGGAGTGAGGTTGGTGGGGTTACACGTGACGCTGCTGGACCCGCAACTGGAGCGGCAGCTGGTATTGGGGTTATAGCAGGCGGATTTGTCAGCCCGGCAGGCAACGTGCTACCGGGCATCATACGGCGAATTACTTAGCAGGGATCGCTTTCAGCAGTTCAGTCAGCAGAGTCCAGTAATGACCCACGCTTTCAATATGAACCTGCTCATCCGGCGAGTGCGGACCGGTAATGGTTGGCCCGATAGACACCATGTCCATGTTCGGATACGGTTTCTTGAACAGACCACACTCCAGACCGGCGTGGATCACCTGAATGTTCGGGGTACTGTTGAACAGACGTTGGTAAGTTTCACGCACCAGCGCCATCACCGGCGAACTGGCATCCGGCTGCCAGCCTGGGTAGCTACCTTTTGCGGAGGTGCGTGCACCCGCCAGTTTACCCAGAGACTCCAGCATGCTCACCACATACTCTTTACCGCTGTCGATAAGCGAGCGGATCAGGCAGATGATCTCCGCGCTGTCATCGCTCATGGTGACCACGCCCACGTTCAGGGAGGTTTCAACCACGCCTTTCGCGACGTCTGAGTTACGAATCACGCCGTTTGGCGTCGCGTTCAGCAGCTGAACGAAGGCGTCACGAGACGGGGAGGTCAGCGCCGCTTTGTCGGTAGTCACGGACTCGAGCACCACGGTCAGGTTCTTCTCTTTCGCTGACAGTTCGTTTTTCAGGATATCCAGGTACACGCTGGAAAGCTTTTTCAGCTCGTCAGCTTTTGCAGCGGGTACTGCCACGGTCGTGAAGGCTTCACGCGGAATGGCATTGCGCAGTGTGCCGCCGTTGAAATCCACCAGACGCAGATCCAGCTCAGCCGCGTGGCCAGCCAGGAAGCGTGCCAGCAGTTTGTTGGCGTTGCCCAGACCCAGGTGAATATCACCACCGGAGTGACCGCCTTTCAGCCCTTTCAGCGTCAGCTTGAAGGTCTGGAAACCAGCAGGGATCGCTTCGCGGGACAGTGGCAGGGTCGTGATGAAATCAATCCCGCCGGCGCAGCCCATGTAGATCTCACCCTCTTCTTCAGAGTCGGTGTTGATCAGAATGTCCGCCTGCAGCCAGTTCGCCTGCAGACCGAACGCGCCGTCCATGCCTGCTTCTTCCGTCATGGTCAGCAGCACTTCCAGCGGACCGTGCTCAACGCTGTCGTCCGCCAGGACCGCCAGAGCAGACGCCATGCCAATGCCGTTATCTGCACCAAGGGTCGTGCCGCGCGCTTTCACCCAGTCGCCATCGATGTAAGGCTGGATAGGGTCTTTGGTGAAGTCGTGAACGGTGTCGTTGTTTTTCTGTGGAACCATGTCCAGGTGCGCCTGCAGCACAACCGGTTTACGGTTTTCCATGCCTGCGGTCGCCGGTTTGCGGATCAGAATGTTGCCAACCTGGTCGCGTTCAGCATGCAGACCTTTTTCCTTCGCCCAGCCCATAATATGTTCGGCAAGCTGTTCTTCATGGTAGGAAGGGTGGGGAATGGAACAGATTTTGGCAAAAATATCCCACAGTGGCTGTGGAGATAATTGAGACAGTTCAGACACGATAAGTCTCCTTGTCGATGCCCTGCAAAGCGAGTTGCAGGTCACAGGGTTAGCAGGTTAATAGTTACCACAAGACAGGCTTGCGAGATGCAACTGAGAATACCACTTTCTCCGATGGCTGGTAGCATAAAGCATGTAAAAACTCAGGCTCCGGGCGCTAAACACTGGTTTTTAGTGCGTCAGATCTCTATAATCTCGCGCAACCTATTTCCCCCTCGAACACTTTTTAAGCCGTATACAAACAGGCTGGGACACTTCACATGAGCGAAAAATACGTCGTCACCTGGGACATGTTGCAGATTCACGCACGCAAACTGGCTGCGCGTCTGATGCCTTCCGAACAGTGGAAAGGCATTATTGCCGTCAGCCGTGGCGGTCTGGTACCGGGGGCGCTGCTGGCACGTGAGCTGGGTATTCGTCATGTCGATACCGTATGCATCTCCAGCTATGACCATGACAACCAGCGTGAGCTGACCGTGCTGAAACGTGCGGAAGGCGACGGTGAAGGCTTCATCGTTATCGACGACCTGGTTGATACCGGCGGTACCGCGGTGGCTATCCGCGAAATGTATCCAAAAGCCCACTTCGTCACCATCTTCGCGAAGCCAGCAGGCCGTCCGCTGGTTGACGATTACGTGATTGATATCCCTCAGGATACCTGGATTGAACAGCCATGGGATATGGGCGTGGTATTCGTACCGCCAATCTCTGGTCGTTAATTCTCTTACGCATTTATTTAACGCCCGGTGATACCGGGCGTTGTTTTTTTTAGTCTGACGCGCGTTACAATGGTCTCTATATGACGTATTCATGGAGGCAACGTAATGACGCAGGCGAATCTCACCGAGACTCTCTTCAAACCCCGTTTCAAACATCCTGAAACGTCGACGCTGGTACGCCGGTTTAATCCGGGAACCATGCCTGCCGTCCAGTCTGCATTAGACGGTAAAAACGTGCCCCACTGGTACCGCATGATTAACCGTCTGATGTGGATCTGGCGCGGTATTGATCCCCGTGAAATCCTTGATGTGCAGGCGCGTATCGTGATGAGCGAAGCCGAGCGCACCGACAGTGAACTCTACGATACGGTCGTGGGTTATCGCGGGGGAAACTGGATCTACGAATGGTCTAAACAGGCGATGCTCTGGCAGCAAAAAGCCAGCCAGGAAGAGGACGCCACGCTCAGCGGCAAACACTGGCTGCATGCGGCCAACCTCTATGCTATTGCCGCATACCCGCATTTGAAAGGTGATGAGCTGGCCGAGCAGGCTCAGGCGCTGGCGAATCGCGCCTACGAAGAGGCCGCTCAACGCTTACCGGGCCGGATGCGCGAGCTGGAGTTTACCATCCCGGGTGGCGCGCCCGTCACCGGGTTCCTGCATATGCCAGAAGGCGAAGGCCCGTTCCCGACTGTTCTGATGTGCGGCGGGCTGGATTCACTGCAAATCGACTATTACAGCCTGTATGAGCGTTACTTCGCACCAAAAGGGATCGCGATGCTGACGCTGGATATGCCCTCAATTGGCTTTTCATCCAAATGGAAACTGACTCAGGACTCGAGTCTTCTGCACCAGCATGCATTAAAAGCGCTGGAAAACATTCCATGGGTTGACCACACGCGTGTTGCTGCATTTGGCTTCCGCTTTGGCGCCAACGTCGCCGTACGTCTGGCTTACCTTGAAGCTTCACGCCTGAAGGCCGTCGCCTGTCTCGGCCCGGTGGTGCACGCTCTGCTCAGCGATCCGACCCGGCAGGGCCGCGTGCCGGAAATGTACCTTGATGTGTTGGCCAGCCGCCTTGGCATGCATGATGCATCAGACGAAGCGCTGCGCGTTGAACTCAATCGTTACTCGCTAAAAACGCAGGGGTTGCTGGGACGGCGTTGCCCTACGCCGATGATGTCAGGGTACTGGAAAAACGATCCCTTCAGTCCCGAAGAGGAGTCACGCTTAATCACTTCGTCATCTGCGGATGGCAAATTGCTTGAGGTACCGTTCAGCCCGGTGTACCAGAATTTTGACAAAGCATTGAGAGAGATCACACGCTGGATCGCGCAGAGATTGTGTTAATAGATTGCTAAATTTTGCTGGTTTGGTAAAACAGTGGCTTCACAAAAGGAGATCGCAATGACGTTACCGAGTGGACACCCGAAAAGTAGACTGATCAAGAAGTTTATGGCTCTCGGCCCGTATATTCGAGAAGAGCAGTGTGAAGAAAATCGCTTTTTTTTCGACTGCCTGGCTGTATGCGTCAACGTGAAGCCTGCACCCGAAAAACGTGAATTCTGGGGCTGGTGGATGGAAATGGAAGCGGAAGAAAAACGTTTTACGTATAGCTACCAGTTCGGCCTGTTTAATAAAGACGGCTACTGGCAAACAGCCCCCATCAAAGACCAGGAAGTGATCGACCGCCTGGAGCATACTTTGAAAGAGTACCTCGAAAAGGCAAGAGCACTGCTGGCCACCCTGGATCTGAAGCTTGAACCCGCGGATAACTTTTCCAGCGAAGCGGTTAAGCTGACGGCGTAATCGCGATATTTCTCCCTCTCTCTTCGCGAGGGATGGGGTGAGGGCAGTAAACCCGACCCCCTCCAGGCAAAAAAAATCCCGGCATCTGCGCCGGGATTTTTTATTTCAACAATATCAGAACTGGTAGGTCATACCCAGAGCAACGATGTCATCGCTGCTCACGCCCAGTTTATTGTCGTCATCAATCTGGTTGATTTTATAATCAACAAACGCGGACATATTCTTGTTGAAATAATAGGTCGCGCCCACGTCGATGTATTTCACCAGATCTTCGTCACCCACACCTTCGATATCCTTGCCTTTAGACTGGACATAACCCAGGGACGGGCGCAGACCGAAATCGAACTGGTATTGTGCAACAACTTCAAAGTTCTGAGCCTTATTCGCAAAACCACCCGAAATTGGGGTCATATTGCGGGTTTCAGAGTACATCGCTGCCAGATAAATATCGTTAGCGTCATATTTCAGACCGGTTGCCCATGCTTCCGCTTTTTTACCTTCGCCACGCGTCAGCAGGTTTTGTGCGTTAGTACGGTCAGAGTTGGTGTAGGCACCGCTGACGGCGAAGTCGCTGCCACCGAAGTCATAGGTCAGAGAGGTACCGAAACCGTCACCGTTCTGTTTTTTGACATCGCGGTTTTCGTTTTTGCCCTGATACTGCAGGGTCATATCCAGGCCATCAACCGCACCGAAGAAGTCGGTGTTACGGTAGGTGGCAAGACCACTCGCACGTTTGGTCATGAAGTTATCAGTCTGGGCTGAAGAGTCACCGCCGAACTCAGGGAACATATCGGTCCAGGCTTCAACGTCGTACAGTGCGCCCAGGTTACGACCGTAATCCAGAGAGCCAATGTCTTTCAGTTTCAGACCAGCAAACGCCAGACGCGTTTTCTGTGTAGAGTCGCTTTCGGCTTTGTTACCGGCAAATTCAGCTTCCCAACGGCCATAGCCCGTCAGCTGATCGTTAATCTGTGTTTCGCCTTTAAAACCGAAACGGACGTAAGTCTGGTCACCATCTTTAGTGTCATCATCGCTGATGTAGTGCATTGCTTTAACTTTGCCGTATACGTCCAGTTTATTACCGTTTTTATTATAAACTTCGGCTGCGTGTACAGATGCGGAAGCCACAACGCCCATTACCACTAATGCCAGTGTGCTCTTTTTCATTTTCGATCCTGTCTTATAAACGCGCTAAAAAATTCGCTGGACGATAAGCTCATGCTTAAGTCCCGTGAAAAAACAGAAAGGGTTTTAACGTTACGCAATGAAACTTTTATGACAAATTAAGAATAATTTTAAAAAACTGTGATTTATTATTTCGGTAATAAAACTGTCAAATTTTGCCGCTACGCTTCCTGATCCCGCGCAACAAAGTGTTTCGCGATGTGCTAAGGCAGTTGGCAACGGGGCTGACACCTGTTAAAACGTTCGTTTGACATCATTTTCCCTTATCGTTGAACGGCAGAGAATCATGAGTGACAGCCAGACGCTGGTGGTAAAACTCGGTACCAGTGTTTTAACAGGCGGATCGCGCCGCCTTAATCGCGCCCACATTGTTGAGCTTGTACGTCAGTGCGCTCAGTTGCATGCCGCAGGGCATCGTATTGTAATTGTGACCTCCGGGGCGATTGCCGCCGGGCGTGAACACCTGGGTTACCCCGAACTCCCCGCGACGATCGCCTCGAAACAGCTGCTGGCCGCCGTGGGACAAAGCCGACTCATTCAACTCTGGGAACAGCTGTTTTCTATCTATGGCATCCACGTCGGGCAGATGCTGCTGACGCGTGCGGATATGGAAGACCGGGAGCGTTTCCTGAACGCGCGCGATACGCTGCGCGCGCTGCTGGATAACAACATCGTTCCCGTCATTAACGAAAACGATGCCGTTGCCACCGCTGAAATCAAAGTGGGTGATAACGATAACCTCTCGGCGCTGGCCGCGATTCTGGCAGGTGCTGATAAATTACTGCTCCTGACCGACCAGCAGGGGCTCTTCACCGCCGATCCGCGTTCAAATCCAGATGCTGAACTGATTACCGATGTACACGGTATCGACGATGCGCTACGCGCCATCGCAGGTGACAGCGTTTCAGGCCTCGGGACCGGCGGGATGGGGACCAAACTGCAGGCTGCTGACGTGGCATGCCGTGCCGGTATCGACACCATCATTGCTGCGGGCAGCCGTCCTGGCGTGATTGGCGACGTGATGGAAGGCATCTCCGTGGGAACCCGCTTCCACGCGCAGGCATCCCCGCTGGAGAACCGTAAACGCTGGATCTTTGGCGCACCGCCGGCAGGCGAACTCACCGTTGATGAAGGGGCGACCGCCGCAATTCTGGAAAGAGGGAGCTCATTACTTCCTAAAGGAATTAAAAGCGTGACAGGCAACTTCTCGCGTGGTGAAGTGATCCGTATCCGTAATCTCGAAGGTCGTGACATCGCCCACGGCGTAAGCCGCTACAACAGCGATGCCCTGCGCCGTATTGCGGGTCACCATTCACAGCAGATCGACGCCATTTTGGGTTATGAATATGGCCCGGTTGCCGTGCATCGTGATGACATGATTATTCGTTAAGGAGCCAGAAAATGCTGGAACAAATGGGCGCAGCCGCGAAGGCCGCCTCTTACAAACTGGCGCTCCTTTCCAGCCGCGAGAAAAACCGCGTACTGGAAAAAATCGCTGATTATCTGGAATCGGAGTCGCAGGACATTCTGCTCGCCAACGAGCAGGATCTGCTGGAAGCGCGTCGCAATGGCCTGAGCGAAGCAATGCTCGACCGCCTGGCGCTGACCCCGGCACGTCTGAAAGGCATCGCTGACGATGTCCGCCAGGTCTGCAATCTTGCCGATCCGGTAGGTCAGGTCATTGACGGTGGGCTGCTCGACAGCGGGCTGCGCCTTGAGCGTCGTCGCGTGCCGCTGGGCGTGATTGGCGTGATCTATGAAGCCCGTCCCAACGTTACGGTTGATGTCGCTTCCCTGTGCCTGAAGACCGGCAACGCCGCCATTCTGCGTGGCGGGAAAGAGACCTGGCGTACCAACGCCGCGACCGTAAACGTTATCCAGCAGGCGCTGGAAGAGTGCGGCCTGCCGGCAGGTGCCGTACAGGCAATCGAGAGCCCGGACCGTGCGCTGGTGAACGAGATGCTGCGTATGGATAAATACATCGACATGCTGATCCCACGCGGTGGCGCGGGCCTGCACAAGCTGTGCCGTGAGCAGTCGACCATTCCTGTGATCACGGGCGGTATCGGCGTGTGCCATATCGTGGTTGATGACAGTGCCGAGATTGAACCGGCGCTGAAGATTATCGTCAATGCCAAAACCCAGCGTCCAAGCACCTGTAATACGGTTGAAACGCTGCTGGTGCATCAGGGCATCGCCAACACCTTCCTGCCTGCTCTGAGCAAACAGATGGCCGAAAGCGGTGTGACGCTGCACGCGGATGCCAACGCGCTGGCACTGCTGAAAGATGGCCCGGCGACGGTGGTACCGGTCAAAGCGGAACAGTACGACGACGAGTTTCTGTCGCTGGATTTGAACGTGAAGGTGGTTGCGAGTCTTGACGATGCCATTGCTCACATCCGTGAACATGGTACCCAGCACTCGGATGCGATTCTGACGCGTACCCTGCGCAATGCCGATCGCTTTGTGAATGAGGTGGACTCCTCTGCCGTATACGTGAATGCCTCAACCCGCTTCACCGACGGTGGCCAGTTCGGCCTGGGCGCAGAAGTTGCTGTCAGCACGCAGAAACTGCATGCAAGAGGCCCGATGGGCCTGGAAGCACTGACCACTTACAAGTGGATCGGCTTCGGTGATGATACGATTCGTGCGTAAATAATCACGGGTGATGCAAAAATAGCCGTTTGATTCAAAAGGGCATTGACGCATCACCCGGTTAGATTTAACCTTTTGCCCCGTGGTTACGCTCGTAACCGGCCTTTCAGGGCCGATATAGCTCAGTTGGTAGAGCAGCGCATTCGTAATGCGAAGGTCGTAGGTTCGACTCCTATTATCGGCACCATCCTAACGTCTCCCAAAGTCGACTAAATTTCACCAAAATCCCTTATATCCTGCGCTCTGAAACCTTTTAGTACCTCCACGTCTACAAAAATCTCCTGAAATCAATGGTCAGTAGGTGCAAGGGTATTTGCAGTTCGGTCTTAAGTAGGTATCTCCAGGTGAAACTTAATGCCACTAAGAGAAGGCTTACATGTTGGCTAATGGTGGTGGCTTGTATCTCATAATCCATCCTTAAGGCGGCAAATACTGGCGCTTAAAATATCATGTAGCCGGTATAGAGAAGCTGGGTTAGTCGGCAGAAGGTTTACGGCTGGATAGCCCGCGGTGAAATGTTATTTCAGGCGAAAAGTGGATGTCGACGCATCACAGGCTAAACAAAACCCCGCCGGTGCTGGCGAAGACCAGACTGAAATGACGTGGGCGCAGGCCGCCGCATGGGTATGGGAGCATGACGGCGGGAAAGAACTGCCAGCTGATATTGACGCTGGCCAGCGGATAGAGGCAGCTGCTGAGCTGAGTTTTGATGTTCAGCACGAACCCGAAGAGCAACTAATGATTCTCCTAGCCGGATGAAGAAACCCATAGCTTCTATGGCAAAGATCACATGGCTGGTGGTCTGCGTTTCCTGCGTTCCGGGCTGGCCTATGTGGCCGCAATGCATCCCGACACCCAGGATGACTGGAGCGAAACAGGATTAAAGGCACTCTGTCTGCTTGCAGGTGAGAAACTGTAAACCCCCGGCCAAACCTAACTCCTCTAACTTGACACTTTTTCGTGAAAAACAGGGAAAAGTGTCAACACAACCTAACGGATCCTGACGCCTACGAACAGCTGCTACAGCAGAAGTGTAAAGGGCTGGCGTTGAGATTTGTTGAGCCTTGGCTGTTAGCTTTTGTTAATCCTGATGCGAAGCTGGGCAGGTGTCAGCCTGTTATGGTTTGTTATGCCTTACCAGGGAAAACTAGGGGTAAAGTGTCAACCGCTACCGCTTCAGAAAACTTCAGGTGCGGGAACACAGGAGGGGAGGTGTTAAGCACTCCCCCTTTGCAACCATCCTCGTGCCTCTTTCAAGTCGCTGTTCTGGTTTGCCCGGACGCTGGCGTTCAGATTGAGTTGTCAAAAGTTGTCACCCACCGGCAGCGCCAGTAGGGATTTTTGGCAGAACGCGCTCTAAGTTACAGTTGCTTTATTCAGGCGCATAAAAATATTTTAATTTCAGTATTTACAATAAATCGGAATATTAATTAGCGTTAAAGCGTCATCTCAATTTGCGGTATTACTTGATCCTTCCAGTAAGGAAGAATGGGTAAACAAATAAATCTATAAATGAACCAACAAGCATAGATACAATCTGGCTGGTAACAGTCTCCAGCCGACAATTTACCATGTGCGACTTTGTGTCTTAGTGAAGGACCTGCTTTGTAATTGAAAAGCATATCGATCTCATGAACTATATCCTCCCCAAGTATTTCAACTAAATCAACACGTTTATTTTCCAAAAGCCCTGACAATGAACGGTCCTCCTGAAGTCCGTCTGCAGTAAATTTGAACGAATCTCTTCCGCTACAGAAGAGAATATGACGTAGTGTATTTTCAAGTTGAGGGATTAATATATATGCGGCTGATGAAAAATCACCTTGCCATAACCGGGCGAATCCTAAACTGAAGAGATGTTCATGGCCAAAAGGTACAAAACAACTTAAACTTACAATAGCATCGAAATGCCTTAATTCTACGGCGTATTGTAACATTGTAGTATGCCGGGCTGGCTTAATTCTTGACTCAGCGATAAAATATCTTAGGCTGCTCATATGTGTAATGGAGTTTGATTTTAACCACTCATTGCCAGAATCTTGTTCTGAAGCGTGGATGGATGTTTTAGCTATAGGCTTGCCTTCCTGATCAAGATGTATTGAAGTGGGAAATAAGATGGAAAATCCACTTTTATCGTTTTCTGAGATTTGTTCTTTTAGGCTTTCAATAGATGGTGATTTTGATAATATCGCAAAGCAATACAATATTTCCGGTAGGCCTATATTTGTAAACTGATTAATTGTTTCATCGCATTCTTCTGATAGTTCGCAAGGTATTTCATAAGGAACCATCTCAGATAGGCTGGCTAGTTGTAAATCTCTCAATCTTACACGCAGGTAATCAATTTTATCCTGAAATCCTCCGGCTATTTGAAGTTCAGTGATAGCCTGTCGCACCCAACTAGCTTGCGCAGCATAGCTTGAAACTTGTTCGCACATCCTTAGTGTTTCATTAGAATACTCTTCTAAACAGCGTCGGCGACCTTCTGTATTATTAATTTTTTGATAGCATTTTGCAGCAAGTGACCATACTTTTTTTCTTGCTTCTGGGTAATCCTTTATACTTCCTCTTTTAACAAGATTTTCTGCATCTTCAGCAACTTCTTGAAATGTTTTTATTTTATAGCCTAAAGCTAACTCTCCAATTCTAGAAAATGCTACATATATGCAATTATCATGTGTGAAATAATAAAATCGCTCAAAAGTTTCTGTGAGGTGAGGTGGGATACGATCACGTTTACTCATCATTCCATTTATATAAAGAGCTCTTTGCAATAAATTTATTAATTCAAACAGGTTTTTATAATTATCAGCGGGTAGTTCTTTGTTTAAATGTTCTCGAACTATATTAGAATATGCCTTAACAGCTTCGATTCCACAGTTGTATTTCTTACGATCATTCGTCCAAACTATATCTGCAACTCTGCCCTTCAATGGTAAGTTTTTAATATCAACAACAATATCTGAAAGAAGAGAGTTGTAATCATTTTTTATATTTTGAGGCGTAAACATTCTATGCTCGGCATCTTGCCATCTTGGATGCCAAGTATCGGCAGGATCATCAGATGACATTCGCATTGAACAAAGCGTAGCTAATAATCTATAGGCTTTATATGCTGAATGATTTTCACGTTCTAGCGCTGAGGATGCTAATTTATTTAGCTGAAGCCACATATCTATATCACACAGACCTTCATAATCCTCTAATAGCGATGTAAGTTGTATGCTGTGTAAATCATCAATAGTAGTTTTATCGTCTAAATGATTTTCACTTTTTCTTCCCTGGTTCGTTGAGTCTGTCATAGATTCTTCCCTTCATTGAAAATGTTGAAGTAGGTGCTTTAAATTTTCACCCGACGCTTAGCTGCTCTTAGCTTATTGCATCTGGAGGCTGATTTACAATATTGCTCTTAAAGGAGTAACACTTTATATTTGTAATAGATGTGGTGATAATGAAAGTGCATAACTGATTGATTCATAATGATTTATTGTGCTAACCATTCTGAGAGTTATGGTATGAGAAAGTCCAGTGGTTACAAAAATGATCGTTTGCCGTCACACAAAAAAAATCTTTTAACTTCAGAAACTAGAGAACGTGTAGTTGAAGGGCTGGTAGCTTCTGCAACAGCCGATTTTGTAGTTCTTGTGGATTGGTTGAAGTATGGAAGAGGAAAGGGTGAACCAATCCCCGTAGCAAAATGTGAAAGTTTAAGGGAAAGAATATCTCATCTTCAGACACTTAAGAGCGGGGTGCAAACAGACTGGAAAAACGTGCTCAAGCTGATGGAGGATACGATACATAAAAGTCACAAAGTTAAAGAAATTGCTCCACCTCCTTCGAAAATTGTCACCAGTGTGCTTAGCAAATTGAACGTAATAAGCTTGGATGTTGCATCAGGAAAGGCAACACCTGACATGCTTGCCAGTCTTCAAACTATGCTTCAGCTAATTTCTGGTCTGAAGGGAAGTGAGGATCTAAAAAATAGTGTTGGCTTAGTCATGGAAGACACAATCAGAGCACTACGTGGTTATAAAAGACAACAAGCAAAGCCTAAGCTCAGAAAAGCTGTTAACCCAACCGATTCTCAGCGTGACGAAAACATTTTTAGGAGTGAATGTGAGCCTTTAATTGGATTAAGTGATGTTTTCATTATCGCAGACTGTGTAATAGCTATGTCCGCTCGTCTAGGGTGTTCTCCAATCAGCTTTATAAAAAGAGCTGCTGCTATGAAAGGTGTAATTGATCCTGTAATCCTACCAGAGTTATTAGAGTTGCTTCAGCAAGATGACGAACTGACCAGAATGGTTGTTCCCATTAAAATCACAGATGATAATACTCGAAGTGATGGTGGGAAACTTGTTGGATTGACTGGAATCGTTGAAGGTGGCGCAGCTATCGGCGTAGAAGCTCAGCGTTTAATCACAAAAGAGCTAAGAAAACATCCATCGCTAACTGCCGCGCAACAAGTCTCGTTTGATACAGCTCGGGCGAGTTTGGCTCTGGAATCTGATCCATTTAAAGTTATCGAAGAGGTAAAACGGATAGCCATTGGCCTGAACTGGAGCCCTTTGACTGTTGCAGCTTACGCAGTACATAAATTTCCTAGGATTAAGCCGGACATTGCTGGAGACGTTATTACATTATTGGCTCAAGATGAGTTACTTACTGAAAATGGTAAAGGTAGGTGAATGCTAATCATCAAAGAGTCATTATTCTCTCTTGACGATTGTTTTAGCGAGTGCCCCCGATTATAAAACCGATTATTTCTTGTTCAAAAGGAGGTTAATAAAACAAATTGGGGGTATCTTTGGGGGTATCTCTCACATCAATATAGAATAGAATTTTTATAAATCATGGTTTTATCTTTTGTGTATTGCTCCTATTATCGAATCGCCACGTACTATGTCATTCCTCACCTTGCCTGAACATAAGTAAAATAAAAGGCATACAAGAATCCAAATGTGCCTCAATATCGGTTTTCTCAACGGGATCAATTAAACCAATCGCCGCCTGCCGAAGAGGTTCGGCGACACACATGGCGAGTATGACTTTGGCACTGGTATCTGCAGGTAACATCGGCAACCAGCCCTGTTTTTGCTGCCGTGTAATCCACTCAGTGAGTAATTGTTGGCCGCGCGCTATGCCATTTTCAGTGTATTTCTTGAGGAGATCATCTTTACCAGGAAATTCAGTATTGAGAAGACGAAACATTTTCACGGCGGTTACTGATAGCGCCTGACCACAAATCGCAGCCAGTAATTTTCTTAGCGCCGGTAAAACGTCATTCTTATCTGTCGGATCGCTCTGCAGGAGTGGGGCGTAGTTATCCGTCCAGTTTCGAACCGAAAGGCCAAGCAATTCCTCCCTGTTTTTCGCAAAGCGATAGACGGTCTTTTTGGCAACGCCTGCATGCGATGCAACCGCCTCAATTGTTGTGGCGTCATAGCCTTTGTCAAAGAGCAAGGCCATCGCGCTACCAATGATTTGTTTCTTCACCTCTTCCTCAGGGACTGAGGGACGTCCGCGTGGTTTGGTTGGTGAGGTCATCCTGGAGATTCCTTTTCGCTTGTCATACGACCATTCTATCGGTAATGTTTAGGAAACGCACTTCGTTTCCAAAATGGTGCGAACTTCCCAATGCTAATGGAGAAAAAAATGCGACAACACGATATTGCCAGGCCCTGGCTGGATTATTCGGCATTGCTTGATCCTTCTCCCATGTCGCTGGAGACAGGTATTAAACGTCTGGATGACGGGAGTCTGCTGGTCGCCGTACGCACCGATTTACATGGCTGCAAAGGACGTATGATTAACTGGTGGTTTACCTTCTTTGAAACGACGCAGCATATAAAATGGTGGCATCCCGTTGATCATGTTGAGCATCGTGGATGGGACGCCAACTGGAAGCGTGGGGAAAGTTTTTACGGCGCAAGCATCCATGCAGTTGAATCATTAGCTGAAATCCCTCCCATTCCCGCGCGTCTTAAATTCCATCACCCTGCATCAGTATTTGGCGAAATGGCTGTCGACAAGGCAATGGCGGATGGGAGTGTCTCGGCAATCATTGCCGCAAGGATAGGCTTCGGTGAAAAAACTGAACTGGATAGCCAGGGCGACCCGCTGGACGGACAAATGCTACATGTTGTCCGGGATACGCCTTTTGGTTGTGTGCTGCGTAGCCGGTTTATTCTGGGTATGAGTAATAACGACCACGCTGAACCTGCCGATGACGTTGGATTAGCGCTTATGCGACACTGTTATACAGAGTTCACGTTCTTGTCTCGTTTCCTGCCTTCTCTGTATTACGGCGAGAAAGCGAATGATGAGAAAATCGCGCTTCCCTGGTAACACGCAGGTTTAACTGCTCAGGTAAACCTGTCGACGAGGGTAATCATGCCCACCGTGTATTACCGGGCCAGACCAACGTTATCTCAAGCGTGACGCACACTGGCTAAGCAGTGATGCCTGGTTTAACCAACGCGTAGCCAAACCGGCATCACTTCATATCTGAAATGAATTCAGCGTAACAAAATCAATCGACGGATTTTACTGTGATTCCAGTAATGCTGAAATCGTTACCATCGCCGCTGGCTTTATGGCTGAAAATTTCCAGCACATTATCGCCCTGCGCCGCCGTAAAATCACCTGACAGCGTGACCCACTCGCCTTTCACGGAAAGAGCTGTAACCGAGGTAATATCCTGGCCTGCCACCCGCAGTGACAGTTCGGGTATCACCTTGTAGTCATTATCCCTGCGAGCCTGAAGGCTGAAGCGATAGCGTTTCCCCGGCTGGAGTTCCGAATAATGTTTATAAAGCAGCACACCATTGTGTGTCCGGCCTTTAACATTGGTGGTCGGAAAACGAATCATGGTCGCGCCACCTTCTGAGTAAAACTCATGCTCAGGCGTTGCCGGTCCGAACTGCCAGTGATTCAGATGATTATTCGTAAACTTACTCTCATCCAGGAATGGTTTTGCTGGCGGCTCGGGACTGACAGGGGAAGTGTCCGGCGCAGCGGGGGGTGAGGAGGGGGGCACCGGTTTGTTGTGATGTTCCTGACACGGGCAAGGGGGCGTATTTTCTTTGCAACGACAGTCGCTGGCGCAAGCGTCAATCAGGTTCTTAAGCACATCAGCAAGCGTATTCACCGCCCGGACAATCTCAGGGGCCTGTGCGCACAGATCGCTGCCATTACCGGGCGTCTTCGCTGGCGTTTTGCCTTCCAGCGCATCTGCTTCTTCTTTTTTGTTCGCCACGCTGTCGTGTTGCGTGGCCTTACTGGCGCAAATGGTGCTTTTTAAAACCGAGGCAAAATCGGCAATGCCGGAGGTGTAGATATAATGCTCACCACCCGTACGAAGCGCCAGGCGCTTGTATTCCCGAACCATGGCTTTCTCATCATCCGGGGTGGGATAAGGTAATGAGACATGAGGCGTGCCCAGATAGGAGTGGATTTTGACACCGTACTCCAGGGCGGTGGCAATGGCATCATCGCAGGCTTTGATGCGGCCCGCATCCAGGGTCATCTCCCCGCCTTTCAGACTTTCGTCTCCCAGCACAAAAACATTCTTTTCAGCGCCGTCACGCCAGTTGTAATGACGGATAACGTCCTCCGCAGCAGGCGCCACATCTTCCTGAGCGGGGTTCCCCTCTTTGACATACTCTCTGCCTTTCAGGGCGGACGGGTTAGCACCAGCCTCGCTCGTCAGGAACTGACGGACCGTTTTATTAAATTTGGTGCCGGCAAAAACGCCTTCGATACCCAGAAAATCAGTTCGTAAATCCGAAGGGCAGGCTTTTCTGGCCTCCTCAATGGCGCTCTCAAGTTTTGCACAGAGCGCTTCCGCTTCATCCTTCATTGAAAGACTGCTGTCGATGATGAAAACCAAATCAACTTTTTTATTGTCCATAATGCTCATATCAGGGGCTCCATTAACGTTCATTTTTGTTTTCCAGTGAACCGGCAGGGAAGGCCGTGAATGGCACGTTGCCTCCCTGCGGGCATTTCAACCGAGCACAACAAACCTGACGTCATAACCTCCCGTATTATTGGCGTATTCAGACGCAACATTTGTATCGTTAAAAATGAATGAAATTTCGCCATCAGCAGGGACTTCCCAGTCGCTACCGCCGCTTCCGATACCGTAA
Organism: Enterobacter sp. V89_11; assembly: GCF_029967775.1. Lineage (NCBI taxonomy): Bacteria > Pseudomonadati > Pseudomonadota > Gammaproteobacteria > Enterobacterales > Enterobacteriaceae > Enterobacter > Enterobacter sp. V89_11. The sequence goes on along the minus strand of NZ_JASCAN010000025.1, from coordinate 231,164 downwards.
ATATGCTCACCCGCTTTGATCAGTAATTTCCCCGCCAGTGCTTCTGGCAGGACAAAAGTGGGATCCGGTTTTTGTGCTGACGGATGCTGGCTGTCGCCGTCAGGTCCAAAGCTGCGACCGCGGCTGTCGTACTGAGCGGTACCGGCAGCAATCAGCATCACCTTGTCCCCTTTGCTCACGGATACGCCGGTGTGGGTCCAGTCACTGCGTGTTGCGGGAACATGACCTTTCCAGTCCGCCTTTTGAGCCGCCGCTTTCTTTTCGTCTTCAGCGATATACACAACCGCGCTGAAAGCGCCGCTGTTGTCGCGATGTGAAGAGTCACTGACCACGAGAATCAGCTCGCCGTCTTCCGGTACCGACCACTGGTAAACACCACTGCCAATGTCATAGCTTTTTCCGGATGCACTGAATCGGGCTTTCAGCACCTTATCGTTCCGTAAGACAAAGCCCTCTTTTAGCCTGCCGTATGGCGATGCCAGGGCGTAGTCTTCCTTACCGTATTTAATCCATCCTTCCGCAATAATACTGATTTTTTGCCCGGCTTTTAGTTTAAGTCCGGTATTAATGCCCGTGTCAGCAGTTGCGTCGATATTGCCCGACCATGCAGGTGAAACAGTCATATAATTCTCCGTAATCGTGACAGCGTAGAGCGTCCAGCTTGTCAGTGGTATGAGGTAATAAATAGCCTACAGATAATGTTTTTTCTTACTAAGGGGTACGGCATTCACAATCAGAATATAAACAGATATGCCACTCAGCAAATAATATTCTGGAAATGATGCTGATGATTTCCGTTCGCCTCCCGTCTGCTGCAGTTCTGTGAATTAAATATTAGGATTAATCTCATGCTGTGTTTTGTTGCTCCAGAGCGGTAATGCGTGTGTGTGAGAGGTATATGTTGAAACCAAAAAAGTAATACACATGGTAACTAAGTGGATATTTGTTAACCCATTAATTTTCCGTCGGGGAGGCGAGAAATTAAGTGGAAAGGTAGATGTTTTTTATTGGGCGGATATCGCGGCAGGCGGTGCTGTAATGCGCCCTCTCACTGCTTCGCGTACCTATTATTACCGCCGGTCAGGTAAGGTAATTAATTTACTAAAGGTATAATTACAGTCATGATTAAAAGTGCGATTACTCCTACAGTTAACATTAAAATCAATTATAAATCAGTGTCTTAGTTGTTGGTTGTGTCGGTGTATTTATATAAATCGCAGCGTAAAAAAAGAAATCGCATTATTCTTTCGACATAAGTCTGGAAAGGATAAATATATTAATATGCATCCATGATGAAATGTTATGAATAATAAATGTGATGTCTGTAACATGCAGGGGAGTTTTGTCTTTGATTGATGCAAAGCACGCATCAAATGTAATGTTAATGAGGTTTGATAAAGGAGAATAGCATGACGGCTAAGCCAGAATGGTCCGGAGAAGTTCCTGCAAATATTCCTGCCGGTATTAATACAGGCCTGCAACTGAATGCCGGTGATGAGATAACGATAATGGCCTCTGGCTGGATTAAATACGGTAAAGAAGAATTTGCGCTGGCGGTGCCGGATGGCAGGGTGAAAGAAGGACTCATTACCTGCAATGATAAGGTGCTCAAGGCGAGATTTGATACCTCTGGAAAAGGTTATGATATAGGCGGTGGAGTATACAAATGGGCGACTCCCCAGAGCGGTACCCTACATCTGTATATTGCCGATACAGAGGCTGGATACTCTGATAATACCGGCAGTTTCAGCGTCAATGTATACCGGTAAGAACGGGTCGTTTCGGATACAGCGATTTCAGCCCCATTGATATGGCGGCAGGGATTATGTCCGGCGTTCTCAAACCGATATCTTATTCATTCCAATATTATTCGCAGAACTCAGCAGATGATAAGAAGACTAATCAACAATATTCTCTGGTACTCTACCGGGTGGGTGTTTTTTGGCCTGATAGTGCTCAGTGGAATCGCAGGGGGACTGGCGGCTTCAGTCCTGCATTTTACTACAACGGATGCATTCCTGGCCGCATTTTGCCTTTTTCTGTTGCTGTCATTGCCCGTTTGCTTCTGGCTGCACCGGTTATCTCGCATACACCGGCGTCAGTAATGTACACGCCCACAAGGAGAGTCTCTGTGAGCGTGTAGTGTTTCCAGTGCTGAGCATGCGCAGTCGCGTTACTGGCGCTTATCCTGCAACGCCTTCAGGGGTAAACGCCATACGTCATAGCGCTCCTGGCCAGGTTTGACCGCGCCAGCAAAATGGTCGTTCAGGCTGCTGGAGGTAAAGATCAGGTCCCCGTCCGGATTGATGGCCGGCGTGTCCGGCCAGTGTACGCCGTCGTTTGACGCCATCAGGGTCATTGAGCCACTCTTCGGTTCATATCTGACAATACCGTTGTGTGTCACATCGGTGATATAGAGGTTGCCTTCGGCATCGGTCACGATACCGTCGGTATTGCCTCCCACCGATCCAAGATCCCGGATCTGCGCCGCAATCTGCGCATCGTCAGCACCTGGCTTTCGCAGAATGTCAGTCGGTACCGCAAATGCATGGGTCCCTGTTGTCACCGTCCAGTAGAGCGTGCCAGTATCCGGAGACAGCGCAATACCGTTGATGCCAATCAGTAATGGATGACCAGGCCAGACTTCAGCCCCGTGCGAGACCACCTTCACACCCGGCTCAATCTGCAGGTCTGGATGACGGTCGAGCACGCGTCGGGCAGTGCCGGTTGCGAAATCGGCGATGATAAGACCGACGCGGTTCTCAGGCGCACTGCGCGAGCCGCTGTCGGAGATGTAGGCGACACGGCGCGTCTCATCAACAACCACATCATTGAGGAAGCTCGCCTTGCGGTCTGCCACGCCATCCAGTGGAATGCGTTTGATCGTGCGGCCGGTACTCAGATCCAGCACCATCAGTTTCTGCGAACCCACGGGGGATTCCGCTTCTCCCGCGACGAACCCCATATCCAGGGCCCACAGCCAGCCATTCTTACGGTCAATATAGAAGCCAAGCACGTTACGCAGGTTCTGATCGGGAGCGGTTTCCACCGCATTCCCCTCGCGGGACGGAAATGCCGTGAGGCGCGCCGGTCCGGTCTGCACGGTCGTATCAAGAATACTTAACGTCGCGGGTGCGCCGGCTGAAACCAGTCGAGGGGTGCTGACAAAGGCTCTTCCCTTTGCATCAAAGTGGATGCCTGCGATGGGCGCGTTAACCGAGCCGGAAAACGGCGTCGGCGTTTCCCCCTTCTCAGGCGTATTCCAGGTTACGCCGGTATAGCTGCGCCAGCGCTCAAGAGGGGCCTGGTTCGCTGCGCTGGCTACGCTCGCAAAAGAGAACAACATTGCCATCGCGATGGCGGACATATTACGGGTACGTTTGAACATTTCTATGCTCCGGTAAATAGGGGAAAGCAGGGGACACTGGTTCCCCTCAGGTCATGACGGCTGCTGCATTAAAGAATGGAGCGGAAGGTGCCGCCTTCGACGCGCACCGCGGCACCGTTAGAGGCAGCGCCCAGCGGGCTCGCCAGCAGCGCGACCATCGCGGCTATCTCATCAGCATCGATCATTCGCGCGATAAGAGAGCTGGGACGGTAGGTCTGGAAGAAATTCGCTTCGATCTCCTGGTCGGTCATACCCGGTGCAGGTGCGGTCTGGCGCAGGTATTCGATAATGCCGTCGGAGCGGGTCGCTGAAGGCAGTACGCTGTTGACCGTAACGCCCGTCCCCTTCGTGAGTTCGGCCATACCGCGCGAAACGGCGAGTTGCGCCGACTTACTGACGCCGTAATGCACCATGTCTGGCGGCGTGAACGCGCCGACTTCGCTCGACATAAAAATCACCCGGCCCCAGTTGCGTTCCAGCATGCGCGGGAAGTAATGCCGTGACAGGCGAACGCCGGACATGACATTGATGTTGAACATGTTCAGCCACTCATCATCGGTGATGTCGGCGAAGTCTCGGGCTTCGTAAAAGCCCAGGTTGTTGATGAGAATATCGGTGTCATGGCAGGCCGCGATCAGGGCTTTTGCCCCCTCAGCGCTTGCCAGGTCGGCAACGATGGCGGTGACCTGCGCCTGAGGCTGAGCGGCGGTAATGTCTGCCACGGCGTATTGCAATTTCGCGTGGTCACGACCAGTAATGGTGACGGCCACGCCTTCGCGCGCCAGCGTGCGGGCGATGGCCAGACCAATCCCCGCGGTTGCGCCAGTAACGAGTGCTGTCTTACCGGTGAGTTGAAGATCCATGATTTTACCCTCTGGTGATGAATGCGCACACTTTACTCATCGCCCAACTGGAGATAAATTAGCGGAATTGAAAAACATTTGTTCCTGAAAGAGCATAATGAGCAGAAAATTCGATTATCTTGGCGATGTTGAGGTATTCATCGCTGTCGTAGAACACGGCTCATTTACTGCTGCTGCCGTCGCCCTGTCCACCACGCCCTCGGTGTTGAGTCGTGCGGTTTCCCGCCTTGAGACGCGTCTGGGACGACAGCTTTTACAGCGAACCACCCGTCGGGTAGGCCTGACCGAGGCAGGGCGAGTTTATCTGGAGCAGGCGCGCTCTGCTTTTTCCCTGCTGGATGAAGCTGAACGTGATGGGCAGGGCCAGGAAGGCGACCTGACCGGACGCGTGCGCATGAGTGTACCGACGACCTACGGTCACTATCGCCTGCCGCCCTTGCTGGCGCGATTCTCCCAACACTACCCGCGTGTTCAGGTGGATCTGAACATCACCAACCGCAACGTCGACCTGATTGCTGAAGGGTTCGATCTGGCGATTCGTTTGGGTCAGATGCCCGACAGTGGTTTAGTCGCGCGTAAACTGGAGGATGCCGCTTTGCTGCTGGTCGCATCACCCGCGTACCTTCACAGGATGGGGACTCCGCAAACGCTGGATGATTTGCACCGACACATGTGTCTGCCGTTTATTTTGCCGCGCACCGGTCGCATCGCTCCGTGGGTGTTTCGGGAAGACGAACGCGATGTGGACTGGCTACCCGCTTCACCTATCGAAACATCGGATGATGTGCTGGGTGTCGTCTCCCTGGCTGAACACGGTATGGGGATTTGCCAGAGCTATGAATTTATCGTCCAGGACAGGATACAGCGCGGTCAGCTGGTGGAGGTGCTTCCTCACCTTCGCGGACGCTCGCGGCCGTTCTCGGTGATCTTCGCGCCACACCGGCGCCAGTCCGCTGCCACCCGCGCGATGATTGATCTCCTGACCAAGCAATAACGACAAGGGAAGGGTGCAATATGAAAAAAACGTCTTATTCGTTTTTGATTCCAGCGATTGTTGGGGTATTGACGCTGGTAATTTGTTTTATTACCTGGCGCGTAGAAATTTACCGTGTGACATTTATTAACGCTCTCGCAATGCAATACATCGCGACCGGCTCATTGCTCTTGTCGCTGGCTTTGATGGTCATTTTTATCTGGAAGGGACGGTTGAAAGGCTGGCCATTTTCTGAGCGTCTAAAAGTGTTCATTGGCACCTTTTTTATCAGCATGCCTCTCGCCATTTTCGTCGTCTTTACGGCGGTTTATTTACTGGATGGGAAAGTGTCGTCCTGGAGTGCTCCTTACAAATATAAATCTGTAGGCAGATATAATTGTGAAGGGGCTGAAGTATATGAACCTGAACTGAAAGAGAAGATACGTATTTGTCACCCAATGGGCGACTATCAACTCGATAACACCTTATATGTTGAAAAACGCAGTAATGCGCTGGGTATCGTGGTGCTTTGGGCTATCACGCGCTCATGAACAGGGGAAAGCCTCAGTGGCGCAACATGAGGTCTAGCCCGCCTCCAGCATCCCAAAACTTACAATCCGCGATCGGCCCAGTTCTTTAGCCCGGTACAAAGCCACATCGGCTGCACGCAGCAGGTTGTCACTCTGGGCGTGCTGCGGATAGCTGGCGATACCAATCGAAACATCGACTGGCCCAATCTCCGTGAGTCCATAACGTAGCGACAACCCTTGTACGCCGTTGTAAATCTGTTGAGCACAGTCATGCGCTTCTTCTTCATCAGCACCGGAAAGCAGTACTAAAAACTCCTCCCCGCCGTAGCGGAAAGCCATTCCGTTGTCATGGGTAGCCCGCTGAACAATCGTCGCTACGCTTTTAATAACCTGATCACCCGCTTCATGGCCAAACCGGTCATTAATGTTCTTGAAGTGATCGATATCGATCATCATGCAACTCAGTGGTTCGCCGTTACGAATGGCCTGTGTCATTTGGGTATGAAGCGTATCTTCCAGATGATGGCGATTGCGCAAGCCGGTCAGCGGGTCGAACAAAGCTTTTTCCAGCAACGCATCGCGTAGCCGCTGGTTTGCCAGCGCCAGACCGAGCGCTTCGGCCATCAGTTCGAGATAAGCACGGGCAGGGGCATTTTCCGCGGTGATATTCTGGAATGAGAGCAGACCAATGGCCTCGCCCTGGGCAATGAGCGGCACGCACAGCGAACGATAAGCCAGTGATTCCGGCAGATGATAGCAGGCGATATCCGGCTTACCGCTGAACGGGGGATGGCTCTGACCACGCCTTACTGCCCAGCATTCGTCAGGATGAAACGTCATCTCCTCTCCCGTGGGGGAGAGCCACTGGGCAACGCAGCGCATCTGCCAGGGATCGCGGTCAAGGACATAGAGCCGGCCAGGGACCCCCGGGGCGATATTGGGGGCAAACATCTCCGCCACGTTGATAACATCGGTAAAGTTCTCACACCCTTGCAGCCGCTGCGTCATGCGGGCCAGCAGTTCGCGGACAGCCCAGTCGGCGTCGCGCTCTTTTTCCAGCCGTTGCCGGGCAAGGCCGTTTTCACGAAAAATACGGATCGCCTGCGCCATATCGCCAATCTCATCAATCTGATTAAAATTCGGCGTTTCGACGGCGTAATCCTGCGACGCCAGACGGTGTACCACGTCGCTCAGACGCACCACGGGGCGCAGCACGCGACGTTTCAGGATAAAGCCCAGGACAAACAGAAACAGCAGGGCGGTCAGGCCAACCATCAGTTCAGAGGCCGTACGCAGCGCTTTCGATTTTTTGGTGGCATCCTGCACGGACGCAATCACCCGCTTGTCGAGGATCTGGCGAAAGTGATCAATCTGGTTTTGTGCGCGTTCCAGCGCCTGCTCATAGGGGGCACCATAAAGCAGGGCAATGGCCTGAGCATCTTCTCCCCGCTCTGTACTGGTCAGGGCCGTCTGCTGTTCATCCTGTAGCTCATCGATAATCTTGAGACCTTCCCGCAGCAGGGACAGCTCCTCATCGGACGCGCCGTTATCGCGCAGTTTATCCAGCCTCAGTTCGACATTTTTCAGGTTGTTCTCTGACTGGCTGTATTGTCTGAGGGTTTGCGGATCTTTTTTTATCACGTACAGGCGGGCTAAATCGGACTGCGCCCAGGCGTCGGTTTCAATATCCTCCGTCAGCTCATCAAAGCGCTGCCGCTGTTCAACGGCGTGACGTTCCACGGTGTCGGCATTGGATGCCATCAGCATGATGATGCCTGAGACAAGGGTCAGGCAGACCGTGGCACCATAGGCCCAGTTAGTTATCGTTGCGATTCGCACCTGTGGATCCTTTTACGACATGAGAAGGATGGCGTTCTTTCAAATTATAGAAAACGTTTGATTTAAGGCGAAAAAAAAGGCGGCACAGTGCCGCCTGGTGTGGTCTTTATCGTCATATCATCACAAATCTGGAGGGTTTTTTCCTTCCTCGATGAAATCCGCATCCAGCTCTTCGGCGTTACCCGCGTGATCGCGACCGGAGAACAGGTTCCAGCAGGCGATGAACAGCGCAGCGATCAGCGGCCCAATCACAAAGCCATTAATGCCGTACAGCTCCATCCCGCCAAGGGTTGAGATGAGGATCAGGTAGTCCGGCATTTTGGTGTCTTTCCCCACCAGCAATGGACGCAGAATATTGTCCACCAGCCCGACAATGATGACGAAGAAGCCAACGATAAAGAGACCCTGCCAGAGCTGATGCGTGGCGAACAGGAAGATGGCGGCCGGCACCCAGACAATGGCCGAGCCGACGGCCGGAACCAGCGAAAGGAACGCCATCAGCGCGCCCCAGAGTACGCTACCGTCAATACCAGCGATGGCAAATGCAATCCCGCCGAGCGTGCCCTGAACCACCGCCACTACCGCCGTACCTTTTACCGTTGCCCGCGAGACGCCGACGAATTTGGCGAACAGATGCTGTTTGGCAAAATCAGACAGAGGAAGCGAATCAAGGATCTGGCGTACCAGATACGGACCATCTTTCAGCAGGAAGAACAGCAGATAAAGCATGATGCCAAAGCTGATCGCAAAGCCAAACGTCCCTTTACCAATCAGAAACGCGCTGCCGGCCAGATACTGTCCGCCCTGCAGGGCCACATCGGAGAGTTTTTTCTGGATCTGTGCCGCGTTCGTCAGATTGTGGTCCGCAAGGAAGCCGCTGGCCCAGCCTGGCAGGTGGTTAAAGATGCTCGCCACCACTTCCGGGAATTGGGTGTTGTTCGCTTGCAGCTTGGTGTACACCACGTTCAGTTCAATGGCGAGCGATGAAAAGATCACCATCAACGGGATAAAGACGATGAGGCAGATAATGCCGATGGTTAACAGCGAAGCCAGTCCGTTGCGATCGCCCATCGCCGCGCGCAGCTTGTTTTTTACCGGGTTAAAGATAACGGTAAGAATGGCGGCCCATAAAATCGCGGAGAAGTAGGGGGAGAGCACGTCGAAGAAAGCCCAGGTGACAAGGGCGAGTATGAAGATAAAGAAACCTTTGGTCAGTCCGTTAAAGCGCATCAGTTGATCCTGTAACGATGAAACTGTGTCGACTATAGAACTGATTGAGGGATTTACCAAGAATTGCGCTGCTGTAAAACCCCGCGTATGAACCCGCTCGTTACGGATACCACTTTCGACTGACCGAAGAACGCCAGGGTCCGCGCCATGCTGTAAGTATCTGCTTGCGGAGGTGCTTATGGCCTGGCGTCCGTTCCTGTATGTGATCCTCACAACCCACCCCAGACTCAGCGCGCGGCGCGCTCGATTACGTCTGGTCGTCTAGCTTTTTCTTAACAATCGCGGTATAACACACCTTCTTTGGATGTTTAGATGTCCATACGTATAGAAGGTAATATGCAAACACAACAAGAAAATGGGCAGCTTAAGCGCACCATGAAAACACGCCACCTGATTATGCTCTCGCTGGGTGGGGTCATTGGGACAGGGCTATTCTTCAATACTGGTTATATCATTTCAACGACCGGGGCCGCGGGAACGCTGCTGGCGTACCTGATTGGCGCGCTGGTGGTCTGGCTGGTGATGCAGTGTCTGGGCGAACTTTCCGTTGCGATGCCGGAAACCGGCGCGTTTCACGTCTATGCCGCCCGCTATCTTGGACCGGCTACAGGCTATACCGTGGCGTGGCTTTACTGGCTTACCTGGACGGTGGCGCTCGGGTCGAGCTTTACCGCCGCCGGGTTCTGTATGCAGTACTGGTTCCCGCAGGTGCCCGTCTGGACGTGGTGCGTGGTGTTCTGCGTGGTGATCTTCGGCCTTAACGTCATCTCCACGCGCTTCTTTGCCGAAGGCGAGTTCTGGTTCTCGCTGGTGAAAGTCATCACCATTATTGCCTTTATTATTCTTGGCGGTGCTGCGGTGTTTGGCTTTATCCCGATGCAGGACGGTTCTCCCGCGCCGGGCTTAACCAACCTTACCGCCGAAGGCTGGTTCCCGCACGGCGGCCTGCCCATTCTGATGACCATGGTCGCGGTGAACTTCGCCTTCTCCGGGACAGAGCTTATCGGTATCGCGGCGGGTGAGACGGAAAACCCGCACAAGGTGATTCCGGTTGCCATTCGTACCACCATTGCCCGGCTGATCATCTTCTTTATTGGTACCGTGTTTGTGCTGGCCGCGCTGATCCCGATGCATCAGGCGGGCGTGGAAAAAAGTCCGTTTGTACTGGTGTTCGAAAAGGTCGGTATTCCGTACGCGGCTGATATTTTTAACTTCGTGATCCTGACGGCCATCCTGTCGGCGGCGAACTCGGGCCTGTACGCTTCTGGCCGCATGCTCTGGTCGCTCTCGAATGAAAAAACGCTGCCGCGTTGCTTTGCGCGCGTTAATAAAAACGGCGTACCCATGACGGCGATTTCTGTTTCAATGCTTGGCGGCGTACTGGCGCTGTTCTCAAGCGTGGTGGCACCGGACACGGTGTTTGTCGCACTGTCCGCCATCTCAGGCTTTGCTGTGGTGGCGGTCTGGATCAGCATCTGCGCGTCGCATTTTGTCTTCCGTCGTCGCCATCTTCAGTCTGGTCAGCCGCTTTCCGCTCTGCAGTATCGCGCGCCGTGGTATCCGCTGGTGCCGGTGCTTGGCTTTATCCTCTGCGTGGTGGCCTGTGTTGGTCTGGCATTTGACCCGAGTCAGCGTATTGCCCTTTATTGCGGGCTTCCGTTTGTTGCCCTGTGTTATGGTGCCTACTACCTGACCCGAAACATGACATCGCAGGAGCCTGAACATGTCGCAGAATAATCCGCTTACCGCCATCCTTGAAAAACAGCCATTTGTGGTGCTGGATGGCGCGATGGCGACGGAACTGGAAGCGCGCGGTTGTAATCTTGCAGACAGCCTGTGGTCTGCCAAAGTGCTGGTTGAAAACCCGGATCTTATCCGCGACGTTCATCTGGACTACTACCGGGCGGGGGCGCAGGTGGCGATCACCGCCAGCTATCAGGCCACGCCTGCGGGGTTTGCCGCACGAGGCCTGGATGAGGCGCAATCCCGTGCGCTGATTGGCAAAAGCGTGGAGCTGGCGCGTAAGGCGCGCGAAGCGTATCTCGCGGAAAACCCTCATGCAGGCACGCTGCTGGTCGCGGGATCGGTTGGGCCGTATGGTGCATACCTGGCGGATGGTTCTGAGTATCGCGGTGACTACGTGCGAAGCGCAGAAGCGTTTACCGATTTCCATCGCCCGCGCGTGGAAGCGCTGCTGGATGCCGGGGCAGATCTGCTGGCCTGCGAAACGCTGCCATCCTTTGCTGAAATCAAGGCGCTGGCGGCGCTTCTGGCCGAGTATCCCCGGGCCCGGGGATGGTTCTCGTTTACCCTGCGTGACAGCGAGCACCTCAGCGACGGCACGCCGCTGCGCGATGTGATTTCTGCGCTGGAACGCTATCCGCAAATTGTGGCGCTGGGGATCAACTGTATCGCGCTGGAAAATACCACCGCGGCACTGAAACATCTTCACAGCCTCACCGCACTGCCGCTGGTGGTCTACCCGAATTCGGGGGAGCATTATGACGCCGTGACCAAAACCTGGCATCACCATGGCGAAGCCTGCGAAACGCTGGCGGGCTATTTACCCCAGTGGCTGGCGGCCGGGGCGAAGTTGATTGGAGGATGTTGCCGGACCACGCCCAAAGACATTGCGGAGCTAAAGGCGCAGCGCTGATGCTGTGTGTCGTCTGATGCATTCACTTCATCCCTCTCCCGTCGGGAGAGGGAGCCAGAATAAACCCCACAAAATTCACTATCCTTTGCCACTTTTTTTCTAAAAACGAATCGGAATTAACGATTCTTTTTTATTCCTTTATCAAAATTCCTGCGCCGGAAATACTGCCCTCATAACAACAAGGGGAGCAGTCACAATGGCAATTTCATCGCGAATTACACTTCTCGGCGCGCTGGCGCTGCTGGCATTTCAGGCACAGGCGGTAGACGTTACCGTCGCGTATCAAACCTCTGCGGAACCGGCAAAAGTTGCGCAGGCGGATAACACCTTCGCCAAAGAAAGCGGCGCGAAGGTGGACTGGCGTAAATTCGACAGCGGGGCGGCCGTCGTGCGCGCATTAGCGTCCGGCGATGTGCAGATTGGCAATATCGGTTCCAGCCCGCTGGCGGTGGCTGCCAGCCAGCAGGTGCCTGTTGAGGTTTTCCTGCTGGCGTCACAGCTCGGGAATTCTGAAGCCCTGGTCGTGAAGAAAAACATCACCCGGCCGGAAGATCTGATTGGCAAGCGCATCGCCGTGCCGTTTATCTCCACCACCCATTACAGCCTGCTGGCGGCGCTCAAACACTGGGGCATCAAGCCGGGCCAGGTGCAGATCATCAACCTGCAGCCACCCGCAATTATTGCCGCCTGGCAGCGTGGGGATATCGACGGCGCTTACGTCTGGGCACCTGCCGTGAATGCGCTGGAAAAAGACGGCACCGTGCTGACAGATTCCGAACAGGTGGGGCAGTGGGGCGCGCCGACGCTCGACGTGTGGGTCGTGCGTAAAGACTTCGCGGAGAAACACCCAGAGGTGGTGAAGGCGTTTGCTAAAAGCGCCATTGACGCCCAACAGCCTTATCTCAGCAACCCCGATGCGTGGCTGAAAGAGACGGGCAATCTGGAAAAACTGTCGCGCCTGAGCGGTGTTCCGGAAGCGGACGTGCCGGGGCTGGTGAAAGGCAATACCTATCTCACGCCTGCACAACAGGTCCAGCAGCTCAATGGGCCGGTCAATAAAGCGATTGTCGATACCGCTACGTTTCTGAAAGAGCAGGGCAAAGTGCCTGCGGTGGCGACAGATTACAGCCAGTACGTGACCGATCGCTTTGTGAAATAAGGGGGAAGCGATGCTGAATATTACAAATCTGTCTGCTGATTACGGCGGTAAACCCGTGCTGGAGGAGATCAACCTGACGCTGGACAGCGGTGAATTGCTGGTCGTGCTGGGTCCGTCCGGGTGCGGCAAAACCACGCTGCTGAATCTGATCGCCGGGTTTGTACCGTATCAGCATGGTTCCATCCAGCTGGAAGGGAAACGGGTCGAGGGTCCGGGTGCAGAGCGCGGCGTGGTCTTTCAGAGTGAAGGGCTGCTTCCGTGGCGCAACGTGCAGGAAAATGTCGCCTTCGGCCTGCAGCTTGCGGGGATTCACCGTGAACAACGGCTGGCGACCGCGCGTGAGATGCTAAAAAAGGTGGGGCTGGAGGGCGCTGAAAAACGTTTTATCTGGCAGCTTTCCGGTGGCCAGCGTCAACGGGTCGGGATTGCCCGCGCGCTGGCGGCAAACCCACAGCTGTTGCTGCTGGATGAGCCGTTTGGTGCGCTGGACGCCTTCACCCGTGAGCAGATGCAAACGCTGCTTTTGCGCCTGTGGCACGAAACGGGCAAGCAGGTACTGCTGATTACCCACGATATCGAAGAGGCGGTGTTTATGGCGACCGAACTGGTGTTGCTTTCGCCGGGGCCGGGTCGTGTGCTGGAGCGGTTGCCGCTCAGCTTTGCCCGTCGCTATGTGGCCGGTGAACCGGTCCGCAGTATCAAATCCGATCCGCTGTTTATTGAACAGCGCGATTATGTTTTAAGCCGCGTATTTGAACAACGGGAGGCATTCTCATGAGCATTGTCTTCAGTGAAAAAACGCGCCGTCCTCGTCTCGCGTTACGCTGGCCGTTCTCTCGCCAGATCACGCTGAGTGCGGGCACGTTGCTGGTATTGCTCGCGGTCTGGTGGGCAGTGGCAGCGCAACAGTGGGTTAGCCCGTTGTTCCTTCCGCCACCGGGACAGGTGCTGGCGAAACTCATCACCATCGCCGGGCCGCAGGGTTTTATGGATGCCACGCTCTGGCAGCATTTAGGTGCCAGTCTGGCGCGTATTCTGGTGGCGCTGCTGGCGGCGGTAGTGATTGGCATCCCGGTGGGTATCGCGATGGGGCTGAGCCCGACGGTGCGCGGCATTCTCGACCCGCTGATTGAGCTATACCGTCCGGTCCCACCGCTGGCCTATCTGCCGCTGATGGTGATCTGGTTTGGCATCGGGGAAACCTCGAAAATCTTGCTGATTTATCTGGCGATTTTTGCCCCGGTTGCTATGTCGGCATTGGCTGGGGTGAAGAGTGCACAGCAGGTGCGTATCCGCGCGGCGCAGTCGCTTGGTGCCAGCCGTCTTCAGGTGCTGCTGTTTGTGATTTTACCGGGCGCGCTGCCGGAGATTTTAACCGGGTTGCGCATTGGCCTCGGGGTGGGCTGGTCAACGCTGGTGGCGGCTGAGCTGATCGCCGCCACGCGCGGATTAGGGTTTATGGTGCAGTCGGCGGGAGAGTTTCTGGCGACTGACGTCGTGCTGGCAGGGATCGCGGTGATCGCCGTGATCGCCTTTGGATTAGAACTGGGGTTGCGCGCGCTACAGCGACGTCTGACGCCCTGGCATGGAGAAATACAATGAGTGAACGTCTGACCATCACCCCGCTGGGGCCATATATTGGTGCGCAGGTCTCCGGCCTGGACGTGACCCGTCCACTGAGCGATAACCAGTTCGAGCAGTTGTACCACGCGGTGCTGCGCCATCAGGTGGTGTTCCTGCGCGAACAGGCGATCACCCCGCAGCAGCAGCGTGCGCTGGCCCTGCGCTTCGGCGATCTGCATATTCACCCGGTCTATCCCCATGCGGAAGGCGTGGAGGAGATCATCGTGCTGGATACCCATAACGATAATCCGCCGGACAACGACAACTGGCACACCGACGTGACGTTTATCGAAACGCCACCTGCCGGGGCGATACTGGCGGCGAAGCTGTTGCCGGACACCGGTGGAGATACGCTGTGGGCCAGCGGTATCGCCGCCTTCGAGGCGCTGTCCGTGCCGTTCCGGACGCTGCTGAGCGGGTTGCGGGCCGAACATGACTTCAAAAAATCCTTCCAGGAGTACAAGTACCGGAAAAGCGAAGAGGAACATCTGCGCTGGCAGGACGCGGTCGCGAAACATCCGCCGCTGCTGCATCCGGTGGTGCGTACGCACCCGGTGACCGGTAAGCAGGCGTTATTTGTAAACGAAGGCTTTACGACGCGGATCGTAGACGTGACGGAAAAAGAGAGCGATGCGCTGCTAAGCTTCCTGTTTGCCCATATCACCAGGCCGGAATTTCAGGTGCGCTGGCGCTGGCAGGAGAACGATCTGGCGATCTGGGACAATCGCGTGACGCAACACTATGCGAACGCGGATTATCTGCCGCAGCGTCGGATTATGCAGCGGGCGACGATTTTAGGGGATAAACCGTTTTACCGTGCGGGCTGATGCCTTCACCTGACCCTCTCCCGACGGGAGAGGGGAAAGCAGGGTTACAAATGCGCCTCAATATAGCGCTGATAGCGGTTCGCCTTCAGATAACACAAATCCACCAGCACCAGGCCGTCAACGCAGTTGTTGAATGCCGGGTCGCTTCCGAAATCAATAAACTGTACGCCACCCGGTTCGCACAGCTCGGAATACTGCTTGTAGAGCGGCGGAATGCCGCAGCCCAGATTGCCGAGCAGGGATTTCAGCTTCGTCAGATCGTCGACATAATCCACGCCGCCAAACTGCGCCAGCACATCCGGAAGCGATGCCGGGTAGGGCTGGCGTGACGCCGCGAGCGGATGGCTTGCCGGGAACCAGAGGCGGTAAAACGCCACCAGCAGATCCCGCGCGGCAGGCGGTAAGCCGCCGGATATCGAGACCGGACCAAACAGATAGCGGTAGTGGGGATAACGCGCCAGATAGGCACCAATGCCTGACCACAGATAGTCCAGACCTCGGCGTCCCCAGTAGCGCGGCTGAATAAAGCTGCGCCCGAGCTCAATGCCGTGCTCCAGCACATCCTGCATTTTGTCGTCGTAGTGGAACAGGCTGTAGCTGTACAGTCCTTCCGGCCCCCGACGCTCCACTTGTCTGGCGGTGGGCATAAAGCGATACGCGCCGACAATCTCCAGATCCTCATCGTCCCATAAGATCAGATGCAGATAATCATCATCGTAGCTGTCAGTGTCCCGGCGTTTACCGCTCCCTTCTTCCACCGCGCGAAAAGCAATTTCACGCAGGCGGCCCAGTTCGCGTAGCAGTGGCGCCTCTTCCTGGCCGTTACGCTGCCAGAGATAGATGGATTTTCCATCGCCGGTTTTGCCCAGACATTCAGCCTGCGCCAGCTCGCGTTTTAGCGTAGCCCGGTCTTCCGGACGGGCAATGGCGCACTGGGTTTTAAAGACGCCAGGCACTCCCTTGCCAAGACGTATCACGTGCTGACGGCACTTTTCGGCCATCTCACGCGACGAAAGGGTGGCGCTATACCAGTCACTCCAGGCAATCTGCTGACCGATTGTAATCGGCAGCTGGCTATGGCGACGGCGGAACATCTGCTGCATCAGCAGCAGCATGGATAACGTCGGCGACACCAGCGTGCTGGCATAAAAGAGGAGGCTGTTGTGCGCCTGAATATGTACCGGCAGCAGCGGGGCGCGCAGTTTGGTGGCGAGTTTGATAAATCCCGAGTGCCATTTTTTATCGCGAATGCCTTTTCGCGTCGGCCGGGAAACTTCACCCGCCGGGAAGAAGATCAGCACGCCCGCGTTTTGCAGATGTTGTTCCATCTGTACCAGCGACGTTTTTGCCGTTCTGCCGCCCATATTATCGACCGGGATAAACAGCGAGCTTAGCGGCTCCAGGTGGGTCAGCATCCGGTTGGTCACGACTTTGACATCGCGTCGTACGCGTGAGACGGCGTACATCAGCGCCAGCCCGTCCAGAGTACCTGTCGGGTGGTTGGCAATGATAACCAGAGGGCCATGTTCGGGGATTTGTTCGAGATCGCGGGCGGAAACGGTGCAGAGAATATCAAGGTGCTCCAGAACTTGCTCCACCATATCCAGTCCTTTCAGGTGGCGGTGTGCTGCGGCAAATTGCTGGAATTCTTCTTCGTAAAACAGCCTTTTTAACAGACTTTTTTGCCAGGGTGCCGGCCTCGCCTGAGGCCAAAGGTCATCGAGAACGCTATCGAGACTAAACATGATCACTCCTCCTGCCGTCTTGCGATGACAGTAGAAGGGGGAGATGTCGGTTGTATTGCAGTTTGGTGAAGTTTCGTGAGGCAGGGAGAGCAGGCCGGGTCAGGCGAAACCGCCCCCCGGCACCGTTGCGCCTTAGCGCAGAATTTTCTTCTCAGCCAGATCCAGCGCAAAGTAGCTGAAGATCAGATCCGCACCCGCGCGTTTGATCGCACCCAGGCTTTCCAGGATCACTTTCTCTTCATCGATCGCACCCGCCATGGCGGCGAATTTGATCATCGCGTACTCGCCGCTGACCTGGTACGCGCCCAGCGGCAGCGAGGTGCGTTCGCGAATATCACGCAGGATGTCGAGATAGGCTCCCGCTGGTTTAACCATCAGGGCGTCTGCGCCCTGGGCTTCATCGAGCAGGGATTCACGGATAGCTTCCCGACGGTTGAGTGGGTTCATCTGATACGTTTTACGATCGCCTTTCAGCGCCGTACCGGCTGCTTCACGGAACGGGCCGTAGAAAGAGGAGGCAAATTTGGTGGAGTAGGACATGATGGCCGTGTCGGTAAAACCGGCAGCATCCAGCGCCTGGCGGATAGCCTGCACCTGCCCGTCCATCGCAGCCGATGGCGCGATGAAATCAGCACCCGCAGCAGCAGCAACCACCGCCTGCTTACCAAGATTCAGCAGGGTAGCATCGTTATCCACACCGTGATCGCACAGCACGCCGCAGTGGCCGTGAGAGGTGTATTCGCAGAAACAGGTGTCGGACATCACGACCATTTCCGGCACGGTCTCTTTGCAAATGCGCGACATACGGGCGACCAGACCGTCCTCTTTCCAGGCATCGCTGCCGGTGGCGTCGGTATGATGGGAGATGCCGAAGGTCATCACCGAGCGGATCCCTGCATTGGCGATACGTTCGATTTCACGCGCCAGATGCTTTTCAGGAATGCGCATCACGCCAGGCATGGCTTCGATGGCCTTGTAGTCGTCAATCTCTTCTTCAACAAAAATCGGCAACACCAGATCGTTTAAGGTCAGTGTTGTCTCTTCAAACATAGCGCGTAGTGCGGGTGACTTGCGCAGGCGACGGGGACGAGCAATTAAATCGGTCATGGTATGCCTGAGGTTTGTGGAACAAAGAGGGTTAGTGTACCTCAAAGTGAAAGAAGGTGTTTTACCAAAGTGGGCATTTTGTCGAGGGGGAAATCCCGATGCCAACGCGTCACGCGATCAATAATATCCTCCCTTCCACTGCGTTAATTGTTCACGAAATATTGGTTTTATTTCTATGATGAAGTAAATATATCATTGAAAATGATCTATTTATTTTTATTATATTTCTTATCTTTATAAGGGGTGTTTTAACTGCCTGTTTTATAATGATTATTGATGGCATTGTATCGCTTCTGCATTATTTTCATGTTGTTTGTCTGAATGCGGACTTAATGGAATGATTCATTGAACCTTTTCAGATTGAAAATGCATAATTCCCTCCGCAATTAAGTATTGCAAAATCGTTAGATGGACAAACTTGCTTACGTCCCTGAGGAGGGATGACCCAATGCAAACATGGAAAAAGAAACTGGTTGTATCACAACTTGCATTAGCCTGCACCCTGGCTATCGCTTCTCAGGCCAATGCGAAGGATATTTCTGGTACGACATATAATACCTTCGGATATGATAATACGGCAGCTGCTCCCTGGTATTATGGTTACGCTGACTGGGATTACTCTGATGCGACGCACGATGGTGATATTTATCCGGTGATTAATAAATCCACCGTGAATGGTGTTATATCAACCTATTATTTGGATGATGGTATCAATGGGCGGGCGAATGCGCTGAGCATTTCCAACAGCACCATTAATGGCATGATCACTTCAGAATGCATGACCGCGTCATGTGCTGATGGCGTGGATACGGACGGCACAACCCATTCTCAATACGACCGTTTTAGCCTGACCGTCGATAACTCCACGATCAATGATACTTACGAGCATTATGCGTATAACGTTGTGAACGGGGAAAATACGGAAACGCACTATCTGGACACCTATGCGCTGGGCAATGCAATTACCCTGGATGTGGAATCGGATATTGTTATTCAGAATAACTCTCACATCGCCGGCATTACCCTGACTCAGGGGTATCAGGAACGGGATAATACCCCGTATGACGGTGTGGAAGGTGTGGCGAACAGCAGCAATGTCTTTACCGACACGCTGCTGGTGAAAGACTCGGTGCTGACCTCTGGCGCATACAGTGACCTGGGCACCAGCGGGTTCTATGGTCAAACCGCGAAGCCGAGTGATTACGGTGAAACCAATGCCACTGCGGCTGACGACGCGGCGCTGATTGTTGCTGCCAGCGCGTCTGACAACGCGATGCAGACCACCGCCATGTTCGATCACTCCACGATCACCGGCGATATCCTGTTCTCCAGTACCTTCGATAACAACTTCTACCCGAACGGCGATCCGGCAACCGATACGACGGCTGACGGTATATACAACCCAACCACCAACGGCTGGGATGACACCGATAAGCTGGACGTCACGCTGACCAATGGCAGCAAATGGGTCGGCGCAGCGCAGTCCAGCGTTGAGGCTATCGGCACCGCGCAGATGTATGGCCTGGGCTACAGTGACGTTGACTGGCGCACCCTCTCTCCAGATAGCATCTGGCCGGATTCCACGTTCGACAATAATGGACATGTCGCGGGTGAAGCGGTCTATCAGAGCGGTCTGTTCAACGTCACGCTGGATAACGGCTCTGAGTGGGATACCCGTAAGCTCTCTAACATCGACACGCTGACGGTGAATAATCATTCGCAGGTCAATGTTGAAAACTCGGGCCTGCTGGCTGATTCCATCACCCTGTCCAATGCTTCATCTCTGAACATCGGTGACAATGGTGCCGTGGCAACCGACAGCCTCTATCTGGACAGCGACAGCCGTGCGGCCCTGACAGAGGAAACCGCGGAGCTGTATGCCAATACCATTACCGTGGACAACGGTGCGGAGCTGTCTCTCGGCCTCGGCCAGGTGGATACGCACAATATGGTGTTGACGGATGGCGGCGTGCTGAACGTGGCCAGCCGTGATTACGTGTTGAACAGCGATCTGAACAACGCCCGCTATATCACCAATGATATGAGCAAAGCCGATTACGACTACGGCGTTGTGGCACTCAACGCTGACGGCCATCTGGCCGTGAATGGTGACATGGCAGGGAATTACGCCGTGCGTATCGACAACGCCACCGGCGCCGGCTCTGTTGCTGACTATAAAGGCCAGGAGATTATCCGTGTTTATGACAACAACACGGAGACCCGCGCCAGCTTCACTGCGGCAAATAAAGCCGATTTAGGGGCATATACTTATCAGGCGCAGCAGAAAGGCGACACTGTTGTTCTGCAACAGCAAGCGCTGACCGATTATGCCAACATGGCGCTGAGCATCCCGTCTGCTAACACCAACATCTGGAATCTGCAGCAGGATGCAGTTAGCGCGCGTCTGACCAACAGCCGTCATGGCCTGGCGGATAACGGCGGGGCATGGGTAAGCTACGTTGGCGGCAACTTCGACGGCGATAATGGCGTTATCAGCTACGATCAGGAAGTGAGCGGTATCATGGTTGGTCTGGACACCCTCATTGACGGTAATAATGCGAAGTGGATCGTCGGTGGTGCGGCAGGTTTCGCCAAAGGCGATATCAGCGATCGCACCGGTCAGGTGGATCAGGACAGCCAGACGGCAATGATGTACGCGTCCGCGAAATTTGCGAACGATCTGTTCATCGACAGTTCCCTGAGCTACACCCGGTTCAACAACGATCTCTCCGCGACCATGAGCAATGGTCAGTATGTTGACGGTAACACCACCACCGACGCCGTTGGTTTTGGGTTGAAACTGGGCTATGACTGGAAACCAGACCTCTCTGGTTATGTGACGCCATACGCAGCCGTGTCGGGTCTGTTCCAGTCCGGTGATGACTATCGCCTCAGCAACGACATGCGCATGGATAGTCAATCCTATGACAGCCTGCGTTACGAAGCGGGTGTGGATGCCGGTTACACCTTTAACTACGGCGGTGACCAGGCACTTACGCCTTACTTCAAACTCGCTTATGTCTATGACGACGCTGGTAACGATGCCGATGTTAACGGTGACAGCATTGATAATGGCGTGAAAGGCTCCGCGGTGCGGGTTGGTCTGGGTACCCAGTTTAGCTTTACGAAGAACTTCAGTGCTTACACTGATGCCACTTATCTGGGCGGCGGTGACGTTGACCAGAACTGGGGCGCAAATCTGGGTGTGAAATATACCTGGTAATAAATAAAAGCGGGGGATAAGCCCCCGCTTTTTTATAGATGACAATAAAAAATAATAGTGAACCGACAAATACGGATGTCTTGAGGTCTGCATGAACGTTAATGCGAAACCACTTTCTGAATTAAGCCGGCTCGAAGCATGTTTGATAGCAGCCAGTACCCCGTTTAAATCTGCTCCACAGCAATTAATTACCTCGGGCAAGGGGAGTGAGCCTTGTACCTACGTATTCCAGACCGGCGTTATTGAAGTTTATCGTCATTCAGACGATCTGCTGGTTGGCATTGCGTCAGCCCCTTTTATTTTTGGACTGTCTGCCGTAGTGATTAATCACAGTCAGGAATACAGAGTCACTGCCAAAACGGCCTGTACCGGTTTTTATTTGCCCGCGGCGACCACCCGTCAACTCATTCAACAGCATTCGCTCTGGAAAGACGCATTTTGCTGGTTATCCTGGATAAATTACATTCTGGGCAAACGCGACAGGCAGCTGGTGGGAAATAACTCCTATCACCAGATCCGCGCAATGCTGCTGAATATGGCCGAGTGGGATGAAACGCTGCGTTCAAAAATTGGTGTGATGAATCATATACAACAAAGCACGCGTATTTCACGCTCTGTCGTTGCCGAAGTGCTCGCTGCTTTGCGACAAGGCAACTACATCAATATGAGCCGGGGCAAACTGGTCAGCATCAACCGTTTGCCCACGGAATATTAAGGCTGGATGGAGGCGGTGAGCACCTGGGCTTTATTGGCGCTCAGCTCAGCCACCAGGTTATTGATGCCATCGCTCATATTGACGAAACGCGTATTTGGAGAGCGGGTGACGACCACAAACGCGCCCACGTTGGACTGCGGGATCATCGCCATATAGGTGATGAATCCACCGCCGCCACCGGTTTTCTGAATAATGCCCGGTCGGCCATTTTTGGGTGCCATATAGACCCAGCCCATGCCCAGCGCGTCGGCTTTACCCGGTACGTCCATGCCGATCACGCGGTGCAACTGGCTACGCTGGTAAATCAGGGTCTGCATGCGATCGGCCTGGTGACTGCGCGCATAGAAATCTGATGAGAGGAACTGCTGCATCCAGCGCATCATGTCGCCTGGCGTTGAATAGACCCCGCCACTGCCGATGGCTGCCAGGGTGTTATTACACGGGCTTGCGCCTTTCTCTGCCACCATCAGGCGTCGGCACTGATCCGGAGAAGGGGTAAAGGTGGTGTCCTTCATGCCGAGCGGGCGCGTTATCTGCTCTTCAAAGAGCTGCGGGTAAGGTTTGCCTGCTGCCGTCGAGAGCGCATCTGCCAGCAGGTCAAACGCCAGGTTTGAATAAGATGCCTGTGAACCCGGTGCCGATTTCAGCGTGGCGGTGCTCAGGTAGTTCCAGCGCTGTTCGCGCGTTGGCCAGACAAAAACGTCACGGTGCGCCGCGCCGCCGGGTTGTTCGCGAGGCAGCGCGCTGGTATGGGTGGCAAGGTTTACCAGCGTGATGGGCGTGCCCTGATAGGTTGGAACGCGTGCGCCTGGCGGCGCATATTTGCTGAGCGGATCGTCGAGCTTGACCACGCCCTGATCGAGTAATTTCACCAGCATTTCGCTGGTCATCAGCTTGGTTAAGGACGCAATGCGGATCACGGAATCCAGCTGCGGGTGAACGTTATTTCCCGGTCGCGTTTCGCCAAAGCTGCGAAATACGCGCTGGTTGCCGTCGATGACCACCATCGCCATCCCGGTCGCGCCACTGCCGTAATAGATAAGGTTCGCGTAGCGATCGGCAATATCTGAAGCCAAAACGGGGGCCGTCAGCGGCTGAGCTGCCTGGGCGGTGGAGAAGCTCACCGCACACAGCGCGGCAAAAGAGAGCAGACAACGTTTCAACGAAAAGCATCCATGAATTGAATGAGAAAAGTAATGGGTATTTATACTACTAAAGCGCACGGTGCAATGCCCCGAATTGCATAACGATAGCGAGAAAAACGTAACCATGGGTAAATAAGCATAATTTCCTGGCGACCAGTCTCCCATTTTGTGACATCGGCCGTATGATAGAGGCCAGTGTCACTCAATCTTGCGGAGAACGATATGTCAGTGAAGCGTGTGGTTATGGTTGTCGATATGCAGCAAGGGGTGTTTGCAACGCCGCGTTACCAACGCGAAAAATGTGTTTCGCTTATCAATCAGCTCACGCAGGCCGCCGAACGGGTGATTTTTATTCAGCATACCGGTGAAGGCGGTCTGGAAGAGGGGAGCGAAGGGTTTGCGCTGCTGCCTGAACTCCATCAGCCCGCTGACGCGCTTTACGTCACCAAGACTGCCTGCGATGCATTTTATAACACCGCACTTGAAGCGGTGTTGCGCGAGCAAGGTATTCGCGAGTTTGTCATCTGCGGCTGTGCCACCGATTACTGTGTCGACGCGACCATCAAGAACGGGGTCAGCCGTGGCTATCACATTACCGTGGCGGAAGATGCCCATACCACGGCTAATCGTCCGGCAGCCGACGCGCCGATTCTGATTAACCATTACAACGACGTCTGGCGTGACTTTATTGCGCCGGCCAATCCTCTCGCGGTGAAACGCACCGAAACAATTCTCGAAAACTGGAAAGCGAACTAATAATTAACCCTCGGGTCTGACCTTTTTGCCTGCGCCGTCTGGCTCAGGCGAGATTTTCGTGTGGTGATGTGTTGAGCACAGCAACAGCCATAACAACAAGAAGGATGCATTATGTTTAAGTCTTTTTTCCCAAAGCCGGGGCCTTTTTTCCTGTCGGCATTTATTTGGGCACTGATCGCTGTCATTTTCTGGCAGGCTGGCGGCGGGGCGTGGCTGGCCCGCATTACGGGTGCAATGGGTGACGTCCCGATCAGCGCCGCTCGCTTCTGGTCGCTTAGCTATCTGCTGTTTTACGCCTACTACATGGTATGCGTTGGCCTGTTTGCCCTGTTCTGGTTTGTCTATGCGCCGCACCGCTGGCAATACTGGTCGATTCTGGGAACCTCGCTGATTATCTTTGTCACCTGGTTCCTGGTGGAAGTGGGGGTGGCAGTAAACGCCTGGTATGCGCCGTTCTACGACCTTATCCAGACCGCGCTGAGTTCGCCGCATAAGGTAACCATTAACCAGTTTTACCATGAGGTGGGCATTTTCCTCGGTATCGCATTGATTGCGGTGGTGATCGGGGTGATGAACAACTTCTTCGTCAGCCACTACGTTTTCCGCTGGCGTACCGCGATGAACGAACACTATATGGCGCACTGGCAACACCTGCGTCATATCGAAGGTGCAGCACAGCGTGTGCAGGAAGACACCATGCGTTTTGCCTCCACCCTTGAAGACATGGGCGTCAGCTTTATCAACGCCATCATGACGTTGATTGCCTTCCTGCCGGTGCTGGTGACGCTCTCGGCTCACGTGCCGGATCTGCCTGTTGTCGGTCATCTGCCGTATGGGCTGGTGATTGCGGCGATTGTCTGGTCTCTGATGGGGACGGGGCTGCTGGCGGTGGTCGGGATTAAGCTGCCGGGGCTGGAGTTTAAAAATCAACGCGTGGAAGCGGCTTATCGTAAAGAGCTGGTCTACGGTGAAGATGATGCTAACCGCGCCTCACCACCAACCGTACGCGAGCTGTTTGGTGCCGTGCGTCGCAACTATTTCCGTCTCTACTTCCACTATATGTATTTCAATATTGCGCGCATTTTGTATCTGCAGGTCGATAACGTTTTCGGTTTGTTCCTGCTGTTCCCGTCCATCGTTGCGGGTACGATTACGCTCGGCCTGATGACCCAGATAACTAACGTTTTTGGTCAGGTGCGTGGCTCATTCCAGTATCTGATCAGCTCCTGGACCACGCTGGTGGAACTGATGTCCATCTATAAACGTTTACGCAGCTTTGAGCGTGAGCTGGACGGCCAGGAACTGCAGGAAGTCACCAATACATTTAGCTAATACAGGGAGTTGCTATGACCTTTGCCGTACCGCGTGCGTTACCGTTGTCCTTACTGGCCGCTCTGGTGCTGGTGGGGTGTGCCGAAAAAGGGGCTGCCCCGCTTAAAGAAGGGGAGAAGCCTGTTGACGTGGCAAGCGTTGTGCGGCAAAAAATGCCCGCCAGCGTGAAAGATCGCAATGCATGGGCGGATGCGCTGGCAAAAACCTTTGAAAGCCAGAAGATTGCCCCTACCGAGGAGAATATCTGCTCGGTACTGGCGGTGGCGCAGCAGGAATCAATGTACCAGTCAGACCCGGTCGTGCCGGGTCTGAACAAAATAGCCTGGAAAGAGATCGACCGCCGTGCGGAATCGATGCATATCCCGGTATTCCTCGTGCATACCGCGTTTAAGATCACCTCGCCAAATGGAAAAAGCTACAGCGAACGGCTGGACACGGTAAAAACCGAGAAACAGCTCAGCGCCATCTTTGATGATTTCATCAGCATGGTGCCGATGGGGCAGACACTGTTTGGCTCACTTAACCCGGTACACACCGGCGGGCCGATGCAGGTCAGCATTGCCTTTGCGGAAAAGCATACCGACGGCTACCCGTGGAAAATCGACGGTACGGTGCGTCAGGAGGTCTTCTCCCTGCGTGGCGGCCTGTGGTTCGGCACTTATCATCTGCTGAACTATCCGGCGAATTACAGTGAGCCGCTGTACCGCTTTGCGGACTTTAACGCGGGCTGGTATGCCAGTCGTAACGCGGCGTTTCAGAATGCGGTCAGCCGCGCAAGCGGCGTGAAGCTGGCACTGGATGGCGATCTTATTGCCTACGGCAGCAGCGAGGCTGGCACCACGGAGCGGGCGGTGCGGAAATTATCGAACAGGCTTGGCATGAGTGAGAGCGACATTCGCCATCAGCTTGAGAAAGGCGATAGTCTGGCGTTTGAGAAAACCGATCTGTACAAGAAAGTCTTTACGCTTGCAGAACAGAAAAGTGGGAAAACATTACCGAGGGCAATCCTGCCGGGTATTCAGCTGGAAAGCCCGAAGATCACGCGTAACCTGACAACCGCCTGGTTCGCAAAACGCGTGGATGACCGCCGGGCTCGCTGTATGGGGCTTTAAAAGCGACGGCGAAAACGCAGTACTAATGCCACAACGCCTAAAATCATACACCCTGCGAGGAAAGGAATCAGGCCAAACAGGGTGCTTACGCCAAAGCCAATTTCCACTCGCGGGCGTCCGTTATCCTGCACCTGCATCAGGTGTTCATAGACTCCTGGTGCATGAACCAGCATATTGAGTAGCTGCGAACCCGCCCAGAAACAGAACAAGACAAACAGGGCATAAGCGATATTACCCGCCGTGGAGGTTTTTGGTTGTTTACCGCCAAAAATCGGTTTCGACAATGTAAAGTCAGCCATCACGACCTCCCGATAAATCACTCTGTTTTATATGCGTCTTACAGGGTGAGTTTGACAGGTCATAGCATTTGTCAATATCAG
Source organism: Enterobacter sp. V89_11 (assembly GCF_029967775.1). Classification (NCBI taxonomy): domain Bacteria; kingdom Pseudomonadati; phylum Pseudomonadota; class Gammaproteobacteria; order Enterobacterales; family Enterobacteriaceae; genus Enterobacter; species Enterobacter sp. V89_11. The sequence goes on along the minus strand of NZ_JASCAN010000025.1, from coordinate 204,561 downwards.
AATCGTGTTAATTTACCCTAAGGAATTCTCCTGGATTGTCGAATTCTGCAGCGCATCACAATTTCTTAACTTAATTGAAACAACAGCGTGTTTCAGAATTTCCGCATCAGCCACAGACCTCGTCATAAATCTGTGAGAGGATATCTTTTTTTCCTGCCGGAGTTGTCATGAAGCTCACTTCCAAACTACGCCGTGACTGGCATTACTACGCCTTTGCTATTGGGCTGATCTTTATTCTTAACGGTGTCGTGGGGCTGTTGGGATTTGAAGCAAAAGGGTGGCAAACGTATGCCGTGGGTCTGGTGACCTGGGTTATCAGCTTCTGGCTGGCGGGGATGATTATCCGCCGTCGTCCTGAAGAGACGACAGCGGATGAGACGGAAACGGCGAAGAGTCCCGATTAACCGTTTACGGAGCTTTTCAGGGCGCTGTCCGCAGCATGACGCTCCAGCGCCAGTTCAATCAGGCGGGTGATGAGTGCTGAGTAGCTTAGCCCGCTGGCCTGCCACAGCTTGGGATACATGCTGATGTTGGTGAAGCCCGGCAGGGTGTTGATTTCATTAATCACCACCTCGTTTTCAGGCGTCAGGAACACATCCACGCGCGCCATGCCGCTGCAGCCGAGCGTCTGATAAGCGTTAATCGCGATCGCGCGGATCTTATCGTTGATTGCCGGATCGATATTCGCAGGCACAACAACCTGGGCGCCTTTATCATCAATGTATTTGGTGTCGTAAGAGTAAAAATCACTGTTTAACACCACTTCACCGCAGGTGCTTGCCTGTGGGAAATCGTTGCCCAGCACGGCGCACTCAATTTCGCGGCCTTTGATGCCCTGCTCAACCACCACTTTATGGTCAAACTCAAAAGCCAGGCTGACCGCTTGCGTGAACTGCGCTTCGCTTGTCACCTTGCTGACCCCGACGGAAGAACCCTGGTTTGCGGGTTTCACAAACAGCGGCAGGCCCAGCTGACCGGAAATCTGAGCGAAGCTGTGTTGGTCACGGTTGGCGCGGGTGAGGGTGACAAACGGCGCAATATTCAGCCCCGCATCACGCAGCAGGCGCTTGGTGACGTCTTTATCCATGCAGGCAGCGGAACCCAGCACATCAGAACCGACAAACGGCAGGTTGGCCATGCGCAGCATCCCCTGCAGCGAACCATCTTCGCCAAGGGTGCCATGAACGATAGGGAAGACCACGTCAATCTGGGCAAGAGACTGCGCATTACCGGCGTCGATGAGTTGCCCTTGCACCACGCCGGGTACGGTCGCGACGCTGATTGCAGAAGGATTCAGGGCGATATGCGCCGGATCGTCAGCATTTAACAGATACTGGCTGGCATCGTTGACATGCCACTGCCCCTGTTTATCTATGCCCAGCAGCACCACGTCGAAACGGCTTTTATCGATTGCATCGACGATATTTTTGGCCGATTGCAATGAAACCTCGTGCTCCGCTGATTTTCCCCCAAAGACAATACCTACGCGCTGCTTTGCCATCTCATTCTCTTCCAGTCTGACGAAAAACCAATAACATACCACGATGCCCAGCGGGTTTCGCGGCCTTCTGCCATAATGTTTTGGGGAATGTTAAGGGGGGAGCGTGAAAGGAAAAACTCTGCTGACCGTTTTCATTATTGCGGCTGTCGCAACGGTGGGGTATCACTGGTTGCCGTCTTACTACAACCCTTTCACGCCGCTACATCTCGACGACCCGCCAGGCCGCATTACCCAGTATAAGCTTCGGAACTTAACGCCCCAGGCGTGCGCGAGCCTGTTATCGCAGGCCAATCAACGCGCGCTTATCCGCACACAACCGGTCGCAGACAGCGGTGGGGAGTGTCCACTCCGTAACATCGTCCGGGTACGTAACTTCGGTCCGGTCAGCCTGAACAGCAGTTTCCTTGCGAGCTGTCCGCTGGCGCTCAGTTCTGCCTTGTTTATCAGCCAGCAGGCCCGGCCACTCACCAGAAGCTATACGGGAAGTGAGCTGACGCGTGTTGAGCATCTCGGCAGCTTTGCCTGCCGCAACATTTACCATCGCCCCGACGCGCGACGCAGTGAACATGCCACGGCAGAGGCACTGGATATCACGGCGTTTGGGCTGGCGAACGGTGAGAAGGTCACGGTACAAAACGGCTGGAAGGCGACCAAAACGCAGCCATGGCTGAAAGGCATGCTGGCGGCGAGCTGCAGCTATTACGGCAACAGCCTGGGGCCAGAGTATAACGCTGCCCATGCCAGCCACTTTCACCTGGGGATGCGCGGTTTTAGTCTCTGCCGCTGAAGCATAATATTCCGTCAGAAAATGGATGATTTGTGACTTATTTCACAAATATGATGACTGGGAAGATAAAACACCAAAGTCGGCAAGTGCGCATCTCTGGTGCGACGTCATAACGCGTAACTTGCTAATCTGTCGGCGAATTCGCCTAAAAATGAAGACTATTTCTTTTATGGAATCCTGGAAAGTTAATCTCATCTCGGTCTGGTTCGGGTGCTTCTTTACCGGGCTGGCCATCAGCCAGATATTGCCCTTCCTGCCACTGTACGTGTCGCAGCTGGGCGTTACCTCCCATGAAGCGCTCTCCATGTGGTCAGGTCTGACGTTCAGCGTCACGTTTCTGGTCTCTGCCATCGTCTCGCCGATGTGGGGGAGTCTGGCCGACCGCAAAGGGCGCAAGCTGATGCTGCTGCGCGCATCGCTGGGGATGGCGATAGCCATTCTGCTGCAGGCCTTTGCCACTAACGTATGGCAGCTCTTTTTCCTGCGAGCGGTGATGGGGCTGACGTCCGGGTATATTCCGAATGCCATGGCGCTGGTGGCCTCGCAGGTGCCCCGTGAACGCAGCGGCTGGGCGCTGAGTACGCTCTCTACTGCTCAGATAAGCGGGGTCATTGGCGGCCCGCTGCTAGGGGGCTTCCTCGCCGATCATGTGGGGTTGCGCGCGGTGTTTATCATTACGGCCATCCTGCTGGTGGTCAGTTTTCTGGTCACGCTCTTCCTCATTAAAGAGGGAGGACGCCCCGTCATCAGCAAAGCTGAACGCCTGAGCGGCAAGGCCGTTTTCGCCTCGCTGCCCTATCCGGGCCTGATGATCAGCCTGTTTGTGACCACCATGGTGATCCAGCTTTGCAACGGTTCGGTCGGCCCGATTCTGGCGCTGTTTATTAAGTCGATGGAGCCAGACAGCAATAATATTGCTTTCCTCAGCGGGATGATTGCCGCCGTCCCGGGCGTATCAGCCCTCATTTCGGCGCCACGCCTTGGAAAACTGGGCGACAGGATCGGCACGGCGCGTATCCTGATGGCCACGCTGATTTTTGCGGTGGTGCTCTTTTTCGCAATGTCGTTTGTCACTTCTCCGCTTCAGCTTGGCGTGCTGCGGTTTCTGCTGGGCTTTGCCGATGGTGCGATGTTACCCGCGGTGCAAACATTGCTGGTGAAATATTCCAGTGACCAGGTAACGGGCCGTATTTTTGGCTATAACCAGTCGTTTATGTATTTAGGTAACGTTGCCGGTCCGCTTATGGGAGCCGCTGTTTCGGCAATGGCCGGTTTCCGTTGGGTATTTGCTGCTACCGCCATTGTGGTACTGATAAATATAATTCAACTGGCTATTGCACTGCGTCGCCGCAGACAAATGGCAGAGGCGAAGTCGGCGCGATAGCTGTTTCGTGGATGTATTATATATTCTTATGGTCGCCGCATTTTTATATAACTAAATGCGGCGTTTTTTATAGAAAAACGTTTCGCTGAAAGCCGCGAGGAATCTATTTTTCCTGCCGCATCACTTTTGCATAACATAATAAATTTCTTCTCTTTGCATAATGGATTCAGAATGCTAAGTTCAGACAAAACGGATAAGGAAATAGCACCATGAAAAATCTCATTGCTGAGTTGTTGGTCAAGCTTGCACAAAAGGAAGAAGAGTCAAAAGAGTTGGTCGCCCAGGTTGAAGCGCTGGAAATTGTGGTCACCGCGCTGCTGCGACAAATGGCGAAAAACGAACAACAGACGTTGATTGAGAACGTTGAAGGCGCGCTGGAAAGCGTCAGACCCGATTCCCAGGTGCCGGTTGAGGATGCTGAAATGCTCCGCCAGTACGTAAAAAAGCTGTTAAGGCATCCTCGCAACTAAACCATCACGGAACCTGACGGCGTGTCATAGAATTGTCATGCAGGATGCCTATAGTCGCTCTGTTTTATTTTTTATGTATTTGTACATGGAGAAAATAAATTGAAACAGAGCGCACTTTTCATCGCATTACTTCCCCTGTTAATGTCACCCGCTATTTATGCCGACAATCACAATACCAGCGTGCTGGATAATCGTGCGGCCAAAGGGGATATCACCCAGCCAGGCGGCGCGCGGCGGTTGACTGAAGATCAAACAGCCGCCATTCGCGCTTCGCTGAATGAGAAACCCGCTAAAAACATTATTCTGCTGATTGGCGACGGGATGGGCGATTCCGAAATAACGGCAGCACGAAATTATGCCGAAGGCGCGGGCGGCTTTTTTAAAGGTATCGACGCACTGCCTCTCACCGGACAATATACCCATTACGCGCTGGATAAAAAAACCGGTAAACCCGATTACGTGACGGATTCTGCTGCCTCTGCCACGGCGTGGTCCACCGGTGTGAAAACCTATAATGGTGCGCTGGGGGTGGATATTCGCGAAAAAGATCACCAGACCATTCTGGAGATGGCTAAAGCGGCGGGACTGGCTACCGGCAACGTCTCTACGGCTGAACTTCAGGATGCAACGCCAGCGGCGCTGGTGGCGCATGTCACCTCGCGTAAATGCTACGGCCCGTCGGTGACCAGCGAAAAATGCCCGACTAACGCGCTGGAAAAGGGCGGCAAAGGCTCGATTACGGAACAACTGTTGAACGCACGTCCTGACGTGACGCTGGGCGGCGGGGCGAAAACCTTCGCGGAAACCGCAACGGCGGGCGAATGGCAGGGCAAAACGCTGCGTGAGCAGGCGCAGGCTCGCGGCTATCAGCTGGTGAGCGATGCATCTTCTCTGGCGGCGATTACTGAAGCAAGCCAGGATAAACCGCTGCTGGGTCTTTTCTCTGATGGCAATATGCCGGTGCGCTGGGAAGGGCCAAAAGCGTCCTACCACGGCAACATTGATAAGCCTGCCGTAACCTGTACGCCAAACCCAAAACGTACCGACAGCATCCCGACGCTGGCGGCGATGACCGATAAAGCGATCTCACTGCTGAGCAAGAGTGAAAAGGGCTTCTTCCTGCAGGTGGAAGGCGCGTCTATCGATAAACAGGATCATGCGGCTAACCCGTGCGGTCAGATTGGCGAGACGGTCGATCTGGACGAAGCAGTGCAGAAGGCACTTGAGTTCGCGAAGAAAGACGGCAATACCCTGGTGGTCGTTACCGCAGACCATGCGCACGCCAGCCAGATCATCCCAGCGGATACCAAAGCACCGGGCCTGACGCAGGCGCTGAACACCAAAGACGGCGCGGTGATGGTGTTGAGTTATGGCAACTCTGAAGAAGAGTCCATGGAGCATACCGGAACCCAGCTGCGCATCGCAGCATACGGTCCGCATGCGGCAAACGTGGTAGGGCTGACCGATCAAACGGATCTGTTCTACACCATGAAAGCGGCTTTGGGGCTGAAATAATAAAAGCCCGGCGGAAATCACATCTGCCGGGTGGTTTTTTTCCTGTCACGAACCAGACTTACAGTGAATGTTCACAAAAGGATGGTGCAATGAAAACAACATTACTGGTTACTCTGCTCTCGGGTCTGTTCCTGATCTCATCGGCGAACGCGGAAGAGAAAACATTAACGCCGCAGCAGCAACGCATGACCACCTGTAATCAACAGGCGACCGCACAGAGCCTGAAGGGCGATGCCCGTAAGACCTACATGAGCGGTTGCCTCAAAAACGGTGCCGCGAAGCCGGGTGAGAAAAGCCTGACGCCGCAGCAGCAAAAAATGCGCGAGTGTAATGCGAAAGCGACCGAACAGTCCCTGAAAGGCGACGATCGCAGCAAGTTCATGAGTGCCTGTCTGAAGAAAAACGTGTAGTCCTATCGGGTGAGTGGCCCCGGCGGCTCACCCGAAATTTCATACTTTCCCCGTAAGCCCCCTCTCTATAATTTGGGAAATATTTCAGAATATTCCCAAAAATGATGAATGATGAATCTTATTACAATATAAAGCGCATTCGGGAAGAGTGGAATATGACCCTTTCTCAGGATGACCCCCACCGTACCGGGATCCCGTTTGCCCGGCGAGCCCGGCTGGCGCGTGTTGTCGGACTGGCAGCGATGTTCTTCCCCCTCTCTGGCGTGCTGGTCACCTTTTCTGTATCCGGCGTCTGGTGGTTGTTCCTGGTGGGGTGGGCATTTGTCTGGCCCCATTTCGCCTGGCAGTGGTCCTGCCGTGCTGCTTCTCCTCATCAGCAGGAATGCTTTAATCTGAAGATTGATGCCATTATTGCCGGGCTTTGGATCGGCATGATGGGGATCAATGCGCTACCTACGGCAGCGCTGCTGATGATGGTGGGAATGAACATGATGGGGGCCGGCGGCTGTCGGCTGTTTTTTACCGGCATCATGTTAACCCTTCTGTCTTCCCTGGTGACGCTCCCCGTCGTGGGCCGGGTGGCTGTCTTTAACCCGGAGCCTCTGGCATGGGGCTTAACGCTTCCCGTGCTGGTGTTATATCCGATGCTTTTTGCCTGGCTCAGCCATCGTACTGCCATCAGGCTTGCAGAGCATAAACGGCGGCTGGAGCTGATGAGTACCCGCGACGGCATGACCGGCGTCTTTAATCGCCGGCACTGGGAAGTGTTGTTGAGAAATGAATTTGAACACTGTCGCCGCAACCACTGCACCGCCACGATTTTGCTTATCGATATCGATCATTTTAAGAATATCAATGACACCTGGGGCCACGATGTGGGTGATGAAGCGATCATTGCCCTGACGCGGCAACTGCAGCTAACGGTGCGTTCCGGGGATGCGATAGGCCGTTTTGGCGGGGATGAGTTTGCGGTGATCATGTCCCGGACGGCGGCAGACAGTGCCATCGCCGTGATGTCACGCGTACATGAGCGGCTGGAAACGCTGTCGTTACCGTGTGCGCCCAAGGAATCTCTGCGTATTAGCGTCGGTGTCGCGCCCTGGGGACCGCAGTTCGGGCACTATCGGGAGTGGTTAAAAGCGGCCGATGTGGCGCTGTATAAAGCGAAAAATGCCGGACGCGGCCGCACCGAGGTGGCCGCCTGACGTCCGGCGCAGATAATCAGGATTTACTCAGTTTCTCTGATTTTTCCATGCATTTTGTCATCGCTTCAATAACGGCCGAACGGAAGCCGCGCTCTTCCAGCACCCGCACCGCCTCGATAGTGGTTCCGCCAGGCGAGCAGACCATATCTTTCAGTTCACCCGGATGCTTACCGGTCTCCAGCACCATTTTGGCAGAGCCCATCACGGCCTGTGCAGCGAATTTATACGCCTGCGCTCGTGGCATACCGCCAAGCACCGCGGCGTCGGCCATCGCTTCTAAAAACATAAAGACATACGCAGGCGCTGAACCGCTCACTCCCACTACCGGATGGATCATAGATTCGGCAATGACTTCCGCTTCACCGAAGCAGCGGAAGATGTTCAGGACATCCGCCACGTCTTCCGACGTCACCAGCGCGTTAGGCGTGACGGAGGTCATGCCGGCGTTAACCAGTGACGGGGTATTCGGCATAGCGCGTACGATTTTACGGTCATGACCCAGCGCGCGCGCCAGCTGATCGAGCGTGACGCCCGCGGCAATCGATACAACCAGCGTCTCTTTGTTCAGGCTGGTGGTGATGTCGCTCAGCACTTTGATCATGATGTTCGGCTTGACGGCGCCAAAGACAATATCGGCTACCTGAGCCACTTCCTGCGCGCTTTCGGCTGCGTTGATCCCGTACCGATCGCGTAACGCGGCGACGTTGTCCGGTGATGGGGTGTAGACCCAAATCTGACCCGGCAGCACCTGTCCGCTGGCGATCAGGCCACCCAGGATGGCTTTGCCCATGTTACCGCAGCCGATAAACCCGATTTTCTTATCCATCACGATTCTCCGTCATTATGCGTTGTTTTCTCTGATTGATAGCTTAACAACGAAATGCAGGCGACAATAGTCGGCAGAATCATTATGGGGAGACAATATGGCGATTTGGGTTGATGCGGACGCGTGTCCGAATGTGATTAAAGAGATTTTATTCCGCGCGGCCGAGCGCGTGCAGATGCCGCTTACGCTGGTGGCGAACCAGAATATTCGCGTACCACCTTCCCGATTTATTCGCGCGTTGCGGGTTCCGGCCGGCTTTGACGTGGCGGATAACGAGATTGTGCGTCTGTGTAGTCCCGAGGATCTGGTGATCACGGCGGATATCCCGCTGGCCGCGGAAGTGATTGAAAAGGGAGCGGCGGCGCTGAACCCGAGAGGGGAGCGTTATTCGCCGGCGACCATTCGTGAAAGACTCACCATGCGTGATTTTATGGATACGCTTCGCGCCAGCGGCGTGCAGACCGGCGGGCCAGACAGCCTGTCCCAACGCGATCGCCAGCAGTTCGCCGCAGAGCTTGATAAGTGGCTGCTCGAAGTCAAGCGTCGCACTGCGTAATGATAACCATTGTCACTTTGTGGCACAGTATGGCCTCCGCAGGGTTGTCATCCCGTACCGCTTTGCAGTAAAGTAAACGCAACATCTTCTGCAATTATTTCTTTACGCTCTTCGGCCATCCGGCATCAAGGGGAACACCTGGTTATGACCCAACCCATCTTTTTAGTTGGCCCCCGCGGCTGTGGGAAAACCACCGTTGGCCTGGAATTGGCACGCGCGTGCGATCGTCAGTTTGTTGATACCGACCACTGGCTGCAAACCGAAGCCGGGAAAAGCATCGCGGAAATCGTTGAGCAAGAGGGGTGGGAGAGCTTTCGCGCTCGTGAAACGGCCGCGCTGAAGGCGGTCACCACGCCGTCTGCTGTTATCGCAACCGGTGGCGGCATTGTTCTCGCCGAGTGTAACCGCCGTTTTATGCGCGAAAAAGGGATTGTCATCTACCTCAGCGCACCCGTTTCGGCCCTGGTAGGGCGGCTGGAAGCATTTCCGGAAGAGGGACAACGTCCTGCGCTGACCTCCCGGCCGCTCAGCGAAGAGGTGAGCGAAGTGCTGGCCGAACGCGATGCGTTATACCGCGAAGCGGCACACCATGTTGTGGATGCTTCCGCTTCACCCGAGGATGTGGTAATTCAGATTATTACCGCCCTGCGTTTGGCTTGTGCCAGCTAAGCGGCGTCTATACTTATAGCTCAGACATAAAAAAAGGATGAGCTATGCCAACCAGACCTCCCTATCCACGTGAAGCACGCATCGTTACCGTTGAAAAAGGTAATGGCGATCAAACCGTCACCTGGTATCAGCTGCGTGCCGATCACCCCAAACCAGACTCTCTGATCAGTGAACATGAAACTGAACAGGAAGCGCTGGATGCCAAACGGCGCTACGAAGATCCTGATAAGTCGTGAATGAATTCCTAAAGGGCTAAATACCGTGCCTGAATCACACTTTTTACTCATCGCAAATGTTAAGCAGGAGTTAATATTTAGTTATTACAGGTAACTCCGTAATGGGCAGGCGATCTTTACATTTCGCGATGGGGATCACCTGCTACGCTTGGTGCTGTTTTGTTGAAAAAACGAACTGTGCAGCGTAGTGAGCCTGTACCTGTGTGAAAGATTTAGCGGTAATGGAAGGCGATGAAGATGAAGGCGACGTTGGCGATCCTCACTATTGGTGTGGTCCCTGTAAGCGAAGTGTTACCGCTCTTAACCGAGCATGTATCTGAACAACAGATAACGCATCTAAGCCTGCTGGGGAAGATGAGTCGGGAAGAGGTCATGGAAGACTACGCTGTAGAGGCGGGGGAGGATCCCCTGGCGACGTTATTAAGTGACGGTAAACTGGCGCATGTTTCGCGTCAGAAAATCGAGCGCTCGCTGCAGAGCGTAATAGAAGTGCTCGATAATCAAGGCTATGACGTTATTTTACTGATGAGTACTGCACCTGTTAAGGGACTCATCGCCCGTAATGCGATTTTGCTGGAGCCGATGCGGATCATTCCGCCGCTGGTGGCCTCCATTGTTGACGGGCATCAGGTGGGGGTCATTGTTCCCATTGAAGAGCTCATGGACAACCAGACGGCAAAATGGCACGTACTCGAAAAAATGCCTTTGTATGCGCTGGCCAATCCCTTCTGGGACAGCGAGGCCGCGCTGATTGAGGCAGGACGGGAACTGCTGGAGAGAGGGGCCGATGTGTTGATTCTGGACTGCCTTGGATTCCACCAGCACCACCGTGACTTACTGCAAAAGGCGCTGGATGTCCCGGTGCTGTTGTCCAATGTTCTGATGGCCCGGCTGGCCGCAGAGCTGTTGATCTAATGATTTTGCGTGACAGGTGATGATCATGGCCCCTATAGTGAATTTTTATCTAAAAATATAAGGGCCAGTTCATGCTTCAAAGTAACGAATACTTTTCCGGTAAAGTGAAATCCATTGGTTTTACCAGCAGCAGCACTGGCCGCGCCAGTGTCGGCGTTATGGCTGAAGGGGAATACACCTTTGGTACAGCCGAAGCTGAAGAGATGACGGTGATCAGCGGTGCGCTCAACGTCTTACTGCCGGGGGAAACAGAATGGAAAGTTTACTCTGCCGGACAAGCGTTCAACGTCCCTGGCCACAGCGAATTCCATCTGCAGGTTGCTGAACCGACCTCTTATCTGTGCCGCTACCTGAAATAAAACGTTTTATTCCCTCTCCCTGCCGGGAGAGGGTCACTGCAGGCATTACCGCTGCGCTTCGCCGCCGAGGCCTTCTACCAGATTCTGAATTAACGCTGCCAGCTCTCCGGTCATCAGGATAAAGTCTGCGTCAAAGCGCTGGGCGTAATCTTCACGATCGATATCTTCGTTCTGATCGCGCAGCTCATCACAGAATTTCAGACGCTTCACCGAGCCGTCATCGCACATCACAAACTGAATACGCTGCTGCCAGTCGAGTGCCAGTTTGGTCACCACTTTGCCCGCTTCAATGTGAACGGCGATCTCGTCGCTCACCAGATCCTGCTTTTTCGCGCGGATCACGCCGCCATCTTCGAGCAGGGCTTTGAGCTCGGCTTCATCAAGGATCTGGAAGCCCTGGGCCGCTGTACCGCTGCGCACCCATTCGGTCAGGGTCAGTTCAATCGGCGTTTCCAGCGCCAGCGGAACGACCGGTAACGATCCGATGCTTTTGCGCAGCAGGGCCAGCGTATCTTCCGCTTTTTTGGCGCTGGCGCAGTCCACCATGATCAGCCCGTTAACGGTATCGATCCACATCATTGTCTGGCTGAAACGGCTAAAGGCGCGCGGCAGCAGAGAGTGCAGAACTTCGTCTTTCAGCGAATCTTTTTCGGTTTTTTTCAGCTTGCGGCCCTGTTCGGCTTCAAGCTTGAAAATTTTCGCTTCGAGCGCCTGCTTGACCACCGGCGTGGGCAGAATTTTTTCTTCTTTGCGGGCGCAGACGATGATTTGACCCGTGCTGCTGGCGTGGGTCAATGCATCGCTTTGTGAACCCATTGGAGGAACCCAACCGGTTTTTGCCATATCCTGGCTACCGCAAGGGGAAAAGCTATAAGCGGCTAACTGTTTTTCCATCTCTTCTGCACGCAGCGAAACGTCGCGGCTGAGACGGTAAACCATCAAATTTTTGAACCACAGCATGATAATTTCCACGGCCTTGTCGTTAAATCAGCGGGCATGATAACGAATTGTCGCATCGCTTGCATTGCTAATCGGGAAGCGGGCTTCTACTCTGTTGATAATCAAAATAATGAGGAGTGTCTTGTGCGTATTGGGATTGATTTGGGCGGCACCAAAACAGAAGTCATCGCACTGAGCGAGCAGGGGGAGCAACTGTTCCGCCACCGTCTGCCTACGCCGCGCGATGATTATCACCAGACTATCGAGACGATTGCCCGGCTGGTCGACATGGCTGAGCAGGCGACAGGGCAGACCGGCACCGTTGGGATGGGGATCCCGGGCTCAATCTCGCCCTATACCGGGGTGGTTAAAAACGCCAACTCCACCTGGCTCAACGGTCAGCCTTTTGATAAAGATTTAAGTCAGCGCCTGAACCGGGAAGTGCGTCTGGCAAATGACGCCAACTGTCTGGCCGTCTCCGAAGCCATTGACGGTGCCGCCGCAGGGGCCCAGACCGTCTTTGCGGTCATTATCGGGACCGGCTGTGGCGCAGGCGTGGCCCTGGGCGGGCGCGCTCATATTGGCGGCAACGGTACGGCGGGCGAGTGGGGACATAACCCCCTGCCGTGGATGGATGACGATGAACTTAAATACCGCGCCGAGGTGCCGTGCTATTGCGGCAAGCTGGGCTGTATTGAGACGTTTATCTCCGGCACCGGTTTTGCCACCGATTATCACCGCCTGAGTGGCCAGCCACTCAAGGGGAACGAGATTATGCGCCGGGTCGGGGAACACGATCCGGTGGCTGAGCTGGCTCTCAGCCGCTATGAAATGCGGCTGGCGAAATCCCTGGCGCACGTGGTGAATATCCTTGACCCTGACGTGATTGTGCTCGGCGGCGGGATGAGCAATGTCGACCGTTTATATGCCACGGTGCCGAATCTGGTGAAGCAGTGGGTCTTCGGCGGCGAGTGTGAAACCCCGATCCGCAAAGCGGTGCACGGGGACTCCAGCGGCGTGCGCGGCGCCGCGTGGCTCTGGCCGCTATAGCCATTCTCCCTCTCCCTACGTGAGAGGGGCGGGATGAGGGTGCCCTTATGCAGGGCACCCTCACTCCACCGCAAACACCTTATCCAGCTTGCTATACCCCAGCCCGTTAATCTTCTTCACTTTGATCTGCACCGGGATCCGCTCTTTCATCGCCTCGACGTGGCTAATCACGCCAATGGTTTTCCCGGTGGCGTTCAGCGCGTCGAGCGCATCCAGGGCGGTATCCAGCGTTTCGCTGTCGAGCGTGCCGAAGCCTTCATCCAGGAACAGCGAATCGATGCGTGTCTTGTGGCTCACCAGATCGGAAAGCGCCAGCGCCAGTGCCAGGCTAACAAGGAAGCTTTCGCCGCCGGAGAGGGTACGGGTATCGCGCACCGCGTCCGCCTGCCAGGTATCCATCACTTCGAGTTCCAGCGCATCGCTGACCTTGCGCTGCAGCAAATAGCGCCCGTGCAGGCGATTTAGCTGCTGGTTGGCAAGCCAGACCAGATTATCCAGCGTGAGCCCCTGGGCAAACTTACGGAACTTGTCACCGGTGCTGGAACCTATCAGCGAATTCAGATAGCTCCAGTCATCGGCCAGCCGCGCGGCCTCTTCAATATGCTGCATGAGCACCTGCTGGTGCTGACGGTTATCGCTGTCCTGTTTAAGCTGCTGGCGGATCTCACCCTGATGAGTGGTGTTCTCCCGAAGCTGTTGTCCGAGTTGCTGTAGCTGCAACTGCAGGGTTGGCGCGTCGAGTTCCAGCCCTTCCGGTCGCTGCGTCTGATGAGCCTGCAGCTGCTGGTTTGCCTGTGCGAACAGCGCGGTTGCCTGCTGAAGCTGGTTTTCCAGGGTCTGCTTACGGTGTTCAAGACGGCGGATGGTCTCTTCATCAAGCAGTGCAGCCAGAAAGGCCTCCCGATCGGCGAAGCAGCTTGCGGTCAATGCGGCGGTGAAGTGCGTCGTGGCGTGCTGCAGCCGTTCGCTTTCAAGGCTTTCCTGCTGTTGCAGTGTGGCAAGCTGGCTCTGAAGAGAAACGCATTCGTCGTGCGTTTCGCGCCAGTTATCAGGAATGGCCGGTTCGGTTTCTGTGTCGTTTGTGGCGGGCAGGGTGTCGAGCAGCGGCATCAGAGCCGTCATGTGCTCCTGCATGACGCCATGCTGTGTCTGTTTTTCCTGCCACTGTGCGAACTCGGTTTCACGTTCGTTCAGCCAGGCAGCCTCTGTGCCTTCCTCCGGGACGTTGAGTGACAGCGTAAGCAGGGTCGTTTCCAGCGCCTGGCGCGTGGCCGTCAGCTGCTGTTGATACTGACGCGCCTGCGCGTCCTGTTCATTCAGCTGTTGCTGCAGCGTCAGACGCTGGCTCAGCTGGTAAAGCTGACGCTCATACTGCTCTTGTTCGTTCATCCACGGGGCAATATCTTCCTGAATATTCAGAGTGATATTCAGGGACGCGCAAACGGATTGCCACTCTTTAGTGAGCGCTTGCTCCTCCTGAGAGAGCGTCTGAGCGTCGTCTGTCTCACGCTGGATCTGCCGGGTCAGGGCATTCACCTGACCGAGAACTAACAATCCTTCCTCTTTAAGCGCAGCGACCTCTTTGGCTAACTGGTCGCGACGCTGCTGGTTGGCACTCAGCTCCAGCGCCTGATAGGCAGTGACCGCCGGGTGCGAGGTTGAGCCGCACAGCGGGCAGGGCTGTCCCGCCTGCAGCTGCGCACGCTCTGCCTCCAGACTTTTAATCTTCTCTTCCTGTCTGCAGAGCGTTTCAAGATCCAGGTAATGTTGGTTTTTCTCTTTGTACTGCTGGCGACGCAGCGTCAGCGTTTCATTGAGTTTTACCTGCTCTGCCTGGGCTTTCTGCAGGCTTTCACCGTTCTGGCGCAGACGCTGTTGCAGCGGCAGATAACGGGCCTGAAGCGACATCAGCCGCTGGCGGAAAGTCCGTGACTGAGCCTGTTGCTCCATCGCCACGCTGACCTCGTCAGCCGTGAGCGTCAGGGCGTTTTCCGGCATCTCTGCCAGCTTCTGGCGTAATTCAGCAATGCGCGTGGAAAGCGTGGCGATCTGATGTTTATCGCGATTCAGCTGTGCAAAATGGGCGCGCCAGCCTGCTATCTCCTGGCCCCACTGACGATACCGCTCGTGCTCTGCCAGCCACTGTGCCAGCGCCGTAAGGTCGGTCTGCAGTTGTGCATGGCTACGCTGGGCCGTATTACGGATACGCGAGCGCAGCGCGGTTTTTGCTTGTAAGCGAGCATTTACTTCAACAATGCGTTGCTTCGTTTGCCCCAGTCGGATGGTTTGCTCTTGCTGGCTGTCCCACAGTGGTCGCAGCTGGGCGGCGGGGTGAGCAAGCTGGAGCGTTGCCAGCTCGGGCGCAGCCTCGGTCAGTGCCTGTTGCGCCTGTTGCTGCAAGGTGGCAACGCGCTGCTGCTCACGTATAAGCTCGTCATTGCGCGTAAGCCACTGAAAATCTTTCTGTTGATTCTGCTGTTGCGCCAGCAGCGTTTTTTCTTCGTCAGTAAGTGCCTGCAAACTTTGCTGTAACTGCTGCTGTTGCTCTTCACTCAACAACACGACGCCTGCAGCCTGTGCTTCATACACCTCAAGGGCGTTACGCGCGGCTTTGTGTTTCTCAAACACCATGGCGGAAATCTGCCCGTAGATCTCGGTTCCGGTCAGTTCTTCCAGCAGTTCGGCGCGGTCGGAAGGTCTGGCATTGAGGAAGGCGGCAAATTGTCCCTGAGAGAGCAGCATTGAGCGGGTAAAACGGCCATAATCCAGCCCGGTGAGGGCGGCCGTTTGTTCCAGTTTATCCGACACTTTGTCGGCCAGAATTTTACCGTCCTCACAGCGTGCCAGCTCGACGCGTGGGGCCTGAAGATTACCGTCGGGCTGATTTCGCGCGCGGTTCTGACTCCAGAAAGCGCGATAGGCAATACCTTTGACTTCAAACTCAACTTCGGCAAGGCATTCGGCCGTGTCGCGCGTCATCAAATCGTTTTGTGCCTGGGAGACTTTCTGCAGGCGTGGCGTTTCGTGATACAGCGCCAGACAAATGGCGTCGAGCAGGGTCGTTTTCCCTGCGCCGGTAGCCCCGGTAATCGCAAACAGTCCGTTGCTGGCAAACGGCTCCGCGGTAAAATCGATTTTCCACTCACCCTTCAGTGAGTTGAGGTTTTTCAGACGCAGGCTGAGGATTTTCATGCGTTTTCTTCCTCATCGTTCAGGGCATGCAGGGTGTGCGTAAACAGCTCGTTCAGCCGTGCGCGTTTCGCGTCGTCAATCTCCTCGTGGGAGAGCCGGCGTTCAAAAACCTCTTCCACCCTGAGTTCGCTGAGCGTTTCGCGCTGAGCGCCGAGCAGAATTTTCTCGCGCTGCTCGCGGCTGCGGCGCACCAGCAGCACCTCTACCGGCAGGTCTTCCGTGAGTACCTGAATTTTACGCTGCACATCATGCAGGTAGTCGGCGCTGGCGATCTCAATATCCAGCCAGACCGGCGGGTTTTGTTCCACGCCGCGCCACTGTTCAAGCTGGGCGGTGATGGCGTCCAGATCGCCTTTCAGCACCGCCAGCGGCTGGGTGACGGGCACTTCCAGCGTGTCAACGGCGCTGAGCTTGCCGTCGCTAAAGCTGACCAGATGGACACTTTTGGCTTTGCCGGTCTCATCAAAACTCAGCGAGATGGGCGAGCCGCAGTAGCGAATGTGCTCGCAGCCGCCGATAACCTGCGCCCGGTGGATATGCCCGAGGGCAATATAATCCGCGGGCGGGAAGTTTTGTGCCGGGAAAGCATCCAGCGTGCCAATATAAATGTCACGCACCGCGTCGCTTTTGCTGGCCCCAACGGTGGTGAGGTGCCCGGTGGCAATCACCGGAATCGCCTGGTCGCCGCGAAGGGCACAGGCCAGGGCATGCTGCTGATGGTAATAGTCGGTGATGGCCTGCAGCAAATGCTGCTGTTTTTCAGCGCCGGAAAGCCCCGCCTGGCTTTGGACAATATCGCGCGGGCGTAAAAATGGGATCGGACACAGTACCGCACCCGGCGTCCCGTCGCGCTTTTTCAGGATCTGCGGCGCATGTCCTGCGCTGGCCACCACGGTAGTATTGAGGAACGCCAGAATATCGCGGGATTCATTTAACGTTGCGACGGAATCATGGTTGCCGGCAACAATCACCAGATGACAGCCCGTTTGCTGCAGATTGACGACAAAACGGTTATATAACTCGCGCGCATAGCTGGGGGGCGAGCCGGTATCGAAGATGTCGCCCGCCACAATAATGGCGTCCACCTCATGAGAGCGGGCCGTATCCAGCAGCCAGTTCAGGAACGCTTCGTGTTCAGCCGCCCGGCTTTTGCTGTAAAAATTTTGACCCAGATGCCAGTCAGAGGTGTGTAGTATGCGCATTGCTGATCCGTGGCGAAAAAGAGAGAGCAGGATTATAAACTGTCAGGGAACAGAAAATAACCGCTGTAATAAAACAACAGTTTGCCCTTTATAGTGGTACTGTTTTTCATAAATCTGTCATAAATCTGACGCATAATGACGCCGCATTACAAACTTGTAACTTAAATAAGATAAAACAGGGCAAAGTATGGCGAGACGTATTCTGGTCGTAGAAGATGAAGCTCCGATTCGTGAAATGGTGTGCTTCGTGCTCGAGCAAAATGGCTTCCAGCCGGTTGAGGCGGAAGATTATGACAGCGCGGTGAACCAGCTGAATGAACCCTGGCCCGATCTGATTCTGCTCGACTGGATGTTGCCTGGCGGCTCCGGGCTGCAGTTTATCAAACACCTGAAACGTGAAGCGCTAACCCGCGACATACCGGTTGTGATGCTCACGGCGCGCGGTGAAGAAGAGGATCGCGTACGCGGTCTGGAAACGGGGGCGGACGATTACATTACCAAACCGTTCTCACCGAAAGAGCTGGTTGCCCGCATTAAAGCCGTGATGCGCCGCATTTCACCGATGGCGGTGGAAGAGGTGATTGAGATGCAGGGACTGAGCCTTGACCCTACCTCACACCGCGTCATGACCGGTGAAAATCCCCTCGATATGGGGCCTACCGAATTTAAACTTCTGCATTTCTTTATGACTCACCCGGAGCGCGTATACAGCCGCGAACAGTTGCTGAATAACGTCTGGGGAACTAACGTGTATGTCGAAGACCGGACGGTTGACGTACATATCCGCCGCCTGCGAAAAGCGCTGGAACTGAGCGGCCACGATCGCATGGTGCAGACGGTCCGCGGCACGGGTTATCGTTTTTCAACCCGTTTCTGAACAATGACAGGAGTGTGACGCGTGCTGGAACGTCTGTCATGGAAAAGGCTCGTCTTTGAACTGATCTTATGCTGTATTCCGGCCTTCATTCTGGGGGCCTTTCTTGGATATTTGCCGTGGTTTCTGCTGGCGTCGGTTACCGGGCTGCTGATCTGGCATTTCTGGAACTTGCTGCGCCTCTCATGGTGGCTGTGGGTTGACCGAAGTATGACGCCTCCGCCGGGAAGCGGAAGCTGGGAGCCGCTGCTGTACGGTCTGCACCAGATGCAGATGCGTAACAAAAAGCGGCGTCGGGAGCTGGGAAGCCTGATCAAACGCTTCCGTAGCGGCGCTGAGTCGCTGCCGGATGCTGTCATTCTGACGACCGAAGAAGGGACGATCTTCTGGTGTAACGGCCTCGCGCAACAGCTGCTGGGCCTGCGCTGGCCGGACGATAATGGCCAGAACATCCTCAACCTTCTGCGTTACCCCGAGTTCACGCTGTATCTGAAAAAGCGTGATTTTACCCGCCCCCACAACCTGAAGCTCAATAATGGGCGCCATCTGGAAATTCGTGTGATGCCTTACAGCGACCAGCAGTGGCTGATGGTTGCCCGTGATGTCACCCAGATGCACCAGCTGGAAGGGGCGCGACGCAACTTCTTTGCCAACGTCAGCCACGAATTACGCACTCCGCTGACGGTGCTTCAGGGGTACCTGGAGATGATGCAGGAGCAAACGCTGGAAGGCGCGCCGCGCGAGAAAGCGTTGCATACGATGCGTGAACAAACGCACCGTATGGAAGGGCTGGTGAAACAGCTGCTGACGCTCTCGAAAATTGAGGCCGCCCCCTCGCTGGCATTGAATGACACCATTGATGTTCCGATGATGCTGCGGGTGGTGGAGCGCGAAGCGCAGACGTTAAGCCATAAAATGCATCAGCTGACCTTCGAGGTCGACAACACGCTCAAGGTGCTTGGCAGCGAAGATGAGCTGCGCAGCGCCATTTCCAATCTGGTGTATAACGCGGTGAATCATACGCCAGCGGGGACGGATATCGTGGTGCGCTGGCAGCACACGCCAACGGGCGCTGAGTTCAGCGTAGAGGATAACGGGCCGGGGATCGCACCTGAACACATCCCGCGTCTGACCGAGCGCTTCTACCGGGTGGATAAAGCGCGCTCACGGCAGACCGGCGGCAGCGGTCTGGGGCTGGCTATTGTGAAACACGCGGTGAATCATCATGAAAGCCGTCTCGATATTCAAAGCACGCTGGGTAAGGGAACCCGCTTCAGTTTCGTTATCCCGGAACGATTAATTGCCAAAAAGATCGCCTGACGACAGGCGTGTCAGTTTACCTTTCCACGGGCCAGCGTTTGCTGGCCCGTTTGCTTTGCAGTCAAGCGAAACGCGGCTGAATATTATACGGCTGGCTGTTTTTTGTTCGCATGATTAGCCATGGGTTTTTCTTATAATTAGCGTATTGTGCTGGTCTGATTTTTGATGCTGGCATAATGTTCTGGTTTCACGATCCCATCTTGCCTTTAAACGTTATAAGCGTTTAAATTGCGCCCCAGATACTGTCATACCGACTGTATTTGCGTGGTAAATCGAAAAACTATTCTTCTCCACGCCAGGACGGGAGCATATCCCGCTGAAATTGAGCAAATTTTCCGCTGTATCGTCCCGTCAGGGATAGCGAAAATCTCAATGTTTTCAACACCACATCCACAGGCAGTAAGGTTTTATGACCCATCACTTAAAATCGCGTGACATCATCGCGCTGGGCTTTATGACATTTGCGCTGTTCGTTGGCGCAGGCAACATCATTTTCCCCCCAATGGTTGGCTTACAGGCGGGTGAACACGTCTGGACCGCTGCGTTTGGTTTCCTGATTACTGCTGTGGGTCTGCCGGTACTGACCGTCGTCGCGCTGGCGAAAGTCGGTGGTGGCGTTGATAGCCTCAGCACCCCGATTGGCAAAGTGGCCGGCATTCTGCTGGCGACCGTCTGCTATCTGGCCGTTGGCCCGCTGTTTGCGACCCCGCGTACCGCGACCGTATCCTTCGAAGTGGGGATTGCCCCGCTCACTGGCGATGGCGCGATGCCGCTGTTTATCTACAGCCTGATCTACTTCGCGATTGTGATTCTGGTTTCCCTCTATCCGGGCAAGCTGCTGGATACCGTGGGTAACTTCCTGGCTCCGCTGAAAATCGTGGCGCTGATTGTGCTGGCGGTTGCGGCCATCGTCTGGCCCGCAGGCCCGATTAGCGATGCGATGGACGCCTATAAAAACGCCGCGTTCTCCAACGGCTTTGTGAACGGCTACCTGACGATGGATACGCTGGGCGCAATGGTGTTTGGTATTGTTATCGTGAATGCCGCACGTTCCCGCGGCGTAACCGAAGCGCGTCTGCTGACTCGCTACACCATCTGGGCTGGCCTGATGGCCGGTGTAGGGCTGACGCTGCTGTACCTGGCGCTGTTCCGCCTGGGCTCAGATAGCGCCATACTGGTCGATCAAAATGCCAACGGCGCGGCGATCCTCCATGCTTACGTACAGCACACCTTTGGTGGTGCGGGTAGCCTGCTGCTGGCGGTACTGATTTTCCTGGCGTGCCTTGTCACCGCCGTGGGGCTGACCTGCGCCTGCGCTGAGTTCTTTGCTCAGTATCTGCCGCTCTCTTACCGTACGCTGGTCTTTATCCTGGGCATCTTCTCCATGGCGGTGTCAAACCTCGGTCTGAGCCACCTGATTCAGGTCTCTATCCCGGTGCTGACGGCCATCTATCCGCCGTGTATCGTGCTGGTGGTGCTGAGCTTCACCCGCCCGTGGTGGAACAACTCGTCGCGAATTATTGCACCAGCCATGTTTATCAGCCTGATTTTTGGTATCCTTGACGGGATTAAAGCATCCGCCTTTGCGCAAATACTGCCAGCCTGGACACAGCGTCTGCCGCTGTCCGAGCAAGGCCTGGCCTGGTTGATGCCTACCGTTGTTGCACTGGTTCTGGCCATTATCTGGGATCGTGCTGCAGGGCGTCAGGTCGCATCGAACGCCCATTAATCAACGGCAACAAACTGTTTAACCACGGGGCTTAAGGCCCCGTGGTTTTTTGTTTTTTTCGAGTTGAATGGCAAGATTTAAATGGAAAGCACTAACAAACTCAAACGTGGACTCAGCACCCGCCACATTCGCTTTATGGCGCTGGGATCCGCTATCGGTACCGGTCTTTTTTATGGCTCGGCAGATGCCATTAAAATGGCCGGTCCCAGCGTTCTGCTGGCCTACATCATCGGTGGCGTGGCCGCGTATATCATCATGCGCGCCCTCGGGGAGATGTCGGTTCACAATCCGTCTGCCAGTTCGTTCTCGCGCTATGCGCAGGAAAACTTAGGCCCGCTGGCGGGCTTCATCACCGGATGGACCTACTGCTTCGAAATTCTGATTGTGGCCATTGCCGACGTTACCGCCTTTGGCATCTACATGGGCGTCTGGTTCCCCGCGGTTCCGCACTGGATCTGGGTGCTGAGCGTGGTGCTGATCATCTGTGCCGTCAATCTGATGAGCGTGAAGGTGTTTGGTGAACTGGAGTTCTGGTTCTCCTTCTTCAAAGTTGCCACCATTATCATCATGATTATCGCGGGCTTCGGGATCATCATCTGGGGTATCGGCAACGGCGGTCAGCCAACGGGGATCCATAACCTCTGGAGCAATGGCGGCTTCTTCAGCAACGGCTGGCTCGGCATGGTGATGTCGCTGCAGATGGTCATGTTTGCCTACGGCGGGATCGAGATTATCGGCATTACCGCCGGGGAAGCGAAAGACCCGGAGAAATCCATTCCGCGCGCCATCAACTCAGTGCCAATGCGTATTCTGGTGTTCTATGTGGGGACGCTGTTCGTCATTATGTCCATCTACCCGTGGAACCAGGTGGGCACTAACGGCAGCCCGTTTGTGCTGACCTTCCAGCATATGGGCATCGCGTTTGCCGCCAGCATCCTGAACTTTGTGGTGCTGACCGCCTCGCTTTCGGCAATCAACAGTGACGTCTTTGGCGTGGGCCGCATGCTGCACGGAATGGCGGAGCAGGGCAGTGCGCCTAAGGTGTTTGCCAAAACCTCTCGTCGCGGCACGCCGTGGGTGACGGTAATGGTGATGACCGTAGCCCTGCTGCTGTCGGTCTACCTGAACTACATCATGCCGGAGAATGTGTTCCTGGTGATTGCGTCGCTGGCGACCTTCGCGACCGTGTGGGTGTGGATCATGATCCTGTTGTCACAGATTGCGTTCCGTCGCCGTCTGTCACCGGAAGAGGCGAAAGCGCTGAAGTTCAAAGTGCCGGGTGGGGTGGTGACAACCGCTGTCGGTCTGGTCTTCCTGGTCTTTATCATCGCCCTGATTGGCTATCATCCGGATACCCGTATCTCCCTTTACGTGGGCTGTGCGTGGATCGTCCTGCTGCTGCTGGGCTGGATGTTCAAATGCCGCCGCGACCGTCAGCTGGCGCAGGCACAGTAATCTTCCCTCTCCCCTCAGAGGGACTGGAAGGAGGCATCCGCTCACGCTGATGCCTCCTCCCCCGTCCTCCTCCCTCAATAAACCTCGTCATGATGAGCTAACCTTAACCACCCTGTGGCAAGGTGACGTCAATTTCATCAAAGGGGATTCGTGATGTTAAACGCCTGGCACCTTCCGGTTGCCCCATTTGTTAAGCAAAACAAAGACAACCTTGTGATTACGCTCTGGCTGGCGGGGGAAAATCAGCCTGAACGCGTGACGCTACGCGCCGAAATTGATAACGAAGAGACCGCGCTGAAAATGCATAAGCAGCGCAGCCAGCCGCAGCCCGGGATTTCGGCGTGGCGGGCAAACATCGATTTAACCCGTGGACAGCCGCGTCGTCGCTACAGTTTTAAACTGCTGTGGAATAACCGCCAGCTGTGGTTTACCCCGCAGGGGTTTAGCCGTTTTCCGCCGGCCCGGCTGGAGCAGTTTGCCGTCGATTACCCGGACAATGGCCCGCAATGGGTTAACGATCAGGTGTTTTACCAGATTTTCCCGGACCGCTTTGCCCGTAGCGAAAAGCACACTGCAGGCCAGGATAAGGTTTATTACCACCACGCAGCAGGTCACGACATTATCCTCAAAGCATGGGATGAACCGCTGACCGCGCAGGCGGGTGGCTCGACGTTTTACGGCGGCGATCTCGACGGGATCAGCGAAAAACTCCCGTACCTGAAAAAACTGGGCGTGACGGCGCTGTACCTTAACCCGGTGTTTAAAGCCCCGAGCGTGCATAAATACGACACCGAAGATTATCGTCATGTTGATGAGCAGTTTGGCGGCGATGCGGCGCTGCTGCGCCTGCGACAGAACACTAAAAACGAAGGGATGCGCCTGATTCTGGACGGCGTGTTCAACCACAGCGGGGATTCGCACGCGTGGTTTGACCGTCATAACCAGTCGATGAGCGGGGCATGCCATAACCCGGATTCGCCGCAGCGTGACTGGTACAGCTTTAATGAAGAGGGCTACGCGCTGGACTGGCTGGGCTACCCAAGCCTGCCGAAGCTGGATTTCCAGTCGCCTTCTCTGGTCAACGAAATCTACGGCGGTGAAGACAGCGTTGTCCGCCACTGGCTTAAGGCACCATGGAACATGGACGGCTGGCGTCTTGACGTGGTGCATATGCTGGGTGAAGCGGGCGGAGCGCGTAATAACCTTCAGCACGTTGCAGGTATCACCCGCTCAGCGAAAGCCGCGCAGCCGGAGGCCTTTGTCTTTGGCGAGCATTTTGGCGATGCACGCCAGTGGTTGCAAGCCGATGCAGAAGATTCGGCCATGAACTACCGCGGTTTTACCTTCCCGCTATGGGGATTTCTGGCGAACACCGATATCTCTTACGATCCGCAGCATATCGACGCCGAAACCTGTATGGCATGGATGGATAACTACCGCGCCAGCCTGTCGCATCAGCAGCAGTTGCGGATGTTTAACCAGCTGGACAGCCACGATACCGCACGTTTTAAATCCCTGCTTGGCAAGGATGTGGCACGTCTGCCGCTGGCCGTTACCTGGCTCTTCACCTGGCCTGGCGTGCCGTGCATTTACTACGGTGATGAGGTGGGGCTGGAGGGGAACAACGATCCCTTCTGCCGCAAAACCTTCCCCTGGGATCCGGCGAAGCAGGACAAGGCGCTGCTCAGCCTGTACCAGCGTCTGGCTAAGCTTCGTAAACAGAACCAGGCGCTGCGTTACGGTGGCTGTCAGGTGGTGTATGCCCACGATAACGTGGTGGTGTTTGCCCGCGTCTACAACCAGCAACGCGTGCTGGTCGCCATCAACCGCGGAGAAGCCTGTGAAGTGGTGCTGGATGACTCTCCGTTGCTGCACGTGAAGGCGTGGCAACGCAAAGAGGGTAAAGGCACGATTCAGGAAGGCATTCTCTCCCTACCGGCCATTTCCGCCTCCGTCTGGTTCGGAAATTAATCGTCATCAGCAACCGGTTTATTTCCCGGTTGCTGAAAATTCCCCTAAGTTGTTCGGTTAATTTCAACAGAGGGGACAAATATCTTTACTATCCGCTCAATCAATTCTCGCTATACTCAAATTGCTTTATCAGTCAGGGCCCTTTCTCATATAGCACACCAAAACGTTGGCTTTTAACACATTGATTAAAAGGTACTTTTATGTCTATTCGTGAACTGATTGACCCGTCCAATTCCGTACTGATTTTTATCGATCACCAACCGCAAATGTCTTTTGGCGTGGCAAATATTGACCGTCAGTTATTAAAGAATAATACGGTGGCTCTGGCAAAAGCAGGCAAAATTTTTGATGTTCCGGTTATCTACACCTCTGTCGAAACAAAAAGCTTTAGCGGATACATCTGGCCAGAATTGCTGGCGGTTCACCCGGCGGTTAAACCGATTGAACGTACCTCTATGAACTCCTGGGAAGACGATGCGTTTGTTGCGGCAGTGAAAGCAACGGGCCGCAAGAAACTTATCATCTCAGCCCTGTGGACCGAAGTTTGCCTGACCTTCCCGGCGCTGATGGCTCTGGATGAAGGGTTTGAAGTTTATGTAGTGACCGATACTTCCGGCGGTACCTCCGTAGATGCCCATGAACGTGCGATTGACCGTATGGTTCAAGCGGGCGCGGTTCCTGTGACCTGGCAGCAGGTGCTGCTTGAGTATCAGCGCGACTGGTCTCGCAAAGGCACTTACGACGCGGTCATGGACCTGGTCCGTGAGCACAGCGGCGCTTATGGCATGGGCGTTGACTATGCCTACACCCTCGTTCACGGTGCGCCAGAACGCAAAGCGTAAACCTTCCAGGGCGGGGTTCTCCCGCCCATTAATGACCAGGAAACTATTATGGCGCACACATCGCATGTCACGCTGGTGATCACCCACACCTTGCTGCCGGGTCAGGCTGAGCGATACGAACAGTGGCTGGGTAAGATCATGCCCATCGCGGCGGAATTTCCGGGGCATCTTGGCGCGAACGTCATCCGCCCGACCGACGGACAACATCTGTGGACGGTGATAATCCGTTTCGACACCCTCGAACACCTCTCTGCGTGGACCCAGTCCGATACCCGTAATGCGCTGGTAAAAGAGATTGAACCGCTGCTGGCGGAAGGCGATAAAACCGAAGTGCGTACCGAGGCGGCGTTCTGGTTTACCCCACCGGAGCCTCATGTGCGTAAGCCTAAACAGTGGAAACAGTTTCTCATTACCCTGCTGGTTATCTTCCCCAGTACCAACCTGGTGCCGCTGGTCACCGGTGCGTTGCTTCCTGGCCTGAAAGGTACGTTGTTGCTGCATCTGATTAACGATGCCTGTGTGGTCGCGCTGGTGGTCTGGCTGTGGATGCCCATCGTGACCCGTCTGTTTGCCGGATGGCTCAAAAAAGCCTGATTCGGCTGAAAGGAGTACGTTATGTCTCAAACTGCCACACTGATCTTAACCAAAGGTAAGATCCATACTCTCGATCGCGAAAACCCGCTCACGGAAGCGGTGGCTATTGCTAACGGCAAGATTCTGGCGACGGGCAACCACGATCGCATTATGAGCTATGCGACGCAGGGAACGCAGATTGTCGATCTGAAGGGAAGTACGGTGATCCCCGGGCTTAACGATTCGCACCTGCACCTGATCCGCGGCGGGCTGAACTACAACCTCGAGCTGCGCTGGGAAGGCGTACCGTCGCTGGCGGATGCGCTAAGGATGTTGAAAGATCAGGCCGATCGTACACCTTCACCTCAGTGGGTTCGGGTGGTGGGCGGCTGGAGTGAGTTTCAGTTCGCCGAACGCCGGATGCCGACCATCGAAGAGCTTAACGAGGCGGCACCGGATACGCCGGTGTTTGTCCTGCACCTCTACGATCGCGCCCTGCTTAACCGCGCCGCGTTGAAAGCTGTCGGCTACACCAAAGAGACGCCAAACCCGCCGGGTGGGGAGATTGTGCGTGATAACCACGGCAACCCGACCGGGCTGCTGATCGCTAAACCTAACGCGATGATCCTCTACGCCACGCTGGCAAAAGGACCGAAACTCCCCATTGAGCTGCAGGTTAACTCCACGCGCCAGTTTATGCGTGAGCTTAACCGTCTGGGGCTGACCAGCGCCATTGATGCCGGCGGCGGCTTCCAGAACTACCCGGAAGATTACGAGGTGATTGCCGAACTGCACGCCAAAGAGCAGATGACGGTGCGTATTGCCTACAACCTCTTCACCCAGCGCCCTAAACAGGAGCTGGAGGATTTTGAGCGCTGGACCGATATGCTCAAACCGGGGCAGGGCACAGACTTTTATCGTGCGAACGGGGCAGGAGAGATGCTGGTCTTCTCGGCGGCGGATTTTGAAGATTTCCTCCAGCCGCGCCCGGATCTGCCGCAAGGGATGGAAGACGAGCTGGAACGCGTGGTGCGCCACCTGGTGGAAAACCGCTGGCCGTTCCGGCTGCATGCCACCTATGACGAATCCATCAGCCGGATGCTGGATGTCTTTGAGAAGGTGAACCGTGAGATTCCGTTTAACGGTCTGCACTGGTTCTTTGACCATGCGGAGACCATTACCGAGCGTAATATCGAGCGCGTCAAAGCGTTGGGGGGCGGTATTGCGGTGCAGCACCGTATGGCGTTCCAGGGCGAATATTTCGTCGACCGCTACGGCAAAGAGGCGGTAAAACACACGCCGCCGGTGGCGAAAATGCTGGAGCTGGACGTGCCGGTTGGGTTAGGTACCGACGCAACCCGTGTGGCGAGCTATAACCCGTGGACGGCGCTCTACTGGCTGGTCTCCGGGCGAACCGTCGGCGGCCTGGCGATGTATGACGACAATAACCGCCTGCCGCGTGAGGTAGCGCTGGAGCTGTGGACCGCAGGCAGCGCGTGGTTTTCCAGCGAGCAGGGTAAAAAAGGCCGTCTGGTTGAAGGGCAGCTTGCGGACCTGGTGGTGCTGTCGAAAGATTACTTCAGCGTGACGGAAGAGGAGATCAAGGGCATTGAATCGGTGCTGACCGTTGTGGATGGCAAGGTCGTGTATGCCGCCGGTCATTTCAGTCCGCTGTCACCGCCGCCGATCCCGGTTGTGCCGTCGTGGTCACCGGTCGTGAAAGTCCCGGGGCATTACCGCTCTGCGCCGCCTGCAGCCAGTAAAGTGGGGGCGGTGGTACAGATGCACCAGTGCATTGGTAGCTGCGGAGTGCATGGCCATGCGCACGGCATTGCGCGGCAATCGGATATCCCGGTATCTGATGACCAGGCATTCTGGGGCGTGCTGGGGTGCTCGTGCTTCGCGTTTTAACGTGTGAAAGTGAGATCGTACAAAACAAAAAGGCCCGCTAATGCGGGCCTTTTCCGTAAACCGTGCCGATTACAGGCTGGATACGTTCTCAGACAGGTATTTAGCAACGCCGTCCGGAGACGCGTTCATACCTTCTTTACCTTTTTCCCACTGAGCCGGGCACACTTCACCGTGCTCTTCGTGGAACTGCAGCGCGTCAACCATGCGCAGCATTTCGTCGATGTTACGACCCAGTGGCAGATCGTTAACAACCTGGTGACGAACGATGCCGTTTGCGTCGATCAGGAAAGAACCGCGCAGTGCAACACCAGCGTCCGGATGTTCGATACCGTAAGCCTGCTGGATTTCGCGTTTGATGTCCGCAACCATTGCGTATTTCACCGCACCGATGCCGCCTTTGTCGACAGGGGTGTTACGCCATGCGTTGTGTACAAATTCAGAGTCGAAGGAGACGCCTACAACTTCTACGCCACGCTTCTGGAATTCTTCGTAACGTTTGTCGAATGCGATCAGCTCAGACGGGCAAACGAAAGTGAAGTCCATTGGCCAGAAGAACAGAACGGTCGCTTTACCGTTGGTGTGCTGTTTGAAGTTGAAGTTTTCAACGATTTCACCGTTGCCCAGAACTGCTGCAGCTGTAAAATCCGGAGCCGGACGAGTTACCAGAACCATGTGATTCTCCTGTAGATACTAAGGTTATTTGGAACGCAACGCCGCCCAGTATAGAGAGTGTTCATTGATAAGACAAAGAGGCGCTAACAATCGTTCAGCAAGCTTTCACCTATCAATGGCATTTCTGTTATAGCTGTTTGTTTTTCGCCTGGGTCATCATACGCGGGTAGAACTGCCAGAACCGTGTCTCCAGCGCCTCGTAGTGGGCGTCCAGGTCATGCCAGGAGTCGCGCAGCGCGTCGAGTCGCGGTCGGCGACTCGCCATCCCGTTTAACACATTCTGTATAAAGTCCATCTCGCGATAGCGCTCAAGCCAGCGTTCTGACCAGAGATAGTTATTCAGATTCACAAAGCGCGGCGGCGAGTCCGGCAAAATAATGGACACCTGCTGGTGGGCATAACGCACGAACGCGTTAAGGGGCATCTCGGGAGAGAGTGTTTCCCAGTGCCGCGAGAGGAAATGGTCCCACATCACATCGAGCGTGATTGGCGCGACGCGCCGCGTTTCAGGGCGGAACCACGCTTTGGCTTCCTGGACTTCCGGCAGGTTATCGGTCAGTACGTCGATACGGCGATGCATAAAAATCCCGTCGACAACCTCTGCGGAGTACGCGTCGGCGGGATTACCGCGCACGAAATCGGCCAGCAGATTGCCGGAAAGAGAGCTGTCAGCGAGATGAGCAAGATGCAGGTGAGCGAGAAAATTCATGCGTTTTATTTGTCCAGGGGCGGCTAGTTGTTGCAGCAAAAGGGTGTGAGCACTAGACTATGCCGCCTGTTTTTAAGTCACGAGTATACGTCATGCGCGTCGCCGATTTCTCCTTTGAACTACCTGAATCCCTGATTGCTCACTACCCAATGCCTGAGCGCAGTAGCTGTCGTTTGCTGTCACTGGATGGGCCGACGGGCGAGCTGACGCACGGTACTTTCACCGATTTGCTCGACAAGCTCAACCCTGGCGATCTGCTGGTCTTTAACAATACCCGCGTGATCCCGGCGCGTCTGTTTGGCCGTAAAGCCAGCGGCGGCAAGATTGAAGTGCTGGTCGAACGTATGCTTGATGATAAACGTATTCTGGCACATATTCGCGCCTCTAAAGCGCCGAAGCCGGGTGCAGAGCTGCTGCTTGGCGATGATGAGAGCATCCGTGCAACCATGACCGCGCGTCACGATGCGTTGTTTGAGGTGGCGTTCAATGACGAGCGCACGGTGCTCGACATCCTGAATGCGATCGGCCATATGCCGCTGCCCCCTTACATCGAGCGCCCGGATGAAGAGGCTGACCGCGAGCTGTACCAGACCGTTTACAGCCAGAAGCCTGGCGCGGTCGCCGCGCCGACGGCGGGCCTGCATTTTGATGAACCGCTGCTGGAAAAATTGCGCGCGAAAGGTATCGAGATGGCCTTCGTGACCCTGCATGTCGGGGCGGGTACGTTCCAGCCGGTGCGCGTGGACAGCATCGAAGACCACATCATGCACTCCGAATATGCCGAAGTGCCGCAAGAGGTGGTGGATGCCGTTCTGGCCGCCAAAGCACGCGGTAACCGCGTTGTGGCAGTGGGCACCACGTCGGTACGCTCCCTTGAGAGCGCCGCGCAGGCCGCCAAAAATGACCTGATTGAGCCTTTCTTTGGCGATACGCAGATCTTTATCTACCCGGGCTATCAGTACAACGTGATTGATGCCCTGGTAACCAACTTCCATCTGCCTGAATCAACGCTGATTATGCTGGTGTCCGCTTTTGCGGGTTATCAGCACACTATGGCGGCGTACAAGTCTGCGGTAGAACAAAAATATCGCTTTTTTAGCTACGGGGACGCGATGTTTATCACGTACAATCCGCAGGCTTTGAATGAGCGTGTCGGGGAATAAGTCCGCGGCACCGTTTTACAACGTTGGACTGTTTTTCTGACGTCGGAGAAAAAATGAAATTTGAACTCGATACCACCGATGGTCGCGCACGTCGCGGCCGCCTGGTGTTTGATCGCGGCGTGGTGGAAACCCCCGCGTTTATGCCTGTGGGCACCTACGGCACCGTAAAAGGGATGACGCCGGAAGAAGTGGAAGCCACTGGCGCACAGATTATCCTCGGCAATACCTTCCACCTGTGGCTGCGTCCTGGTCAGGAGATCATGAAGCTGCACGGCGATTTGCATGACTTCATGCAGTGGAAAGGCCCGATCCTGACCGACTCCGGTGGTTTCCAGGTCTTCAGCCTGGGCGACATCCGTAAGATCACCGAGCAGGGCGTACACTTCCGTAACCCGATCAACGGCGATCCGATTTTCCTCGATCCTGAAAAGTCTATGGAGATTCAGTACGATCTCGGCTCTGATATCGTGATGATCTTCGACGAATGTACGCCATACCCGGCCGACTGGGATTACGCGAAACGCTCCATGGAGATGTCGTTGCGCTGGGCGAAGCGTAGCCGTGACCGCTTTGACTCCCTGCAGAACAAAAATGCGCTGTTCGGTATTATCCAGGGCAGCGTTTACGAAGATTTACGCGATATCTCTGTTAAAGGTCTGGTAGAGATAGGTTTTGATGGCTACGCTGTCGGCGGTTTGGCTGTGGGTGAACCGAAGGAAGACATGCATCGCATTCTGGAGCATGTCTGCCCACAAATCCCGGCAGATAAACCCCGTTACCTGATGGGTGTGGGTAAACCTGAGGACCTGGTTGAAGGTGTGCGCCGCGGCATTGATATGTTCGACTGCGTTATGCCAACCCGCAACGCGCGTAACGGTCATCTGTTTGTGACCGATGGCGTGGTGAAAATCCGTAACGCGAAGCATAAGAGTGACACCAGCCCGCTCGATTCCGAGTGCGATTGCTACACCTGTCGCAATTATTCTCGCGCGTACCTGCATCATCTTGATCGTTGCAATGAGATTTTGGGCGCGCGTCTCAATACCATTCATAATCTTCGTTATTATCAGCGCTTAATGGCTGGTTTACGCAAGGCTATTGAAGAGGGTAAATTAGAGAGCTTCGTGACCGATTTTTACCAACGTCAGGGTCGAACCGTTCCACCTTTGAACGTTGATTAATTTTAATAATGAGGGAATTTGAATGAGCTTTTTTATTTCTGATGCGGTAGCGGCAACAGGTGCTCCGGCGCAGGGCAGCCCGATGTCTCTGATTCTGATGCTGGTTGTGTTCGGTCTGATCTTCTACTTCATGATCCTGCGCCCACAGCAGAAGCGTACCAAAGAGCACAAAAAGCTGATGGACTCCATTGCCAAAGGTGATGAAGTGCTGACCAACGGTGGTCTGGTCGGTCGCGTAACCAAAGTGGCTGAAAGTGGCTACATTGCTATTGCCCTGAACGACACCACTGAAGTGGTTATCAAACGTGACTTCGTAGCTGCCGTTCTGCCGAAAGGCACCATGAAGGCGCTGTAATCCCAACTTTTCCCAAAGGGAACTGCCGTGTTAAACCGTTATCCTTTGTGGAAGTACATCATGCTGGTCGCCGTGATTCTCGTCGGCCTGCTGTACGCGCTTCCCAACCTGTATGGTGAGGATCCGGCTGTTCAAATCACTGGCGCGCGCGGTGTCGCCGCCAGTGAGCAAACGCTGATCCAGGTCCAGAAATCGTTACAAGAAGAAAAAATTACCGCTAAGTCTGTGGCTCTGGAAGAGGGCGCAATTCTTGCTCGCTTCGACACCACCGACACGCAGCTCCGCGCTCGCGAAGTGCTGATGGGCGTGCTGGGTGATAAATACGTCGTGGCGCTTAACCTTGCTCCTGCAACCCCGCGTTGGCTGGCTGCGTTGAATGCAGAGCCAATGAAACTCGGTCTTGACCTGCGTGGCGGTGTTCACTTCCTGATGGAAGTGGATATGGATACCGCGCTCGGCAAACTGCAGGAACAAAACATCGACAGCCTGCGCAGCGATCTGCGCGAAAAAGGCATCGCTTACACTACCGTTCGTAAAGAAGATAACTACGGCATGAGCATCACGTTCCGCGACAGCGCGGCGCGCGATCAGGCTGTAGATTACCTGACTCAACGTCACCGTGACCTCGTGATCACCTCTCAGGGCAGCAACCAGCTGCGCGCGGTGATGACCGATGCTCGCCTGAAAGAAGCCCGTGAATACGCCGTTCAGCAGAACATCAATATTCTGCGTAACCGTGTAAACCAGCTGGGTGTTGCTGAGCCACTGGTACAGCGTCAGGGTGCTGACCGTATCGTGGTGGAACTCCCGGGGATTCAGGACACGGCACGTGCGAAAGAGATTCTGGGGGCAACTGCCACGCTGGAATTCCGTCTGGTTAACTCCAACGTCGATCAGTCCGCTGCTGCCGCAGGCCGTATTCCGGGCGATTCGGAAGTGAAACAGACCCGCGAAGGTCAGCCAGTTGTGCTGTACAAACGCGTGATCCTGACCGGTGACCACATCACCGACTCCACATCCAGCCAGGACGAATACAACCAGCCGCAGGTTAACATCTCGCTGGATAGCGCGGGTGGTAACATCATGTCTAACTTCACCAAGGACAACATCGGTAAACCGATGGCGACCCTGTTTGTGGAGTACAAAGACAGCGGTAAGAAAGATGCAAACGGCCGCGCGGTGCTGGTGAAAGAGGAAGAGGTGATTAACATCGCCAACATCCAGTCTCGTCTGGGTAACAGCTTCCGTATCACCGGTATCAACAACCCGAACGAAGCGCGTCAGCTTTCGCTGCTGCTGCGTGCCGGTGCGCTGATTGCACCGATTCAGATTGTTGAAGAACGTACCATTGGTCCAACGCTGGGGATGCAAAACATCAAGCAGGGTCTGGAAGCGTGTCTGGCCGGTCTGGTGGTCTCCATCCTCTTCATGATCTTCTTCTATAAGAAGTTTGGTCTGATTGCGACAAGCGCACTGGTTGCGAACCTGGTGCTGATTATCGGCATCATGTCTCTGCTGCCGGGGGCGACGCTGACCATGCCGGGGATTGCCGGTATCGTCTTAACCCTTGCGGTGGCGGTCGACGCCAACGTACTGATAAACGAACGTATCAAAGAAGAGTTAAGCAACGGTCGCTCTGTTCAGCAGGCGATTGACGAAGGCTACAAAGGGGCATTCAGCTCCATCTTCGATGCGAACGTAACAACACTGATTAAGGTTCTTATCCTGTATGCAGTGGGGACTGGCGCTATCAAAGGCTTTGCGATCACCACCGGTATCGGTGTTGCAACGTCAATGTTTACCGCTATTGTCGGCACCCGTGCCATCGTGAACCTGCTGTATGGCGGCAAGCGCGTCAAAAAGCTGTCTATCTGAGGAGTGCGTTGTGGCACAGGAATATACTGTTGAACAATTGAACCACGGCCGTAAAGTCTGGGACTTTATGCGCTGGGACTACTGGGCTTTCGGCATTTCAGGTTTACTGCTGATCCTCTCCCTTATCGTGATGGGCGTGAAAGGCTTTAACTGGGGTCTTGATTTCACCGGTGGTACGGTAATTGAGATCTCCCTGGAAAAACCGGTCGATATGGACCAGATGCGCCAGTCTCTGCAGAAAGCGGGCTTTGAAGAGCCGTTGCTGCAGAACTTCGGCAGCAGCCGTGACATCATGGTGCGTATGCCGCCGGTGCACGATGCGAATGGCAGCCAGGAACTGGGCAGCAAGGTTGTTAACGTGGTTAACGAAACAACCAACCAGCATGCGACGGTTAAGCGTATCGAGTTCGTCGGGCCAAGCGTAGGTGCTGACCTGGCGCAAACCGGTGCGATGGCGCTGCTGGTGGCTCTGATCTCCATTCTGGTGTACGTCGGTTTCCGCTTTGAGTGGCGACTGGCGGCGGGTGTGGTTATCGCCCTGGCGCACGACGTGGTGATCACCATGGGCATACTGTCTCTGTTCCACATTGAGATTGACCTGACAATCGTGGCATCCCTGATGTCCGTTATCGGTTACTCACTGAACGACAGTATCGTGGTATCTGACCGTATTCGTGAAAACTTCCGTAAGATCCGTCGCGGTACGCCGTACGAAATCTTTAACGTGTCGTTGACCCAGACGCTGCACCGTACGTTGATCACATCCGGAACCACCTTGATGGTGATCCTGATGCTGTTCCTCTTCGGTGGTCCGGTACTGGAAGGCTTCTCGCTGACCATGCTGATCGGTGTCTCTATCGGTACGGCTTCGTCTATCTACGTCGCCTCCGCACTGGCACTGAAACTTGGCATGAAGCGCGAGCACCTGCTCCAGCAGAAAGTCGAGAAAGAAGGGGCGGACCAGCCGTCTATTCTGCCGTAAGACGACGTGTCGTTCGTTCCTGAAATCCCGGTCTGTTGACCGGGATTTTTTTTATCTGCTCCTGCCAAACACTCCTGACAGTATGCTGTCAGGAGCCCTGTCGTAGACTCTTTTCGAACCCAAACAACAGGCAGGAGGATGTATGAAAAGTGTGATTAACTGGTTTGAAATTCCGGTCGCCGATATGGATCGCGCTATCAAATTTTATGAGCCCGTGATGCAGGTACAGCTGAGACGAGAGAAAATGGATGTGGCTGAGCTAGCCGTTTTCCCGCATGACGATCCGGCCACCGGCGGCGCGCTGGCAAAATTTGAGGGCATTACACCGTCCGTACAGGGCGCTATTATTTACCTGCATACTGACAACCTGGCGGCAACGCTCGATCGCATCGCGTCTGCGGGTGGCGAGTGCGTGTTTGGTCCGCTGGAATTGCCGCGTGGCATTGGCACCATAGCCTTGTTTACCGACAGCGAAGGTAATCGCGTCGGCCTCCATCAACCTGCCTGAGAGCTGAATACGATATGACCCGACGCGCTGACCGTTTGTTTCAGATTGTGCAGATCCTGAGAGGCAGGCGTCTGACAACGGCAGCGCATCTGGCGGACAGGTTGAGCGTATCGGAACGGACCGTATACCGTGATATCCGCGACCTGTCGCTTTCCGGCGTGCCGGTGGAAGGGGAGGCGGGAAGCGGCTATCGACTGATGTCGGGTTTTGACTTACCTCCGCTGATGCTGACGAACAAAGAATCTGAAGCGCTGATGGTCGCCATCCGTCTGCTGAAAACCTGGGGGGGCGACTCGCTCTCGCGTGAGCTTGAGTCGGCGCAGGAGAAGGTACTGGCGATCCTGCCCGAGGAGAGCCGACGTAAGGCGGAGCAGACGCGGATATATGCGCCGGATATTGCGCTTCAGCCGCATTCGCGCAGCTACTTTGATGTTATTCATCAGGCTATTTCTGCCCAGTGCGTACTGGCGCTGCATTATCGTGATGAAGCCGGGCATCTGACATGGCGCGACATTCAGCCGCTGGGGCTGTTCTTCTGGGGAGAACATTGGCTGCTGGCCGCGTGGTGTGAACGGCGTGATGACTACCGCTGCTTCCGGCTCGACAGGTGTCTGAATATTACGCTCACGCAGAGGCGTTTTAGCGAAAGCGCGGAGCGATCGCTGGCGGATTTTCTGCGTAAGGTGAAGCAATAAAAAAGCCAGCATATCAGCTGGCTTTGTCCGTTTTTGCCTTCTTTCACATCAGAAGTTGTAACCGACAACCAGGTAACCACCCCAGCCGGTAGAACGTACGCTGAAGTCGCCATTGCCGAAGTTCAGGCTTGCGTCATCGTTCCACTGACCGCCGTTGTGCCAGTAACGCGCAACAACGGAGTAGTGCCAGTGATCGTAGTTCAGCGCCAGGATGTGGCTGGAGGCGATGGAGTCGTTGGTACGCGCTTTCTTACCGTTCAGGTCACGGAAGTCGTTGTCGCCCAGGTCTGAACCCCAGTCAAAGTTGGTGAAACCGATATAGCTCAGGTTACCGCCCCATAGCTGGGTAATTGGCACAAAGTATTTCACTTTGAAACGGTAGCCATCCCACTCGTTTTCGTTCGCGGCACCGTAGTTCTGCCACTGGTATTTCGCATAGACGTTCAGGGACAGGCTCATTGGCAGACCGGTGTCGATGTCGGTACCCAGACCCATATACCAGGTGCTCTGACGACCGGACGCGTTACGGCCCATGTCGTAGATGTAGTTGTTCGCGAAGTACCACTCTTTGAATGGACCAAACGCCAGGCTGGTGCCCGTCAGCTTATCAATGGAGAAGCGGGGTTCGATCTCCATGAACAGGGGGGAACCGTGGTTCCAGATCCCTTTCGCATCGGTGTTACCGCCGAAGAAGACCGGTGCATCCATATAGCCGTAGAAATCGAACCAGTCTTTCTTGGCGAAGGCTTCGTACTCCAGGTAGGTATCGTTGCGGATCTGTGGTCCGAAACGGGTGTGATAGCTGCCGACCACGTTAACGCTCTGGTGCCACCAGTCGGAGAGGTATTGTGGTTTATCGTTTTCCGCTGCGTTAACAGTGAAAGTGGAGGAGAGTGCCAGCACGGCGCCAGCCGCGAGTAATGTTTTTTTCATAATCATGCCACTGATTGAAATTCCCTTCCGGGAGTGAAAAATGCGCGAATTGCGTTTCTAAATATTTCGTGTTTCTGCGGAGCCTATTATAGGAATCCTTGCTCACAAAAATATGTGTTGTTTCACATATCTCTCACACGCGTAATCGATTGCGTTCACGTTTGCGTACTTTAAACGGCGGGGATTGTAGCGGCAATGATTTCTGTTGCCAATCTTTGCGGATTGTAAATGTTAGCGGAGTGACATTGCACTCCGCTGAAAGGGGATTACTGCGCGGCGGGCTGGATATCGTGAATGCGGATGAAACCTAACTGATCCGGCGTAAGTCCGTTCAGCTGGATCGGAATGTCAACATCGCTCGGGGCCAGCACGCTGGCGGGTGCGGTGAACAGCTGGCTCTTCACGTTCACTTCCTGATAGTTCTCGGTGGTGCCCTGAATCTGCCCCCACTCGACGGTGCCGCTAAAGGCTGGCAGAGGATCGTTGGATTCCCCCTGAATGCGTAATGTTGCGCGAGTACCATCCGCATTGGCCGCCACGTTAACCAGCGACATTTTCAGCGTGCCAATCTGGCTGTTAAGGCGCGCCGGGGTGTTAGACCCGGGCAGCAGATAAACCCCGCTGCTGGATTTGGCATTCAGCGCGTTTTGCTGGGTGATCTTCACGGTTTCTTTGTTCAGTTTGTCCATCGCGGTATTGAGCGTATTCACGCTTTGTTTCATTTGACGGACTTCGGTTTGCTGTGCACAGGCGCTAAGGGTAAACAGACTCCCCACCAGCAATATTTTCAGGTAACGTCTTGTCATTGCGTTTATTTCCTTGAAATAACGGATCTCCGTAATGGTAGCCAGCATCGCATCAACAGGCATAGATCCTTTGTCTCAAAAAGCTCTTCCTTTGTTGTCAGGCCAGATCAGGGTAAAATGAAGATCAGTTAACCACATAACAGGGATACCGTATGCATTGCCCATTCTGCTCCGCTGTGGATACCAAAGTTATCGACTCTCGCCTTGTGGGCGAAGGGTCTTCCGTACGCCGCCGCCGGCAATGTCTGGTGTGCAACGAGCGTTTCACGACCTTTGAGGTTGCAGAGCTGGTAATGCCGCGCGTGGTAAAAAGTAACGACGTGCGTGAGCCGTTTAACGAAGAGAAACTGCGCAGCGGGATGCTCAAAGCGCTGGAAAAACGCCCTGTCAGTGCAGATGACGTCGAAATGGCGTTAAACCACATAAAATCGTACCTTCGTGGTTTGGGTGAGCGCGAGGTGCCAAGCAAGATGATTGGCAACCTGGTGATGGAGCAACTGAAAAAGCTCGATAAGGTCGCCTATATCCGCTTCGCCTCTGTGTACCGCAGTTTCGAAGATATCAAAGAGTTTGGCGAAGAGATCGCCCGCTTACAGGATTAAGCTCATGCAGGATGAGATTTACATGGCGCGAGCCATGAAGCTGGCGCAGCGCGGTCGTTTTACCACCCATCCCAACCCTAACGTCGGGTGCGTCATTGTCAACGATGGCGAGATCGTGGGCGAAGGGTTTCACTACCGCGCCGGTGAGCCCCATGCCGAAGTTCATGCCCTGCGCATGGCCGGCGAAAAGGCGCGCGGTGCAACGGCCTACGTGACGCTGGAACCCTGCAGCCACCACGGCCGTACCCCGCCGTGCTGCGAAGCACTCATTGCGGCGGGTGTCGCGCGCGTTGTCGCGGCGATGCAGGATCCCAATCCGCAGGTTGCCGGACGCGGCCTGTATCGACTGCAGCAGGAAGGGATTGACGTCAGTCACGGCCTGATGATGCAGGATGCTGAGGCGATCAACAAAGGCTTCCTGAAGCGCATGCGCACCGGGTTCCCGTACATTCAGCTTAAGCTTGGGGCCTCACTGGATGGTCGCACGGCGATGGCGAACGGCGAGAGCCAGTGGATCACCTCTGCGCAGGCAAGGCGCGATGTGCAACGTCTGCGCGCGCAAAGCCATGCTATCCTCACCAGCAGTGAAACGGTTCTGGCTGATAATCCTGCCATGACCGTGCGCTGGGATGAACTGAATGCCGATACCCAGGCGTGCTACCCGCAGGAAAACCTGCGTCAGCCGCTGCGTATTGTCATCGATAGCCAGAATCGCATCACGCCTGCGCACCGCATCGTGCAACAGCCGGGCGAAACCTGGATTGCACGCACGCAGGACGATGCGCGTGAATGGCCGCAAGGCGTACGCAGCATCATGGTGCCAGAGCATAACGGGCACCTCGACTTAGTGGTGCTGATGATGCTGCTTGGTAAGCAACAGGTGAACAGTATCTGGGTAGAAGCGGGGCCGACGCTGGCCGGCGCGCTGCTGCAGGCCGGGCTGGTGGATGAGCTGATTGTCTACGTAGCACCTAAACTGTTGGGTACCGATGCGCGTGGTCTGTTTGTGCTGCCGGGTCTTGAAAAACTTGGCGATGCACCACAACTCAAATTTAGCGAGATTCGTCCGGTGGGCCCGGATGTCTGCCTCCATTTAACGCCAGCGTAATTGCTCCTGAAATAGGGAAGCAGTGCGAAAAGTATTATGATAAAATCCGCCCCCCTGCGGGGCCAAATGAACCCGTAAAGGAAGAGTATGAACATTATTGAAGCTGCTGTAGCTACCCCGGACGCTCGCGTCGCCATCACCATTGCGCGTTTCAACAACTTCATCAACGACAGCCTGCTGGAAGGTGCCATTGACGCCCTGAAACGTATCGGCCAGGTTAAAGATGACAACATTACCGTTGTTTGGGTTCCAGGTGCTTATGAACTGCCACTGGCAGCGGGCGCGCTGGCGAAAACCGGTAAATACGACGCGGTGATTGCGCTGGGTACCGTTATTCGTGGCGGCACTGCACACTTCGAATACGTTGCAGGCGGTGCAAGCAATGGTCTGGCACACGTTGCGCAGGATGCAGAAATTCCTGTCGCGTTTGGCGTGCTGACTACCGAAAGTATTGAACAAGCCATTGAGCGCGCTGGTACCAAAGCCGGTAACAAAGGTGCAGAAGCTGCACTGACCGCGCTTGAAATGATCAATGTGTTGAAAGCCATTAAGGCCTGATTTTTTTGTAAGGGGAATTCCGTGAAACCTGCTGCTCGTCGCCGCGCCCGTGAATGTGCCGTCCAGGCACTTTACTCCTGGCAGTTGTCCCAGAACGACATCGCTGATGTTGAATACCAGTTCCTGTCAGAACAGGACGTGAAAGACGTTGACGTTCTGTACTTCCGTGAACTGCTGTCGGGAGTGGCGACTAATAGCGCGTATCTCGATGGTCTGATGAAGCCATACCTGTCCCGTCTGCTCGAAGAGCTGGGTCAGGTTGAGAAAGCTGTGTTGCGTATCGCGCTGTTTGAGTTGTCTAAACGTGATGATGTGCCGTACAAAGTGGCCATCAACGAAGCGATCGAACTGGCGAAAACCTTCGGCGCTGAAGACAGCCATAAATTTGTAAACGGCGTGCTGGATAAAGCCGCACCTGCGATCCGTCCCCACAAAAAGTGATCCGCAAACCGGAGTTTTGCATTGCCTGCCGGGCAGTGCGGCTCCGGTTTTTTTATTTAATTTGCTGAGGCATAACGTATGGCATGCGGCGAATTCTCCCTGATTGCCCGTTATTTCGACCGTGTCAGAACCTCTCGTCTTGATGTTGAAACCGGCATTGGCGATGACTGCGCACTTCTCAATATTCCCGAAAAACAGACGCTGGCAATCAGCACCGACACCTTAGTGTGCGGACGTCATTTTTTACCTGATATCGATCCCGCCGATCTGGCGTATAAAGCGCTGGCGGTCAACGTAAGCGATTTAGCGGCCATGGGCGCCGATCCCGCGTGGCTGACGCTGGCGTTGACGTTGCCCGAGGTGGATGAAGACTGGCTTGAAGCCTTTAGCGATGCGCTGTTTGATCAGCTCAACTACTACGATATGCAGCTGATTGGCGGTGACACCACTGCCGGGCCGCTGTCGATGACGCTTGCGATCCACGGCTATGTCCCGCTGGGCCGGGCGCTGAAACGCTCGGGCGCAAAGCCGGGTGACTGGATCTACGTGACCGGCACGCCGGGCGACAGCGCCGCAGGGCTGGCGATCCTCCAGGACCGCTTACGCGTCAAGGATGCCGACGATGCGGCATATCTGGTGAAACGCCATCTGCGCCCAACGCCGCGTATTTTGCACGGCCAGGCGCTGCGCGAGCGGGCAAGCTCGGCTATCGATCTCTCTGACGGGCTTATCTCCGATCTCGGCCATATTCTGAAAGCCAGCGGTGTGGGCGCGCGCGTAGATCTGGATCTGTTCCCGCTGTCAGAGCCATTGCTTCGCCATGTGGAACCTGAGCAGGCTCTGCGCTGGGCGCTCTCCGGCGGCGAAGATTATGAGCTGTGCTTTACCGTACCGGAACTGAACCGGGGAACGCTGGACGTGGCGCTAGCTCACCTTGGGGCGAAGTTTACCTGTATCGGACAGATTATGCCGGAAAGTGAAGGGCTGAAATTTGTGCGTGATGGCGCGCCGGTTACGCTTGACTGGAAGGGTTACGACCACTTTGCGTGATTCGTCTGCCGGGTAGCGCTGCGCTTACCCGGCCGAGGGGTTTTGTTCCCTCTCCTTTTGGGAGACGGGCAGGGCGAGGGCTTACTTAAACCCGACCACCGGATGCTGCTGGTACGGCGTTTCCAGTTCGGCGACTTGCTCAGGCGTCAGCGTTAAATCAACGGCACTCAACAACTCATCCAGCTGTTCTTCCCGCGATGTACCGATAATCGGTGCCGCGACTCCGCGTTTGCTCAGCAGCCACGCCAGCGCTACCTGCGCACGCGTGGCACCGGTATCATCGGCAATCCCCGCTAAACGCTCGGCGATCAACGCATCGCTGGCTTCCGTACCTTCGTATAAGGTTTTACCGAACGCATCCGACACCGAGCGGGCGGTGGTCTCTCCCCATGGTCGGGTGAGGCGTCCGCGCGCCAGGGGACTCCATGGGATCACCGCTACGCCTTCCTGATAGCAGAGCGGCAGCATATCGCGCTCTTCTTCGCGATAGATAAGGTTGTAGTGATCCTGCATGGTGACAAACCGTGCCCAGCCGTGCTGCGCCTGAAGATCAAGCGCTGAGGCAAACTGCGAAGCGTGCATAGACGATGCGCCGATGTAACGCGCCTTCCCGGCCTTAACCACATCGTTAAGGGCTTCCAGCGTCTCTTCAATCGGCGTGTTGTAATCCCAGCGGTGGATCTGCAGCAGGTCGACATAATCCATATTCAGGCGCCGGAGGCTGTCATCAATGGATCGCAGGATTTGCGCACGGGAAAGGCCTTCAGGCAAATCACCCACCTGGTGATATACTTTGGTGGCGACGACCACATCGTCACGGCGGGCAAAATCGCGCAGGGCGCGGCCGACAATCTCTTCGCTGCTGCCGTCGGAGTAACTGTTGGCAGTATCAAAAAAGTTAATCCCGCCGTCGAGTGCGCGTTTGATGATAAGGCGGCTGCTCTCTTCCGGCAGCGTCCAGGCGTGATTTCCCCGGTCTGGCTCGCCAAAGGTCATGCATCCCAGGCAAAGTCGGGAAACCTGAAGGTCTGTTTTTCCTAATGTCGTGTATTGCATGGTTCCGCTCCTGCTTTTTTAAACAATACGTTTAAGCATAGCAGGAGCGGAAAAGGGGAGGGATCAGGCAAGCCAGGAGCGGATTTTCGACTCAATGCCGGCCGCATCCAGGCCAATCGCCGCACGGGCTTCGTCCTGGGTACCTTGTGGAATGAAATGATCCGGCAGACCAAGGTTCAGTACCGGCACGGCTTTACGGTTAGCCATCAGCACTTCGTTCACGCCGCTGCCCGCGCCGCCCATGATGGCGTTTTCTTCCAGCGTGACCAGCACGTCATGAGATTCCGCCATGCTCAGGATCAGGGCCTCGTCGAGCGGCTTCACAAAGCGCATATCCACGAGGGTCGCATTCAGCGTTTCAGCCACTTTCGCGGCCTCCGGCATCAGCGTACCAAAGTTCAGGATCGCCACTTTCTCACCGCGACGTTTCACCAGACCTTTACCTATCGGCAGTTTTTCCAGCGGCTGCAGTTCAACGCCGACGGCATTGCCGCGCGGGTAGCGCACCGCACTAGGGCCATCCTGATAGTGGTAGCCGGTAAACAGCATCTGACGACATTCGTTCTCATCGCTTGGCGTCAT
Source organism: Enterobacter sp. V89_11 (assembly GCF_029967775.1). Taxonomy (NCBI): domain Bacteria; kingdom Pseudomonadati; phylum Pseudomonadota; class Gammaproteobacteria; order Enterobacterales; family Enterobacteriaceae; genus Enterobacter; species Enterobacter sp. V89_11. Next base: position 161,394 of record NZ_JASCAN010000025.1, on the reverse strand, counting down.
GATGACCATATCCGGGACGCAGCGCAGGAACGACAGGTCAAATGCCCCCTGGTGCGTCTGGCCGTCAGCACCCACAATGCCTGCGCGGTCGATAGCAAACAGGACCGGCAGCTTCTGGATGGCAACGTCATGGATCACCTGGTCGTAGGCGCGTTGCAGGAAGGTGGAATAAATGGCGACAACCGGGTTATAACCGCCAATCGCCAGGCCTGCCGCAAAGGTCACCGCGTGCTGCTCGGCAATGGCAACGTCAAAATACTGGTCCGGGTATTTTTTGGAGAACTCCACCATGCCAGAACCTTCACGCATGGCCGGGGTGATCGCCATGAGCTTATTGTCTTTAGCGGCGGTTTCACACAGCCAGTCGCCAAAGATTTTTGAATAGCTCGGCATGCCGCCGCTGCTTTTAGGCAGGCAACCGCTGCTCGGGTCGAATTTCGGTACCGCGTGGAAGGTGATGGGATCTTTTTCCGCCGGTTCGTATCCGCGGCCTTTTTTGGTCATGATATGCAGGAACTGCGGGCCTTTCAGGTCACGCATGTTTTTCAGCGTGGTGACAAGCCCCAGAACGTCATGCCCGTCCACCGGACCAATATAATTAAAGCCCAGCTCTTCAAACAGCGTACCCGGCACGACCATGCCTTTGATGTGTTCTTCGGTGCGTTTAAGCAGTTCTTTGATTGGCGGTACGCCGGAGAAGACTTTTTTTCCGCCTTCACGCAGCGAGGAGTAAAGCTTGCCGGAGAGCAGCTGCGCCAGATGGTTGTTCAGCGCGCCCACGTTTTCGGAAATCGACATTTCGTTATCATTGAGGATAACCAGCATGTCTGGCTTGATATCGCCCGCGTGGTTCATGGCCTCAAAGGCCATACCGGCAGTGATCGCCCCGTCGCCAATGACGCAGACGGTACGACGCTGTTTATTCTCTTTTTCGGCTGCCACCGCAATACCGATACCCGCAGAGATCGAGGTGGAGGAGTGCCCAACGCTTAATACGTCGTACTCGCTCTCGCCACGCCATGGGAACGGATGCAGGCCGCCTTTCTGACGAATGGTGCCAATTTTATCGCGACGTCCGGTCAGAATTTTATGCGGATAGGCCTGGTGGCCGACATCCCAGATGAGCTGATCGAACGGCGTGTTATAGACATAGTGCAGCGCCACGGTCAGCTCTACCGTGCCAAGCCCGGAGGCGAAATGGCCGCTGGAGCGGCTTACGCTGTCGAGCAGGTAGCGACGCAGCTCATCGCACAGCTTCGGCAGGCTCTCTTTCGGCAACAGGCGTAACTCCTGGGTGGAGTCAACTAACGCCAGTGTCGGGTATTTGGCAATATCAAAACTCATCAAAGGCTCATCGAGATAGTGTGTTTATTTATCACGCTGGATTATATAGTCCGCTAGCGCTTCCAGTGCCGAAGTATCCAGTGATTGCGCGGCCAGTTGATTCAGCGACTGGCGGGCATCCTCTATCAGATCCCGGGCTTTACGTTGGGCTTGCTCAAGACCCAGCAGGGCGGGGTAGGTACTTTTGCCAAGCTGCTGATCCGCACCCTGACGTTTACCCAATGTTGCAGTATCGCCCACCACATCCAGAATGTCATCCTGAACCTGGAATGCCAGACCGATACTTTCTGCATATCTGTCCAGTATCGGCAGGGCTTTGCGCCCCTGTTCACCCGCGCTCAGGGCGCCCAGACGAACGGCTGCACGAATCAATGCGCCCGTTTTATGGCGATGAATACGCTCCAGCTGTTCCAGATTAACCTGACGTCCTTCCGCTTCCAGATCCAGTGCCTGACCGCCACACATACCGGCGACGCCGCTGGCCATTGCCAGTTCAGAGATCATTGACAGACGGTCACGGTCGGCCACTTCGGCCATCGGCGCATCGCTCAGAATCGAGAACGCCAGGGTTTGCAGGGCATCCCCCGCCAGAATGGCATTCGCTTCGCCAAACTTGATGTGGCAGGTAGGCTGGCCACGACGCAGATCGTCGTCGTCCATGGCTGGCAAATCATCATGGATCAGCGAGTAGGCATGGATGCACTCAACGGCGGCCGCCGGGGCGTCCAGCGTGTTAGCGCTGATACCAAACATATTGCCCGTGGCGTAGACCAGAAACGGACGCAGGCGCTTTCCACCCAAGAGTGCGCCATAGTGCATGGCTTCAACCAGTGGAGTGTTCTGAAAAGGCTGTGGCTCAATAAAACGGCGCAGCGCATCGTTGGCACGCGCGACGCATGCCTGAAGCTCGTTGGCGAAATCCATTTACTCGGCGTCCGGTGTGAATGGCGTAGTTTTAGCGTCTTCGCTGTCGGACAGCAGGATCTGCACGCGCTGCTCGGCCTGCTGCAGTTTGACCTGCCCCTGGCGCGCCAGCTGCACGCCGCGCTCGAATTCATTGAGCGCCTCTTCCAGCGGTAAATCGCCGCTCTCAAGGCGGGTGACAATCTGCTCCAGCTCACTCAGCGCAGTTTCAAAACTGGCCGGTGCGTCGTTCTTCTTCGGCATAGTGAATTGACTCTTATATTCTCAGCCCCGACATGGTAACGGACTCGGGGCAATTATCAAATAACGCGCAATGTGCACAGGAGCGGCGTGAAGATGATATACTTGCGCGCCTGGATGCAGCCACGGGTGTGGGCTGCTATACACGTCATCCTTCAGGTTGTCTCTGTTTGGGCTACGTTTGCGCCTTTCCGTTACTTACTCGCGTAAGCTTGCGGGGGGCTGTGACTCGCCGCGTTGATGCCACCTGAATGATTTTGTGTATATTTCATTTTCCATTACAAGCCTTAAGCTTGCCTAAGAAACATTGCCGCCATGAAGTTTATCATTAAATTGTTCCCTGAAATCACCATCAAAAGCCAATCTGTGCGTTTGCGCTTTATTAAAATTCTCACCGGGAACATTCGTAACGTATTAAAACACTACGACGAAACGCTCGCCGTGGTGCGTCACTGGGACCACGTTGAGGTTCGCGCGAAAGATGAAAACAAACGTCAGGATATTCGCGACGCGCTGACCCGTATTCCGGGCATTCACCATATTCTGGAAGTGGAAGACGTTCCTTACACCTCCCTGCATGACATTTTTGAAAAAGCGCTGGTGCAGTACCGCGATCAGATTGAAGGCAAAACCTTCTGCGTGCGCGTGAAGCGTCGTGGTAAGCATGAGTTTAGCTCCATTGAAGTGGAGCGCTATGTGGGTGGCGGCCTCAATCAGCACGTTGAGAGCGCCCGCGTGCGCCTGACTAACCCGGACGTGACCGTTAACCTGGAGATCGAAAACGATCGCCTGCTGCTGGTGAAAGGCCGTTATGAAGGTATCGGCGGTTTCCCAATCGGCACGCAGGAAGATGTCCTGTCGCTGATCTCCGGCGGTTTCGACTCCGGTGTTTCCAGCTATATGCTGATGCGCCGCGGCTGCCGCGTACACTACTGCTTCTTTAACCTGGGCGGTGCGGCGCATGAAATCGGCGTACGTCAGGTTGCGCACTATCTGTGGAACCGCTTCGGCAGCTCCCACCGCGTGCGTTTTGTGGCGATCAACTTTGAGCCAGTGGTCGGCGAAATCCTTGAAAAAGTGGACGACGGTCAGATGGGCGTGGTGCTGAAGCGCATGATGGTGCGTGCAGCGTCCAAAGTGGCGGAGCGCTACGGCGTGCAGGCGCTGGTCACCGGTGAAGCGCTGGGCCAGGTCTCCAGCCAGACTCTGACCAACCTGCGTCTTATCGACAACGTATCGGATACCCTGATCCTGCGTCCGCTGATCTCCTACGATAAAGAGCACATCATCGATCTGGCGCGCAAAATCGGTACCGAAGATTTTGCCCGCACCATGCCGGAATACTGCGGTGTGATCTCAAAAAGCCCGACCGTCAAAGCGGTAAAGGCGAAAATCGAAGCCGAAGAAGAGAACTTCGATTTCGGCATTCTGGAGAAGGTGGTGGCGGAAGCGACCAACATCGATATCCGCGAGATTGCCCAGCAGACCGAGCAGGAAGTGGTTGAAGTTGAAACCGTCAGCGGTTTCGGTGCCAACGACGCGATTCTGGATATCCGTTCCATTGATGAACAGGATGACAAACCGCTGCAGGTTGAAGGCGTGGACGTGGTTTCTCTGCCGTTCTACAAGCTGAGCACCAAATTCGGCGATCTCGACCAGAGCAAAACGTATCTGCTGTGGTGCGAGCGCGGGGTGATGAGCCGTTTGCAGGCGCTGTATCTGCGCGAGCAGGGCTTTGCGAATGTGAAGGTCTATCGCCCTTAACCGTTTGCCGGGTGGCGGCTTCGCTTACCCGGCTTTCTTTACACGCTACGCTTCGTAAAAATTATAAATCCCCGCCGCCATCACTAACGACGACGCCACCTCGTAGGCTTTCTCACGCCCGACCAGCAGGTCGATAATCTTCAGTCCAAAATCGATCGCGGTACCCGGCCCCTGGCTGGTGAGCAGATTGACGCGCGGATCCCAGACCACACGTTTATCCACCCATTGCTCTTCAGGAATGGTCTCTTTCAGTCCCGGGAAACCGGTCATATTCCCGATCGGGAAAATGTTATGCGGCACCAGAACCGTGCCGGCTGCGGCACAAATTGCCGCAACGATGCGCCCCGACAGATGGAATTGCCTGACAGTTTCGACCAGGAGGGGGCTGTCGCGAAAATACTCCGCGCCCTTCAGGCCGCCCGGCAGTACGATGATGTCGTAATCCCCGTCGGCCACCTGCACAAGCGGTGCATCGGCGAGGATTTTTACGCCGCGTGAACAGGTGATGGTCAGATTACCGTCGCTGGCGACGCTGGCGGTGGTCACGTTAATGCCGCCACGCACCATCAAATCAATGGTGGTGACGGCTTCTGTCTCTTCGCTACCAGGGGCGAGGCAGATCAGTGCTGACGCGCTCATATTCACTCTCCTTACGTTTAACCAGGTCATACAGACGGGCATTTTCCGGCACGGCAATGCCGTGGGCGCGGGCGCGTTTAAGCAAATAGCCTGTGATGTAATCAATCTCTGTGTGGCGTAATGCCCGAATGTCCTGCAACATCGAGGAGATGTTTTCTGCAGTACTTTCAATTACCTGCTCAACATAATAGCGTAAATCCTCCGCCGAGGTATGCAGGCCTTCACGTTCGATAACCGAGGCAACCTCCGCGCACAGGGTGGCAATTTCCTGCGGATGATTTTTCAGTTCCCCGTTCGGGCAGTTCCACAGCGCCGTCAGCGGATTGATCACGCAGTTAACCGCCAGCTTGCGCCACAGCTGCGGGCGGATAGTGTCATGCCAGGCCACGTCCGGCAGCACCTTCTGCAGAACATCCGCCAGATAGCTGTAGTCGCCATCCTGCGTACGGGCGGGGCCCATGTGCGTTACGCCGCTGGCGACATGCACGATAATGTTGCCATCGCGGCGTGCAGCGTGCGTGGTGGTCGCCATCAACAAGGGATGCGGGATGCTTTTCAGCTCATCAATGGTTCCCATGCCGTTATGCAGCAGCAGGATGGGGGAGTCTGGGGGAAGTTGCGCGGCCAGCGTCTTTACCGCATCTGATACCTGCCATGCTTTGAGCGTGACCAGCAGCAGATCGCTTTGCGCCAGAAAATCCGGATCGTTCGCGGTGAGTGATTCGTTGAATATACTTCCGTCTTCGTCAATCAGGTTCACACTGCAATAGGGCTGGGGCACGCGCAGCCAGCCCTGTACCTCATGTCCGTGCTTGCAAAGCGCGGTCAGCCATAGCTGTCCAAGGGCTCCGCATCCGAGCACTGTAATTTTCATTGTTCCTCCTCACCTGCAACTGCGCCAGGTGTTACGGCCTAAGTATAGCGCCGTCAGCTAAGCTTCTGTTGAGTAAACCCTGTGACATCTGTGCGGTGTTTCCTCACGTGAGCGGCCAGGGATAGCTGCAACTCGAATTATTTGGGGTATCTGCCTTGTAGCGGGTATTATGCAACGCAACAAAAATGAAGGGAGAAGAAAAGATGCCATCTTTCGATATTGTTTCCGAAGTTGATATCCAGGAAGTCCGCAACGGCGTTGAAAACGCAAGCCGTGAAGTTGAGTCACGTTTCGACTTTCGTGGCGTTGAGGCAACTTTCGAGCTGAACGATGCGAATAAGACCATTAAGGTCCTGAGCGAATCTGATTTCCAGGTTAACCAGCTGCTGGATATTCTGCGCGCCAAGCTGCTTAAACGCGGCATTGAAGGCACCTCACTGGATGTACCAGACGAGTTTGTGCATAGCGGTAAAAACTGGTTTGTCGAAGCCAAACTGAAGCAGGGTATTGAGAGCGCGGTTCAGAAGAAGATCGTTAAGCTCATCAAGGACAGCAAGCTGAAGGTTCAGGCGCAAATCCAGGGTGAAGAAATTCGTGTGACCGGTAAATCCCGCGATGACCTGCAGGCCGTTATGGCGCTGGTACGTGGCGGCGATCTGGGGCAGCCGTTCCAGTTCAAGAACTTCCGCGATTAAGACAAAAATGCCCGGCTTTACCGGGCATTTTTTCAGGCTTTGAGAGCCTGCTCGATTTCGAAGCGGTTAGTCACTTTACTGTCTATTTTGACGTAAGCGCTGCGCTCTTGTGGGGCAATAAGCACTTCACTTACCCCCTCTGTTGCTTCAAGACGCTGTTTTAGCGCGTCGGTAATCTCAACATCCTCAGGAATTTCGACCCGCAGACTGCTGACGTAGCGCGGCTCTTTCATGCTGCTGGCGACCAGCAGCCAGACCATCGCCAGCAGTGCGCCCGCGAGGAACACGGTTTGCGAATCAAACAGGCCGTCCACCCAGCCGCCGAGCGAGCCCCCGATAGCCACGCCGATAAACTGGCTGGTGGAGTAGATCCCCATTGCTGTGCCTTTATAGCCGGCCGGGGACTCCTTGCTAATCAGCGATGGCAGCAGGGCTTCCATCAGGTTAAAGGCCAGGAAGAAGAGCTGCACGCCGGCCACCAGTTCCCAGAAGTGCGGGCCGGATCCCCAGAGCACAATCTCGGCAATCAGCAGCACCGCCACGCAGCCAATGAAGACGCGCTTCATCTTGCGTTTCACTTCGGCGTAGATGATGAACGGCACGACCGAAACGAACGAAATCAGCATGGTCACCAGATAGATTTTCCAGTGCTCCGCGGCAGGGAAGCCCGCGGCGGCAAGCTGACCGGGAAGGGCGACAAAGGTCGACATCAGCAGGATGTGCAGACACATGATGCCGAAGTTAAGTTTAAGCAGGCGCGGTTCCATCAGCACTTTGCTGAAGCAGCCTTTCACCATCCCGGATTCACGGTTAAGGACGTGGTTTTTGCTGTCCGGCACCACCCAAAGGGTCAGCGCAATACCGACGGTCGCCAGCACGGCAATCATCCAGAACAGGGCATGCAGGCCGAGTTTATGGGTGATAATAGGCCCGAGCACCATCGCAATCGCGAAAGTGACGCCAAAGCTCACGCCGATAAACGCCATCGCTTTGGTGCGATTCTGCTCACGGGTTAAGTCTGACAGCAGCGCCATCACGGCGGCGGCAATCGCACCAGAGCCCTGCAGGGCGCGACCAAGAATAATTCCCCAGATGGAGTGGGAGAGGGCGGCTATCACGCTGCCGAGCACAAAAATAAGCAGGCCGCCGACAATCAGCGGTTTGCGGCCAACCCGATCCGAGAGCAGGCCAAACGGGATCTGAAATACCGCCTGAGCCAGACCGTAGATGCCAATCGCCAGGCCAATCAGCGCTTCGCTGGCACCCTGTAGCGCCATGCCGTACGTGGTCAGAACAGGCAGGACCATAAACATGCCAAGCATCCGTAGCGAGAAAACAGTCCCTAAACCCCAGGTCGCGCGCAATTCGCCTGGCGTCATTTTATAATCGTTCATTACCACCTCAATTCAAAAGCAGGCCATAGTGTAGTGCGGGGAAGGGGCGGGGTAAATAAAGGGTTATTTAACAAATATTACATGCGTTATTAATGGATTCGATGAATAAAAAAGGGTGCCGAAGCACCCTTTTATTCACCTGGTGTGACTTACCAGACGTAAGTCAGCAGGTTGTGTGAATCAGGCACCATGAAATCCACGGACATCATCACCGACAGCGAAGTGATAGCGACAATGGAGAACACGAACAGCTTACGTGCCCAGACCTTGTCATCTTCCACTTTGTAGCCGCGCAGGGCCATGCCGAGCCACCAGACGCTCACCGCAGCCGCTACCGCCAGGTATTTGTACCCGGCGTAACCGCCCAGAGAGAGCATCAGCGTTGCCACGGCAAAGGCGATGATGTACAGCGTGATGTGGTTTTTAGCCACGGAAATGCCCTTCACGACCGGCAGAACCGGGATGTTCGCTGCCTGATAATCCTTAAAGCGGAAAATCGCGATGGCATAGGAGTGCGGCATCTGCCACAGGCTAAAGATAGCCAGCAGGATCAGCGCACCGCTGTCGAACTCGTTCGTGACGGCGCAGTAGCCAATCACCGGCGGCGCAGCGCCGGAGAGAGAACCAATCAGCGTTCCGTAGACGGAGTGGCGTTTCATATACAGGCTGTAAACGCCCACATAGACAACGAACCCCATCACCCCCAGCCAACAAGCCAGAGGGTTAGCGCCAAACCACAGCAGCATAAAGCCAGCAATACCCAGCAAGGTGGCGTACACCAGCGAGACGGAAGGGGCGATCAGGCCTTTAACCAGCACCCGATTTTTAGTCCTTTCCATCTTCTTGTCGATATCCATGTCGATGTAGTTGTTAAATACACAACCGGATGCAACAACCAGCGACACACCGACCAGCGTAGCGATAAAGAGGGTGTAATCGATGCTGCCTTTAGAGGCCAGCAGGAACCCCCCAATTACGGAGATCAGGTTGCCAAAGATGATGCCTGGTTTCGTGACTTGCAGGTATTGCTTAAACATACTCGCCGCTCTTAGTGAACCATCATGTTGTAGTTAAGGTTCCACATAATCCAGATGGAACCGACTACCAGGATAGCGATGATAATCACGGTAAAGATGAAAGCCGTCATGTTCCAGCCTTCATCGGACTTGGTGTTCATGTGCAGGAAGCAAACCAGATGCACCAGAATCTGAATCACCGCGGTTACCAGGATTGCACCCAGAATAACCGGCTTAGACGCAGAACCGCTCATCACCATCCAGAACGGGATCACCGTCAGAATGATCGACAGGATGAAACCTGTCATATAGGTTTTTACGCTACCGTGGGAAGCGCCATGATCGTTTGAATGACTCATTACATCGCCCCCATCAGATATACAACAGAGAACACACAGATCCACACAACGTCCAGGAAGTGCCAGAACAGGCTCAGGCACAGGATACGTGTGCGGTTAGTGCTGGTCAGGCCACGACGGGAGATCTGGAACATCAGTACTGCCATCCAGATCAGACCAGACGTTACGTGCAGACCGTGGGTCCCGACCAGTGCGAAGAACGCAGACAGGAAGCCACTACGATCCGGCCCGAAGCCTTCCATAATCAGGTGATGGAATTCATAGATTTCCATCCCGATAAAGCCAGCACCAAACAGCCAGGTCAACGCCAGCCAGGAGACAACCTGGCTCTTGTTGTTTTTGTACATGGCGATAGCCGCCATGCCGTAGGTGATGGAGCTGAACAGCAGCAGCGCGGTTTCTACCAGAACGAACGGCAGTTCAAAGATGTCCTTGCCAGCCGGGCCGCCCGCAGTGCCGTTCACCAGAACGGCATACGTTGCGAACAGACAGCAGAACAGAATGCAGTCGCTCATCAGGTAGATCCAGAAACCGAAGACTTTCGTCGGTCCTGTATCGTGGTGCGCATGTTCATGCGCGTGGGCAGTAGAGTGCGCCAAAGTATCAGTTGCCATTTTTCAGCCCCGCTTTAGAAATCTCATCGAAATGCTGGTTTTCCAGTTTTTCGACTTCACGGACTGGTACGTAGTAGTCTACGTCCTCGTCAAAGCTCTTCACAATCCAGCTGATTACAATGCCGGCGAAGCCAACAATCGCCATCCACCAGATGTGCCAGATCATTGCGAAGCCAAATACCGTTGCGAAAGCGGCAATAACAATGCCCGCACCGCTGTTTTTCGGCATGTGGATCTCTTCGTAATGAGCAGGTTGCTTGTACGCTTCACCTTTTTCTTTCATTTCCCAGAATGCGTCGCGTTCATGGACCTGCGGCACAATGGCGAAGTTATAGAATGGTGGTGGAGAAGAGGTTGCCCACTCCAGCGTACGGCCACCCCATGGGTCACCGGTCAGGTCACGGTTCTGATCGCGGTCGCGAATAGAAACGTAGAACTGAATCAGCTGAGACGCGATACCACAAGCAATCAGCACGGCACCGCCCGCTGCAACCATCAGCATTGGGTGGAACTGTGGATCAATCTGCTGGCTCAGACGACGGGTCATACCCATGAAGCCCAGCACGTACAGCGGCATAAATGCAACGAAGAAGCCGATGATCCAGAACCAGAATGCGCGTTTACCCCATTTTTCGTTCAGGGTGAAACCGAACGCTTTTGGCCACCAGTAGGTTACGCCAGCGAAGCAGCCGAAGACCACACCACCGATGATAACGTTATGGAAGTGCGCAATCAGGAACAGACTGTTGTGCAGAACGAAGTCAGCACCCGGTACCGCCAGCAGTACACCGGTCATCCCACCCACGGAGAAGGTGACGATGAAGCCGATAGTCCACAGCATTGCTGAGTGGAACACGATACGGCCCTGGTACATGGTGAACAGCCAGTTGAAGATCTTAACCCCGGTAGGGATTGCGATAATCATGGTTGTAATACCGAAGAAGGCGTTTACGTTCGCGCCAGCACCCATGGTGAAGAAGTGGTGCAGCCAAACGATGAACGACAGAACGGTAATACACACGGTTGCCCACACCAGAGAGGTGTAACCAAACAGACGTTTACGCGAGAAGGTTGCTGCGATTTCGGAGAACACACCGAAGACCGGCAGAACCAGGATGTACACTTCCGGGTGACCCCAGGCCCAAATCAGGTTGATGTACATCATCATGTTGCCACCCATATCGTTGGTAAAGAAATGGGTGCCCAGGTAGCGGTCCAGGGTCAGCAGCGCGATGGTGACGGTCAGAATTGGGAATGATGCAATAATCAGGATGTTGGCGCACAGAGATGCCCAGGTAAATACCGGCATCTTGAACATGGTCATGCCAGGGGCACGCATCTTGATAATGGTCACGAAGAAGTTGATACCGGTCAGGGTTGTACCGACACCGGAGAGCTGAAGTGCCCAAATCCAGTAATCGACGCCAACGCCCGGACTGTACTCAATTCCCGAAAGCGGCGGGTAAGCCAGCCAGCCGGTCTGCGCAAATTCGCCCACACCCAGTGACAGGTTAACCAGGATAACGCCAACAACCGTGAACCAGAAGCTCAGGTTGTTCAGGAACGGGAACGCTACGTCGCGCGCGCCGATTTGCAGCGGAACGACAACGTTCATCAGACCGATAACCAGCGGCATCGCCACGAAGAAGATCATGATAACGCCGTGGGCGGTAAAGATCTGGTCGTAGTGATGCGGCGGCAGGAAGCCGGCTTCACCCGCAGACGCGAGTGCCTGCTGGCTACGCATCATGATCGCATCCGCAAAGCCACGAATTAACATGACGATACCGACGATGCAGTACATGATACCCAGTTTTTTGTGGTCAACCGAAGTCAGCCACTCGTTCCACAGGTAGCTCCACTTACCGAAGTAAGTGATCAAGGCCAGTAAGGCTGCGCCACCGATGATAATTGCAGCAACCGTAACCACGATAATGGGTTCATGGTAGGGCACTGCATCCAGTGTCAATTTTCCGAACATTTTCTTCCTCGGCCCCTTAGTGAGCGGTTTCCGCGTGGCTCATGTCCATGCCTTCCATACCTTCGTGTGCGCTATGCTCACCTTCAGGCTGGGTCATGTCCATGCTCTTGCCGTGATCCATAAATTTGCCAATAACGTCTTTGAACAAATCTGGTTTCACGTTAGAGAAGTACTCCACCTTGTTATATTCGCTAGGTGCTGCCACTTTTTCGAACGCCGCCATGTCAGACATGGTGTTTGGAGACTGCTTCGCTTTTTCAACCCACTGGTCGAAAGCGGCACGGTCTGGCGTCGCGATAGCTTTGAACTTCATACCTGAGAAGCCCGGGCCGCTATAGCTGGCGGAGATACCATCGTAGGTGCCTGCTTCATTCGCGATCAGGTGCAGGTTAGTCTGCATACCGGCCATCGCGTAAATCTGGCTACCCAGACGTGGGATGAAGAAGGAGTTCATTACGGAGTTGGAGGTCACTTTGAACTGAACCGGAGTGTTCGCCGGGAAGGCGATTTCATTCACGGTGGCAATGCCCTGTTCCGGATAGATGAAGAACCATTTCCAGTCCATGGAAACCACTTCAATGGTAATCGGTTTTTCATCGTGAACCAGCGGCTTGCTTGGCTCAAGTGCGTGAGTGGTTTTCCATGTCAGTACGGCAAGGAACAGGATGATCAGAATAGGTACCGTCCAGACCACAGCTTCCACTTTATTGGAGTGTGACCAGTTAGGGCTATACTTCGCATCTTTATTGCTCGCACGATACTTCCAGGCGAAACCAACAGCCATCAAAATGGCTGGAATAACCACAATCAACATCAGGCCAAAAGCCGTCAATATCAGTGAACGTTGTTCCAGTCCAATCTGTCCTTTGGGGTCAAGTAGTGCAGAATCGCAGCCACTGAGTAATACAGTGCCTGCGAATAATGACAACCATCCCAAACTTTTATTGTATTTCCTGAGTCTCATTTAACGACCTCAATTCCACGGGAGTCTGGTGGCGTTTAAAGTGTGGGGGCATTTTACGGGAAGGTTACATTACTGTAAACATCATTAGACCTGTGTCAGGAAGGTGTTACCGGGTTCTGCCGCACATGTCACAAGTGTTGCAAATTATGTCGCTTTTTAAGACGTAAGCCGCATGGCATGGGCTTTATAACGAAAGGACCCCCAAGCATACCCTAAAAGGGGCAATTGGTATAACCATTGTGAAAAATAAACAAAAAATTAACAATTAATTATCAATAAAAAGACAACTAAAAAACGAAAAATCAAACTCTCTGATGCTGAATCGTTTAATGAAAAATAGCGTTCTGCAATTGACTCCAATAATTTCCGAATCCTATCCCGCACAAAACAACAAATATTTTTTTTAGCGGCTGGCGGCTATTTCACCGTTATAATTTCGGTTCGTGATTACAACGGGAAATAACCTTTCGGATTTTACTTCAGGTCAACTGCGTTTTACGCAGCGCCATGAAATCGAGCAGCCCGCCAGTCAGGATCCCGGCAACCGCCAGCAGCGCGCCGGTATCCAGCAGAAGCGCTTCGAGAGGCAGTACCAGAGAGGTGGTGGCATTAATAATGAGCACCACGAGCCACAGCACCAGGGCAAAGCAACCCGCCATTAACAGTCGTAACGCAAAACGGTAAGCGCGATGATATTCCGTGCGTGGCATAAAGTGTTCTGTTCGCTGGGTATATTCCAGCGTCTGGCGACAGACCAGTAACAATAAGAGCCCAGGCACTGCCGCTACCACGGAGAAGAGGTAGAACGTTGGCCAACCATGGGCTTCAACAAACCAGCCGGCAATCGGCCCGACATACACGCGACCAACGGCGGAAAGCGCCGAGAGCAGAGCGAACTGCGTCGCGGAAAACGATTTGTTGCACAGGGTCATCAGCAGGGCAACAAACGCCGCTGTCCCCATACCGCCGCACAGGTTTTCAAAAAACACCGCGGCGCCCATGCTGATCATATGCTTATCCGTCACCGACAGCAGCCAGTAACCGGCGTTCGATGCCCCCTGCAGGATGCCGAAGATCAGCAGTGCGCGAAAGAGCGTCAGACGCTGCATTAATACGCCGCCGTACAGGGCCCCGACAATAGTCGCAAACAACCCGAGCGTTTTGTTCACCACGCCGACTTCGCCGGCATCAAACCCGACCCCGCGAATAAGGAAGGTGGTGGTCAGGCTCATCGCGAAGGCATCGCCGAGCTTATAAAGGACGATTAACAGCAGGATAAGCCAGGCGTTGTTGCGGCCAAAGAAGTCGCGAAGAGGTTCGGCAACGGCCTGCTCCAGAGAACGTGGAACCGGGATCACATCGCTCGGTTCGGGGGCGAGCAGGGTAGCAATAATACAGGGGATCAACAGGGCGGCCATCAGCCAGTACATGCCCTGCCAGCCGAGATAACGGTCGGCCACCCACAGCGCCAGACCACCGGATACCAGCATCCCCAGACGATAGCCCAGCACGCTAATGGCTGCGCCGGCTCCCCGCTCTTCTGCAGGCAACACGTCCGTCTTCCAGGCATCAAAAACGATATCCTGCGAGGCAGAACAGAAGGCGATTACCACCGCAAGGGCGGCCATCCAGCGAAGCTGCGTCGTGGGTTCAAGAAAGCCCATCGCCGCGATTGCGATCAGCAACAGGACCTGGGTCATCACTAACCAGCCGCGACGACGGCCCAGGAACGGCGGGGTATAACGGTCCATCACCGGCGACCACAGGAACTTAAAGACGTAAGCCTGGCCGACGAGGGAGAAGAAACCAATGGTTTTGAGATCGATATTCTCGACGGTCATCCAGGCCTGCAGCGTGCCGGAGGTGAGGGCGAGAGGTAAACCGGAGGCGAAACCAAGGATCAGCAGGATGGCTGATTTAGGTTGCTGGAAAATGCGTAAGTAATGACTCGACATGTTCATATAAAGCTGACCCGGTGAAACACCGGGTCAGGAAGCGGGATTAACGCGCGTTTTGCTTGATGAAGTCGTGGATGCTGGTGTCCTGCGCCATATCGGAAATGGTGTCAGTCAGCACGCTGTTAACCGCGTTAGCAATATTTTTGTTGGACGCCTGGAACGCGCCTTCAACAGAGTAGCTCGCACGGTAGTTTTTGGTCATCTTGTTACCGTTCTTCGCGGTCGCGATGATGGCGATATCCGCTTTGGTGGCGATGTTGTAGCGAACGTTACCCTGGGACACGTCAGCGTACAGGTTGTTCACGATGATCTGCAGATCAACCGCACCGCTTGGGCCAATCATATAGCCGCGGGAAGTCATCTGTTTCTCGAGCACTTCCTGCAGCAGGAAGCGCAGGTCGCGTGAGGCGGTCAACGTCACCTGCTGGTTGTCGCGGGTCACTTTAGCCAGGGCTTGATCCTGACGCTGATCGGCACCGTTAATGCTCACGGTTACGCCCATCAGGCTAGGATCCTGCTGAGGCAGGGTGATCTTAGGGGAGACATCAATGGTTGTAGGCGGGGTAGCGCAGCCTGCCAGCATAAAAAGTGCTACCAACGGAAAGAAGAGTTTTTTTAACATTTTCAGGTTCTCAACGAATCGTAAGCATTACAGAGAAAAATTGCCGCCATCATAACATCGCTAACGGCCAGGGGAAGTGGTCAACGCATGTAAATTCATCGCCTTGTCCGAAAACTGACCAGCCCCGCCTTTTTCTCCACGCGCGAAGGTCAAAAGGTATGAGTCTCACAGTGAACTTCATTCGTCTGAATGAGAATATAAGACGAAAGCTAAATATTTGTTGTCTTGTTGTAATGGAAACGGTAAAAGCGGCTAATATTTAAAGGGATGGGTGACATCCTGGCGTTGTCGGAGGAGTGATTTCATGATGATACGTGAACAGATAGAAGATAAATTAAGGGCAGCGTTCAACCCTGTGTTCCTCGAAGTCGTCGACGAAAGCTATCGTCATAACGTGCCGGCAGGTTCTGAAAGCCACTTTAAAGTGGTTCTGGTCAGCGATCGCTTCACGGGAGAACGTTTCCTGAACCGACATCGCTTGATCTACAGCACCTTGACGGAAGAACTCTCCACAACCGTACATGCGCTGGCATTGCACACCTATACCATTAAGGAATGGGAAGGCTTGCAGGATACGGTATTTGCATCGCCGCCGTGTCGCGGCGCAGGCACCATCGCCTGATAAATCGGATTTGCAACGGCTGGAGCTTTTCCAGTATGTTGCATACAGATTTCCTCAAAACGGCCTCCGGGCCGTTTTGTTTTGTCTGAGTTTTGAGCGGATGGTGCGTTTTTAAGGCTAAAAATAGCCTTAAAGTGTGAAAAAAGCCGCAGCAACATGCCCCAACCGTTCTCGACTCACCTAAGTGATGCCGCTATAATGCCGCGTCTTAATGAATGTCTTCGGGATGATTCTGGCGACAGGGAATGTGAATCTGCACTAAGAGAGCATCCCGGTATAACAGACAGATTCAGAGTTGACCGAGCACTGTGATTTTTTTGAGGTAACAAGATGCAAGTTTCAGTTGAAACCACTCAAGGCCTTGGCCGCCGTGTAACGATTACTATCGCTGCTGACAGCATCGAAACTGCTGTGAAAAGCGAGCTGGTCAACGTAGCAAAAAAAGTACGTATTGACGGCTTCCGTAAGGGCAAAGTACCGATGAATGTTGTTGCTCAGCGTTATGGCGCTTCCGTGCGTCAGGATGTGCTGGGTGAACTGATGAGCCGCAACTTTATTGATGCGATCATCAAAGAAAAAATTAATCCGGCCGGTGCGCCGAATTACGTTCCAGGCGAATACAAACAGGGCGAAGACTTCACCTACTCCGTAGAGTTCGAAGTGTACCCGGAAGTTGAGCTGAAAGGTCTGGAATCTATCGAAGTTGAAAAACCTGTTGTTTCCGTGACTGACGAAGACGTTGACGGCATGCTGGACACTCTGCGTAAGCAGCAGGCGAACTGGAAAGAGAAAGAAGGTGCTGTTGACGCGGAAGACCGTGTGACCATCGACTTCACCGGTTCTGTAGACGGCGAAGAGTTCGAAGGCGGTAAAGCGTCTGACTTCGTACTGGCAATGGGCCAGGGTCGTATGATCCCAGGCTTCGAAGACGGTATCAAAGGTCACAAAGCGGGCGAAGAGTTCACCATCGACGTGACCTTCCCGGAAGAGTACCACGCTGAAAACCTGAAAGGTAAAGCAGCGAAGTTCGTTATCAACCTGAAGAAAGTTGAAGAGCGCGAACTGCCTGAACTGACTGAAGAATTCATCAAGCGTTTCGGCGTGGAAGATGGTTCTGTAGCTGGTCTGCGTACCGAAGTGCGTAAAAACATGGAACGTGAGCTGAACGGCGCTGTACGTAACCGTGTGAAATCTCAGGCTATTGACGGTCTGGTAAAAGCGAACGAAATCGACGTTCCGGCTGCCCTGATTGACAGCGAAATCGACGTTCTGCGCCGTCAGGCTGCACAGCGTTTCGGTGGCAACCAGCAGCAAGCGATGGAACTGCCACGCGAGCTGTTCGAAGAGCAAGCTAAACGCCGCGTTGTTGTTGGCCTGCTGCTGGGCGAAGTGATTCGTACCCACGAGCTGAAAGCTGACGAAGAGCGTGTGAAAGGCCTGATCGAAGAGATGGCTTCTGCATACGAAGATCCATCAGAAGTGATCGAGTTCTACGGTAAGAACAAAGAGCTGATGGACAACATGCGCAATGTTGCCCTGGAAGAACAGGCTGTTGAAGCGGTACTGGCGAAAGCGAAAGTGACCGAAAAAGCGACCTCTTTCAACGAACTGATGAACCAGCAGGCGTAATTTCGCCCCCAGGGTTTAAAGTTTGAACAAAAAACCCGTTGCCTTCCGGCGACGGGTTTTTTTTATCACGGCTTTACCCCAGGAAGAGTGCTAAAACGCCCTTTCAGTGTTAGCGTAACAACAAAAGGTTGTTATGCTTGAAATAGGGCAGTATGAACCCCATAAGTGTGTAATCACGATGATTGAGACTGGCTGATAATCCGTCCGTAAGGTTACAATCAGTACAGCAGGTGTTTTCAATTTTGATCCAGGAGACGGAAATGTCATACAGTGGCGAACGAGATAACTTTGCACCCCATATGGCTCTGGTGCCAATGGTTATTGAACAGACCTCACGTGGTGAGCGTTCTTTTGATATCTATTCCCGTCTGCTCAAGGAGCGCGTTATCTTTTTGACCGGCCAGGTGGAAGACCACATGGCTAACCTGATCGTGGCGCAGATGCTGTTTCTGGAAGCGGAAAACCCGGAAAAAGACATTTACCTGTACATTAACTCCCCGGGCGGCGTGATCACGGCAGGTATGTCCATTTATGACACCATGCAATTCATCAAGCCAGATGTCAGCACTATCTGTATGGGTCAGGCTGCATCTATGGGTGCGTTCCTGTTAACCGCAGGGGCTAAAGGTAAGCGTTTCTGCCTGCCAAATTCCCGCGTGATGATTCACCAGCCGCTGGGGGGTTATCAGGGGCAGGCGACGGATATTGAAATCCACGCCCGCGAAATTCTGAAAGTAAAAGCGCGCATGAATGAACTTATGGCGCAGCATACGGGTCAATCTCTTGAGCAGATCGAGCGCGATACCGAGCGCGATCGTTTCCTCTCTGCCTCTGAGGCTGTTGAGTACGGCTTAGTCGACTCCGTTTTGACCCATCGTAATTGATGCCCGTGACGCGAGTGTGCCGCTATACTCAGGTAGGGCGGCATGTTGCTAAAAGCAGCTTGCGTCTGAAAATGGCATTTGCGTCGTCATGTGCGGCACAAAGAACTTAAAAAGAGGTTTGGACTCATGACAGATAAACGCAAAGATGGTTCGGGCAAACTGCTGTACTGCTCTTTTTGCGGCAAAAGCCAGCATGAAGTGCGTAAACTGATTGCCGGGCCGTCCGTGTATATCTGCGACGAATGTGTTGACTTATGTAACGACATTATTCGCGAAGAGATTAAAGAAGTAGCACCTCACCGCGAGCGCAGCGCGCTGCCAACGCCGCATGAAATTCGTCATCATCTTGACGACTATGTCATCGGTCAGGAGCAGGCGAAAAAAGTGCTCGCCGTGGCGGTATACAACCACTACAAACGCCTGCGTAACGGTGATACCAGCAATGGCGTAGAACTGGGTAAAAGTAATATTCTGCTGATCGGTCCAACCGGTTCCGGTAAAACGCTGCTGGCTGAAACGCTGGCGCGTCTGCTGGATGTTCCGTTCACAATGGCCGATGCCACCACCCTGACCGAAGCCGGTTATGTGGGTGAGGACGTAGAAAACATCATCCAGAAACTGCTGCAGAAATGCGATTACGATGTACAGAAAGCGCAGCGCGGGATTGTTTATATCGATGAGATCGACAAGATCTCCCGTAAATCTGACAACCCGTCCATTACCCGTGACGTTTCGGGTGAGGGCGTGCAGCAGGCGCTGCTGAAGCTGATTGAAGGTACGGTTGCAGCCGTTCCACCGCAGGGTGGCCGTAAACATCCTCAGCAGGAGTTCCTGCAGGTTGATACGTCCAAGATCCTGTTCATCTGTGGTGGTGCGTTTGCCGGTCTGGATAAAGTGATCTCTCACCGTGTTGAAACCGGCTCCGGCATTGGTTTTGGCGCGACGGTGAAAGCCTCGTCCGAAAAGCCGAACGAAGGCGAGTTGCTGTCACAGGTTGAGCCAGAAGACTTGATCAAGTTTGGTCTGATTCCTGAGTTCATTGGCCGTCTGCCTGTTGTGGCAACGCTGAACGAACTGAGTGAAGACGCGCTGATCCAGATCCTGAAAGAGCCGAAAAATGCGCTGACCAAGCAGTATCAGGCGCTGTTCAATCTGGAAGGCGTTGAGCTGGAATTCCGTGACGAAGCGCTGGACGCGATTGCCAAGAAAGCGATGATCCGTAAAACCGGTGCGCGTGGCCTGCGTTCTATCGTGGAAGCGGCGCTGCTTGACACCATGTACGATCTGCCGTCGATGGAAGATGTTGAGAAAGTGGTGATTGATGAGTCGGTCATTAGCGGCCAGACCAAGCCATTGCTGATTTATGGCAAGCCGGAAGCGCAACAGGCATCTGGCGAATAATTCACCAAATCATACAAGCAGTTAATCAAAAAGGGGGGATTTTATCTCCCCTTTTATTTTTCCGTATACGCGGCGTTGAATGTGTGGGAAACATCCCCATATACTGGATACATGTTAATGGTTATGTGAAGCACAGTGACATGACCAGTTTACCTGGCGGACACTAAACTAAGAGAGAGCTCTATGAATCCTGAGCGTTCTGAACGCATTGAAATCCCCGTATTGCCGTTGCGCGATGTGGTGGTTTATCCGCACATGGTCATACCCTTATTTGTAGGGCGGGAAAAATCTATCCGTTGCCTCGAAGCCGCCATGGATCATGATAAAAAAATCATGCTGGTGGCGCAGAAAGAAGCATCAACGGATGAGCCGGGTGTAAACGATCTTTTCACCGTCGGGACCGTGGCCTCTATTTTGCAGATGCTGAAGCTGCCTGACGGCACCGTTAAGGTGCTGGTAGAAGGCTTGCAGCGTGCGCGTATTACCACCCTGTCTGACGATGGCGAGCATTTCTCTGCCAAGGCAGAGTACCTCGAATCACCTCAGCTGGATGAGCGCGAGCAGGAAGTGCTGGTGCGCACCGCGATTAGCCAGTTTGAAGGCTATATCAAGCTGAACAAGAAAATCCCACCAGAAGTGCTGACGTCGCTGAACAGCATCGACGATCCTGCGCGTCTGGCGGACACCATCGCTGCACACATGCCGCTGAAGCTGGCTGACAAACAGTCCGTGCTGGAGATGTCCGACGTTAACGAACGTCTGGAATATCTGATGGCGATGATGGAGTCTGAAATCGATCTGCTGCAGGTTGAGAAGCGTATTCGTAACCGCGTTAAAAAGCAGATGGAGAAATCTCAGCGTGAGTACTATCTGAATGAGCAAATGAAAGCCATTCAGAAAGAGCTCGGCGAGATGGATGATGCGCCGGACGAAAACGAAGCACTGAAGCGTAAGATCGACGCGGCGAAAATGCCGAAAGAGGCCAAAGAGAAAGCCGAAGCAGAACTGCAGAAGCTGAAAATGATGTCTCCAATGTCGGCTGAAGCGACCGTCGTGCGTGGCTATATCGAATGGATGGTTCAGGTTCCCTGGAATGCCCGCAGCAAGGTCAAAAAAGACCTGCGTCAGGCGCAGGAGATCCTGGATACCGACCACTACGGCCTTGAGCGCGTGAAAGACCGCATTCTTGAGTACCTCGCAGTCCAGAGCCGTGTGAACAAAATCAAAGGCCCGATTCTGTGCCTGGTGGGACCACCGGGGGTAGGGAAAACCTCTCTGGGTCAGTCCATCGCCAAAGCGACCGGACGTAAGTATATCCGTATGGCGCTGGGTGGCGTACGCGATGAAGCGGAGATCCGCGGTCACCGTCGTACCTACATCGGTTCTATGCCGGGTAAACTGATCCAGAAGATGGCGAAAGTGGGCGTTAAAAACCCGCTGTTCCTGCTCGATGAGATCGACAAAATGTCTTCGGACATGCGTGGCGATCCGGCGTCTGCTTTGCTGGAAGTTCTTGATCCAGAACAGAACGTGGCGTTCAGCGATCACTACCTCGAAGTGGATTACGACCTGAGCGATGTCATGTTTGTCGCGACCTCGAACTCCATGAACATTCCGGCGCCGCTGCTTGACCGTATGGAAGTGATTCGTCTCTCCGGTTATACCGAAGACGAAAAACTGAACATTGCGAAACGGCACCTGCTGCCGAAGCAGATTGAGCGTAACGCGCTGAAAGCCAACGAGCTGACCGTTGAGGACAGCGCGATTATTGGCATCATCCGCTACTACACCCGTGAAGCGGGCGTGCGTAGCCTTGAGCGCGAAATCTCGAAACTGTGCCGTAAGGCGGTTAAACAGCTGCTGCTGGATAAGAGCCTGAAACACATCGTGATCAATGGCGACAACCTGCATGCCTATCTGGGCGTTCAGCGCTTTGACTATGGTCGCGCGGACAATGAAAACCGCGTGGGCCAGGTCACCGGTCTGGCATGGACGGAAGTGGGTGGCGATCTGCTGACCATTGAAACCGCCTGTGTCCCGGGTAAAGGCAAGCTGACCTACACCGGCTCTCTGGGTGAAGTGATGCAGGAGTCGATTCAGGCCGCGCTGACAGTGGTACGCGCGCGTGCGGAGAAATTGGGCATCAACCCTGATTTCTACGAGAAACGCGATATCCACGTGCACGTGCCTGAAGGGGCAACGCCGAAAGATGGCCCAAGCGCAGGTATTGCCATGTGTACCGCACTGGTATCCTGCCTTACCGGCAACCCGGTGCGTGCCGATGTGGCAATGACCGGTGAGATCACGTTGCGTGGCCAGGTGCTGCCAATCGGTGGGTTAAAAGAAAAACTGCTGGCGGCACACCGTGGTGGGATCAAAACCGTATTGATCCCTTACGAAAATAAACGCGATCTGGAAGAGATTCCGGACAACGTGATTGCCGATCTGCAGATTCATCCTGTGAAGCGAATTGAGGAAGTTCTGACTCTCGCCCTGCAGAATGAACCTTCCGGAATGCAGGTTGTAACCGCAAAATAGTGACCTCGCGCAAAGAGCGTCAATAAAAGTAAGGCTGGTAAGTCATTTCGCACTTGCCAGCCTTTTTTTGTATAGCTAATTTAGATTGCTGATTAGGCCAGCCATCAACAACGGGTGTTGTAAGGTCATGGCAGGCCTGATATAACTGCTGCGCGGTCGCGTTGTGAAGGATTCAGGCGCGATATAAATTATAAAGAGAGGAAGAGAACAGTGAATAAATCTCAACTGATTGACAAAATTGCTGCTGGTGCTGATATTTCTAAAGCTGCAGCTGGACGTGCGTTAGATGCATTAATTGCTTCTGTTACTGAATCTCTGCAGGCTGGGGACGACGTTGCACTGGTAGGCTTCGGTACTTTTGCTGTTAAAGAGCGTGCTGCCCGTACTGGCCGCAACCCTCAGACCGGTAAAGAGATCACCATTGCTGCCGCTAAAGTGCCGGGTTTCCGTGCAGGTAAAGCGCTGAAAGACGCAGTAAACTGATTGCTTTCCCATCTCAGGGAAGCCGAATAGTACAAGGGCGCATCATTTGATGTGCCTTTTTTGTTTGTCCAGGCCTGATTTGTGCGAGTTTATGCGAGTTGTGGGCTGACAATCGCACCGTTTTCTTGTCACAATACGCCTTTACGCGCGACGGGCAGGATTTTCCGTTAGCGTCAGGTAACCAGTCACCTACAGCGGAGTGTTGTTACACCATGATGGACAGCTTACGCACGGCTGCTAACAGTCTCGTGCTCAAGATTATTTTCGGTATCATTATCGTGTCGTTCATATTGACCGGCGTGAGCAGTTACCTTATCGGCGGTGGCGCGAACTATGCCGCAAAAGTGAATGGCCAGGAGATCAGCCGTGGTCAGTTCGAGAATGCTTTTGCCGGCGAACGTAACCGTATGCAGCAACAGCTGGGCGACCAATTCTCTGAACTCGCGGCAAACGAAGGGTATATGAAATCCCTGCGCCAACAGACCCTGAACCGTCTGATCGACGAAGCGCTGCTCGATCAATACGCGAAAAAACTGGGCCTGGGCATCAGCGATGAGCAGGTTAAAAAAGCCATCTTATCGACTCAGGCTTTCCAGTCTAACGGCAAATTCGACAATGCGCGTTACAACGGCATCATTAATCAGATGGGCATGACTGCCGATCAATACGCTCAGGCTCTGCGTAATCAACTGACAACCCAACAGCTCATCAATGCCGTCGTTGGCACTGATTTCATGCTCAAAGGTGAGACGGAAGAGCTGGCAGCCCTGGTTGCACAGCAGCGCGTGGTACGTGAAGCGACCATCGATGTGAATGCTCTGGCGGCGAAGCAGCAGGTTAGCGACGCGGACATTAACGCCTATTACGAGCAGAACAAGAATAACTTCGTTGCTCCAGAACAGTTCCGTGTGAGCTATATCAAGCTGGATGCTGCCGCGCTGCAGGAAACAGCCTCTGACGCCGAAATTCAGTCTTATTACGATCAGCATCAGGATCAGTTCACTCAGCCGCAGCGTAACCGCTACAGCGTGATCCAGACCAAAACTGAGGCAGACGCCAAAGCCGTGCTGAATGAGCTGAATAAGGGCGCTGATTTCGCCTCCCTCGCGAAAGCAAAATCCACCGATATTATCTCTGCTAAAAACGGCGGTGATATGGGCTGGCTGGAAGAGAGCACCACGCCTGACGAACTGAAAAATGCCGGTCTGAAAGATAAAGGCCAGCTTTCGGGTGTCATTAAATCTTCCGTTGGTTTCCTGGTGGCGCGTCTGGATGACATCGAGGCCGCGAAAACCAAGCCGCTGGCTGACGTTCGCGATGATATCGCAGCGAAAGTGAAGCAGGAAAAAGCGCTGGATGCTTACTACGCGCTGCAACAGAAAGTCAGTGATGCTGCCAGCAACGACAACGAATCTCTGGCGGGTGCTGAGCAGGCTGCAGGGGTGAAAGCGGTTGAGACCGGCTGGTTCGGTCGTAACAACCTGCCGGAAGAGCTGAATTTCAAACCGGTTGCTGATGCCATCTTCAACGGTGGTCTGGTTGGCGAGAACGGCACGCCGGGCAGCAACTCTGACATCATTACCGTCGACGGCGATCGTGCGTTTGTTCTTCGCGTCAGCGAGCACAAACCAGAAGCGATTAAACCGCTGGCAGAAGTGAAAGATCAGGTGGTTGCTCAGGTTAAGCACAACAAAGCGGAACAGCAGGCAAAACTGGATGCTGAGAAGATTCTGGTTGACCTGAAAGCGGGTAAACAGGATGCGCTGAAAGCGGCAGGTCTGAGCTTCGGTGAGCCAAAAACGCTGAGCCGTACCGGTCAGGATCCTGTCAGTCAGGCAGCGTTCGGTCTGAGCCTGCCTGCGAAGGACAAACCAAGCTTCGGTACCACTACCGATATGCAGGGTAACGTCGTTCTGCTCGCACTGGACGACGTGAAAGCAGGCACGATGCCTGAAGAGCAGAAGAAAGCGATGGTGCAGGGTATTACCCAGAACAATGCTCAGATTGCTTTCGAAGCGATGATGAGCAACCTGCGCACAGAAGCCAAAATCAAGCTCGGTGACGTGATGACTCAGCAGCAATAATTACGTATTTGCTCGCATATTTTCGTAACGCTCTGCAATAACTAAAGGCCGCTTTCGCGGCCTTTTCCATTTCTGCAATCTGCCGTTTGTGCCGGGTTATAACGCTGGATATTGTGGCCTGGCTGTCAACAAACAAGGAGATAACAGCATGAAATGTGGAATCAAGGCTCTGTTCATTACTCTGGCGATTGCCACCACCGGGATGAGCGCAGGCGCGCTGGCGACGACACCTGCGGCGAAAACACCGGCGGTGCAAACCAGGCCTGACGCAGCGGCACCCGCAGCTGGCCAGACGAAAGCCACGGATGCCGGAAAAAGCGCGGATGATGACGGTACGCGAGTCAGTATCAATTCGGCATCGGCAGAGGATCTCGCCCGGGTAATGAATGGCGTAGGGCTAAAAAAAGCGCAGGCGATAGTCAGCTATCGCGAAGAGTACGGTCCTTTCAAAACGGTTGACGATCTTAAGCAAGTACCCGGTATGGGCGGAGCGCTGGTTGAGCGCAACCTCTCACACCTGACGTTGTAATCACATAATTATTTGCACGGCGGCAAAATTTTGCCAGGATAAAGAGGTCATACCAGTCATGACCTCTTATCCTATAACAACAGTAAAGGCTATTGCGCTATGCAGACAAAAATCAAAGTACGCGGGTACCACATCGATGTTTACCAGCACGTCAACAACGCCCGTTATCTTGAGTTTCTTGAAGAAGCGCGCTGGGACGGTCTGGAAAGCAGCGAAAGCTTTCAGTGGATGACCGCGCACAACATCGCGTTCGTGGTCGTCAACATCAATATCAACTACCGTCGTCCGGCCGTGCTGGGAGATGTGCTGACCATCACCAGCCAGCTTCAACAGTTAAACGGCAAGAGCGGCGTGTTAACCCAGGCGGTGACGCTGGATCCTGAAGGCCAGGCCGTTGCCGACGCGCTGATCACCTTTGTCTGTATCGATCTGAAAACCCAGAAAGCGTTGCCGCTGGAAGGGGAGTTGCGGGAAAAACTGCAGTTGATGATCGTCTAGACGCGTTGTGTTCATGACCCGTGCTGTCGATATTCTGTTCGCCAGCACGGTCAAAGAGGCTTATTTGAGCCCGGTTTTTTTCTTCATCGCCGACATCACGCCCGCTTTATCGGCCAGATAGTGATTCAGTCCGTTTGCGCGCAGATTACAGGCCGCACACTGGCCACAGCCATCACCTTTAATGCCGTTGTAGCAGGTAAGGGTTTCGCTGCGAACCATGTCCAGTTTGCCCCAGTAGTCTGCCAGTGCCCAGGTTTCCGCTTTATCAAGCCACATCAGTGGCGTTTCAAAGCGCGTCTCTTTTGCCATCCCCAGATTCACGGCGTGGTTGAGAGCCTTCACGAACTCGTCACGGCAGTCAGGGTACCCGGAGAAGTCGGTTTCACACACGCCCGTGATCACCGCTTCGGCTTTCACCTGGTAGGCGTAGATCGCCGTCAGCGTCAGGAAGAGAATATTGCGGCCTGGCACAAAGGTGTTCGGAATGCCGCTGGCATCAGGTTCATAGTCAGGAACGGGAATACTGTCGCGGGTGAGGCTACTGACGGCCAGTTCATTTAACAGCGTAACGTCCAGCACCTTATGCGCGCGCGCGCCCAGTTTCAGCGCCAGTTCACGGGCGACGTCGATTTCAGCGCGATGTCGCTGACCATAATCGAAAGTGACACAGTGAACCTCATCGTACTGATGAAGCGCCTGAACCAGGCAGGTAGTGGAATCTTGTCCTCCGCTGAACACGACGACGGCACGTTTCATAAATCATCTCGACAGTTACGGTAAAAACATCATGTTACCGTCTGACTACGGCGACGACCAGCTTCTTCACGATTTGGGGGCCGGGAGCCAGGCTTCGGTGAAATCGAACCAGCCGCGGGTGTTAAGCCGTATGCCATTGACTCCCGGGGGCGCGCTGATTTGGTACTGGTAGTTAAACAACGGCGTCAGCACCGCGCTCTCCATGAGTTGGGTAAAAATAGCTTTCAGCCCGCGATGCCGGGCATGCTCGTCAGCCTGAGTCTGAACGGCATCCAGTGTCGCCTGCAGATGGGCATGTTGCGGCGCGCTCAGCAGGTGCGGCCATAGCGCATCGCAGCGAAGCCACTGCTCAAGGGTGTATTCCGGTGCTTCGCCAATCAGCCTGTCTCCCATCATGAGGTCCGCGTCGGCAAGATGCTGACATCCGTCCCACGTTTTGGCATCGTGAAAGATGACCGTTAACGCGCAGCCCTGGCGGGAAAGATACGCTTTTAGCTGACTCGCCATGGTATGTAACTCGACGGGCAGATGGTAAATCAGGGTCAGCGTCTCAGGCAAAGGGACATCCGTGAGATCCGGCCACTCAGGAATACGCCAGCCCGGCAGCAACTCCTGCGTTGGGGTGATAAGCCCCTCATCCAGAGGAAGAGTATGCAGAAGCGTTGAGAGATGAATGATGTTGATAAGGCGTCTTGCCTGCATTTCGCTAAGACGCGGGCTGCGCTTCAGCGTGAGGTAGCAAAACCCCAGGCTGATGCTGTTACTCACCAGCCGCAAACGGGTCAGTTCGTCAGGCTCCCCGATGGCGATTTGTACCGGATGCCGGCAGCTGGTTCCAAGACCCTGATCAAATAGCTGAGGGGTGATCCAGAACTCGATGGCCTTCAGTAGCGGGTGGTTAAGGTGATACTGCTCATGGCTTTCCAGACGAACCAGGTCCGGCTTATACGCGGTGAGCCTGAAAGGTCCGCTGCCTGTCATCGGTTGTGCCGGGTGCGCCACACGGCTGCAATAGGTTGCCAGCCGATGCGCCAGCCAGTAGTCGGGCTTGTGTAAAATAAACGTCAGACACTGCGGATGGGTAACTTCAATGCGCAGCACGCTCTGAAAAAGCCTGTGCATGGCCGGGAGCGTCAACATCGCATTCAGACTCTCCTGTAGCTGGACCGTTTCGACTTTATCACCGTTATGCCAGTGAAGCGTGGAGCGAATATAAAAATGCCAGCGCAGCCCGTCCTCCGACACGTCCCAGTGATGGGCAAGATCGCCCGTCGGTTCGCTGCTGTTACCGTGAAAACGCGTCAGCCCGGAAAAGACCTGTCCTGCCAGATGCTGTTCCGCCCGACCGGGTAAAAAGCCGGGATGCAGTGGATCCAGCGAGCGGTAATAGGGAATGCGCAGCGTCGGCGTATCGTTTTGCCACTGGCCGCCTAAAAACGGATGAAGCAGTGACCGCAGCTCCTCCGGTGCCAGCTGGGCCAGCTCAAGCGCGTTATGCTGCTGCCCACGCTTCAGCGCCTCTTCCATCATCGCATTGCGAAGTGACTCCGGGGTGACGTGGAAAGTCAGCTCCCCACGCTTACCGCGGCCAGACTGCGCTCGCCAGCTAAGCCAGCCCGCCTCCTGCGCCTGACGCAGTAACGTACGGACATGCCGTTCGCTGCAAAAACAGCGGGCGGCCAGCTCGCTGATGGTGGCCTGCTGCGTCGCGCCAGCGGAAGGCTGCCACAAACGGTGGTACTGGTTGAGTCGGTTAAGCTGGCGCATGAGAAACCCTGAACAATAATTATCATCTATTCACTATTACTTCCGTATATCTCACGCAATACTGATGCACAAGTTAACCGCATCACATTTCAGGAGTAATCATGGCTCGTCTCGCTGCGTTTGATATGGACGGTACGTTGTTAATGCCGGATCACCGTCTGGGTGAGAAAACCCTGAGTACCCTGAAGCGCCTGCACGAACGTGATGTCACCCTGACGTTTGCCACCGGCCGTCATGTGCTGGAGATGCGCCATTTGCTGGGGGCGTTTTCCCTGGATGCTTTTCTTATTACCGGCAATGGGACGCGCATTCACTCTGTCGAAGGCGATGTTCTCCACCGTCAGGATCTCAACCCGGAAGTGGCAGATATCGTATTGCACAGCACCTGGGACACCCGGGCCAGCGTTCATGTCTTTAACGATAACGGCTGGTTTACCGGGCATGACATTCCGGCATTGCTGCACGCCCATGTCTACAGTGGTTTCCGCTATCAGCTTATCGATCTGCGCCGTATTCCGGCTCACGCAGTGACGAAGATCTGTTTCTGCGGCGATCATGACGATCTTTGTCGCTTACGCATTCAGCTGAATGACGCGTTAGGCGACCGGGCGCACCTGACCTTTTCAGCGGTGGACTGTCTCGAGGTTTTGCCGGTTGGGTGTAATAAAGGATCGGCGCTGGCGGTACTGAGCGATCACCTGGGCTTAACGATGCAGGAATGTATGGCGTTTGGCGACGCCATGAACGACCGCGAAATGCTGGGCAGCGTTGGTCGCGGTCTGATCATGGGAAATGCGATGCCGCAGTTGAAGGCAGAGCTTCCCCATCTACCGGTTATCGGACACTGCGGTAACGAAGCAGTGTCTCATTTTTTGACGCATTGGCTGGACAACAACAACCTCCCATATTCCCCCGAATAGTGAGACCCTTCCAGCAAGCCAGACCCCGGTCTGGCTTTTTTTTATTTCACCAGCTGCGTAATCTGCGCTTTCCATGGCTCAATATCGCCGATGTTTGCCTGAACCCACTGCGCATTGTAATAGGTCTCAAGATAGCGCTCGCCGCTGTCGCAGAGCAGGGTGACGATAGAGCCGGTGCGCCCCTCTTCACGCATGCGAGCCGCAAGCTGCAGGGCTCCCCACATGTTGGTGCCGGTAGATGCACCGACTTTACGGCCAATCTGTGTCTCCAGCCAGTGCGCCGTTGCCACGCTGGCGGCATCCGGCACGCGGAGCATCTCATCCACCACGTCCGGAATGAATGAAGGCTCCACGCGCGGGCGGCCAATACCTTCAATCTTACTGCCCACCGGGCTGCGCAGATCCGCATTGCGGCTTTGCCAGTAGTCCAGGAACACCGAGTTCTGCGGATCCACCACCATCAGCTGCGTATCATAGCCCTGACAGCGGATGTAACGCCCCAGGGTGGCTGAGGTGCCGCCAGTACCGGCGCTCATCACGATGTACGACGGAACAGGGTGAGGTTCGTGGGTCATCTGGCGGAAAATACTGTCGGCGATGTTGTTATTGCCGCGCCAGTCTGTGGCTCGCTCCGCAAAGGTGAACTGGTCCATATAGTGGCCATTCAGCTCACGGGCCAGCATTTCAGACGCGGCGTAAATTTCGCAGGCGCTTTCCACAAAGTGGCAGCGTCCACCGTAAAATTCGATCTGCTCAATTTTTCGTTTCGCGGTGCAGGAGGGCATCACGGCGATAAACGGCAGGCCCAGCAGGCGGGCAAAGTAGGCTTCGGATACGGCGGTTGAACCGGAGGAGGATTCAATAATCGTGGTTCCCTTCTTAATCCAGCCGTTACACAAACCGTATAAAAAGAGCGAACGCGCCAGGCGATGCTTCAGGCTACCGGTGGGATGGGTGCTTTCATCTTTCAGGTACAGCTGGATGCCAGCAAAACCCGGCAGAGCCAGGCGAATGAGATGGGTGTCCGCCGAGCGCTGATAGTCGGCATTGATTTCGCTGATGGCATGTTTAACCCAGGCGCTATTCATCGTATTTATCCGTTTGTCATTTTGTGCCCAGCATAGCGAAAAGCACAGAAAAAATTGTTGCTATATGGCCTTTAAAATAGAATGAAGGGAGAAAATTTTTCTCTGTGAGGTGGGTATGCTAGATAAAATAGACCGTAAGCTGCTTTCTTTACTGCAAAATGACTGTACCCTCTCTTTGCAGGCACTGGCAGATGCCGTTAATCTGACCACCACGCCGTGCTGGAAGCGCCTCAAGAAGCTTGAAGATGACGGCATCCTTCTGGGGCGAGTCGCGCTTTTAGATCCCGAAAAACTGGGGCTTGGGTTGACGGCATTTGTCCTGATAAAAACCCAACATCACAGCAGCGAGTGGTACAGCCGCTTCGTAACACAGGTCTCCGAGATGCCGGAGGTGCTCGGTTTCTGGCGCATGGCGGGAGAGTATGACTATCTGATGCGCGTCCAGGTGGCAGACATGAAGCGTTATGATGATTTTTACAAGCGGCTGGTGAACAGCGTACCGGGCTTGTCGGACGTCACCTCGAGCTTCGCCATGGAACAGATTAAATACACCACAGCACTACCCATTGATTAATTGAATAACTTCCCGGCGTAGCCGGATCCATACCTTCAGGAACAAACCGCGTGCGATTATTTGCCCAATTAAGCTGGTACTTTCGTCGGGAGTGGCAACGCTACCTCGGCGCTGTGGCCCTGCTTATTATCATTGCCATCCTGCAGTTAATTCCACCAAAAGTGGTGGGATACGTTGTGGATGGCGTTACAGAACAGCATTACACCACCGCACGGGTGTTGATGTGGGTCGGCACGCTGGTGCTGACGGCCATCATTGTCTATCTGCTGCGCTACGTCTGGCGGGTACTGCTGTTTGGCGCGTCCTATCAGCTGGCCGTCGAACTGCGTGAAGATTTTTATCGTCAGCTGAGCCGCCAGCATCCCGAGTTCTACCTGCGTCATCGCACCGGGGATCTTATCGCTCGCGCCACCAATGACGTTGACCGCGTCGTGTTTGCCGCCGGGGAAGGGGTGTTAACGCTGGTGGACTCTCTGGTGATGGGCTGTGCGGTTCTGATTGTGATGTCCACCCAGATAAGCTGGCAGCTCACGCTGCTGGCGTTGCTGCCTATGCCGCTGATGGCGCTGGCGATCAACCGCTATGGCGAACAGCTTCATGAGCGCTTCAAGCTGGCGCAGGCGGCGTTTTCCTCGCTGAATGACCGTACGCAGGAGAGCATGACCAGCATCCGCATGATCAAAGCGTTTGGCCTGGAAGATCGACAATCCGCGCTGTTTGCAGCCGATGCCGCCGACACGGGGGCGAAGAACATGCGCGTTGCGCGTATCGATGCGCGGTTTGACCCGACAATCTATGTCGCGATTGGCATGGCAAACCTGCTGGCCATTGGTGGCGGGAGCTGGATGGTGGTGCAGGGCTCGCTAACCCTCGGGCAATTGACCAGCTTTGCCATGTACCTGGGGCTGATGATATGGCCGATGCTGGCACTGGCCTGGATGTTTAACATCGTAGAGCGCGGCAGCGCCGCCTACAGCCGTATTCGCGCGATGCTTGCCGAAGCGCCAGTGGTGAATGACGGTAGCGAATCGGTACCGGAAGGGCGCGGCGTGATGAATGTCGACGTCCGTAAGTTTGTGTATCCGCAAACGGAACATACGGTACTGGAGAACGTCAGCTTTACGCTCAAACCGGGTCAGATGCTCGGTATCTGCGGTCCGACAGGCGCCGGGAAAAGTACCGTACTCTCCCTGATTCAACGTCACTTTGACGTCACGCAGGGCGATATTCGCTTCCATGATATTCCGTTGACGAACCTGCTGCTCGATGACTGGCGCGGTCGTCTGGCGGTGGTCAGCCAGACGCCGTTTCTCTTTTCTGACACCGTGGCGAATAACATTGCCCTCGGACGCCCAGCGGCGACTCAGGAAGAGATTGAGCACGTCGCGCGCCTGGCCAGCGTCCATGACGATATTCTGCGTCTGCCACAGGGCT
The DNA here is from genome assembly GCF_029967775.1 of Enterobacter sp. V89_11. NCBI lineage: Bacteria > Pseudomonadati > Pseudomonadota > Gammaproteobacteria > Enterobacterales > Enterobacteriaceae > Enterobacter > Enterobacter sp. V89_11. The sequence continues at coordinate 128,799 of NZ_JASCAN010000025.1, read as the reverse complement.
ATGAAACGGAAGTGGGTGAGCGTGGCGTTATGCTTTCCGGCGGGCAAAAACAGCGTCTCTCGATTGCCCGCGCGCTGCTGCTGAATGCCGAAATCCTGATCCTTGATGATGCGCTCTCCGCCGTCGATGGCCGCACCGAGCACCAGATCCTGCATAACCTGCGACAGTGGGGGGATGGAAGGACGGTGATCATCAGTGCACACCGGTTGTCGGCGCTGACGGAAGCCAATGAAATTCTGGTATTACAGCACGGGCACATTGCCCAGCGCGGACAGCATGAACAGCTTGCGGAGCAACCGGGCTGGTATCGCGATATGTATCGTTATCAGCAGCTTGAAGCGGCGCTGGACGACGCCCCGGAACAGGATGAGGAGAACGCTAATGCGTAAGACCGTGACGCAGTGGCCGACGCTAAAACGCCTGCTGGCCTATGGTTCTCCGTGGCGAAAACCGCTTTCGCTTGCCGTACTGTTGCTGTGGATTGCCGCGATTGCAGAAGTGAGCGGTCCGCTGCTTATCAGCTACTTTATCGACAATATGGTGGCGAAAAGCTATTTGCCGCTGGGGCTCGTCGCGGGGTTAGGTGTGGCCTACGTTGGGCTACAGCTGACTGCGGCGTCACTGCATTACGCCCAGTCTCTGCTCTTTAACCGGGCGGCCGTGGGCGTGGTGCAGAAGTTACGTACGGATGTGATGGATGCGGCACTGCGCCAGCCGTTGAGCGAGTTTGATACCCAGCCGGTTGGGCAGGTGATATCCCGGGTGACCAACGATACCGAGGTGATCCGCGATCTGTATGTCACCGTCGTGGCAACCGTGCTGCGCAGCGCGGCGCTGATTGGCGCCATGCTGGTGGCGATGTTCAGCCTCAACTGGCGTATGGCTCTGGTGGCGATCACCATCTTCCCGGCCGTATTGATTGTAATGGTCATCTATCAACGCTACAGCACGCCGATTGTGCGTCGGGTGCGCGCCTATCTGGCCGATATCAACGATGGCTTCAACGAAGTGATCAACGGCATGAGCGTCATTCAGCAGTTCCGCCAGCAGGCTCGCTTTGGTGAACGCATGGGGGAAGCCAGCCGGTCGCACTATATGGCGCGTATGCAGACGCTGCGACTGGACGGTTTCCTGCTACGTCCACTGCTGAGCCTCTTCTCGGCGCTGGTTCTCTGTGGCCTGCTGATGCTTTTCGGGATGAGCGCGAACGGAACAATTGAAGTTGGGGTTCTGTACGCTTTTATCAGCTATCTGGGACGCCTTAATGAACCGTTGATAGAACTCACCACCCAGCAATCTATGTTGCAACAGGCCGTGGTGGCGGGGGAGCGCGTGTTCGAACTGATGGACCGGCCACGTCAGACCTACGGCGATGATGAGCGTCCTTTGCAAAGCGGAGAGATTACGTTTGATAAGGTCTCGTTTGCTTACCGTGAAGACCGTCTGGTGTTGCAGGACATCTCTCTTGATGTGCCGTCGCGCGGCTTTGTGGCGCTGGTGGGGCACACCGGTAGCGGCAAAAGTACCCTCGCCAGCCTGTTGATGGGCTATTACCCGGTCAGTCAGGGTGAAATCCGCATTGATGGTCGTCCGCTCGCATCACTGAGCCACAATGTGTTGCGCAAAGGCGTTGCAATGGTGCAGCAAGACCCGGTAGTCATGGCCGATACCTTTTACGCCAACGTCACTCTCGGTCGGGACTATACCCAGCAACAGGTGTGGGATGTGCTGGAAACCGTGCAGCTGGCAGAGCTGGCGCGCGGCTTTAGCGATGGGATCAATACCCGGCTTGGTGAGCAGGGGAATAACCTCTCGGTGGGACAAAAGCAGCTTCTGGCCCTGGCGCGGGTGCTGATTGAAACGCCGCAGGTGCTGATACTCGACGAAGCGACCGCCAGCATCGACTCTGGTACTGAGCAGGCTATCCAGCTGGCGCTGGCCGCGGTGCGTGACCACACGACGCTGGTGGTTATCGCACACCGTCTTTCAACGATTGTCGACGCAGACACCATCCTGGTGCTGCATCGCGGTCAGGCCGTCGAACGCGGTACGCACCGGGAGCTGCTCGAAGCAAAAGGGCGCTACTGGCAGATGTATCAGCTGCAGCTGGCCGGTGAAGAGCTGGCCGCCAGTGTGCGCGAGGACGAGTCCCTCAGCGCCTGATGCACCAAAACAAGGCAGCGCGCTAACAGTCATTACTGTTGGTGCAAAACTGAAACGCACCGTGCACTGTCATGGTGCGTTTTTTTTCACCGGTTCGTTAAACATGCTCGTGTAATGCTCATTGCAGCGCGTTTCCCTCAGGTTTTCATTTCTGGCACACCCCTTGCAATGTCTTCTGCGTATTAGCGGCGGCCATTACCGAATTCTGACTGGAGGGGATCTATGAAGCTGGTTACGGTTGTAATCAAACCATTCAAACTCGAAGACGTGCGTGAAGCATTGTCTTCCATGGGTATTCAGGGACTGACTGTCACCGAAGTGAAAGGCTTTGGTCGTCAGAAGGGTCATGCCGAGCTTTACCGCGGGGCAGAATACAGCGTTAACTTCCTGCCAAAAGTAAAAATTGATGTCGCGATTGCTGATGACCAGCTTGATGAAGTTATTGATGTCATTAGCAAAGCGGCCTACACCGGCAAAATTGGCGACGGCAAAATTTTCGTTGCCGAATTGCAGCGCGTCATTCGCATCCGTACCGGCGAATCTGACGAAGCGGCACTGTAAGTAACTCCTGGCACACAGTGATAGGGATCGAGAAAATGAAGATAGCAACAATCAAAACGGGTCTGGGTTCGCTGGCACTGCTGCCGGGCCTGGCACTGGCTGCCCCTGCGGTGGCAGACAAAGCCGATAACGCCTTTATGATGATCAGCACCGCGCTGGTGCTGTTCATGTCCATTCCGGGCATTGCGCTGTTCTACGGCGGCCTGATCCGTGGCAAAAACGTTCTCTCCATGCTGACGCAGGTTGCCGTCACGTTCGCGCTGGTTTGCGTGTTGTGGGTGGTCTACGGTTACTCTCTGGCCTTCGGCACGGGCAATGCGTTCTTCGGAAACTTTGACTGGGTCATGCTGAAAAACATCGAACTGACCGCGCTGATGGGCAGTTTCTATCAATATATTCACGTTGCCTTCCAGGGCTCGTTCGCCTGTATCACCGTTGGGCTGATCGTCGGTGCGCTGGCTGAGCGTATTCGCTTCTCCGCCGTACTGATCTTCGTGGTGGTCTGGCTGACGCTCTCCTATGTGCCGATTGCGCACATGGTCTGGGGTGGCGGTCTGCTGGCGAGTCATGGCGCGCTGGACTTCGCAGGCGGTACTGTTGTACACATCAACGCCGCGGTGGCGGGCCTGGTAGGGGCATACCTGATTGGCAAACGCGTTGGCTTCGGTAAAGAAGCGTTCAAACCGCACAACCTGCCGATGGTATTTACCGGTACAGCGATCCTTTACTTTGGCTGGTTCGGCTTCAACGCCGGTTCAGCAAGCGCAGCAAACGAAATCGCCGCGCTGGCCTTCGTGAACACGGTTGTGGCAACGGCGGGTGCGATCCTCTCATGGGTATTTGGTGAGTGGGCGGTACGCGGTAAGCCTTCGCTGCTGGGTGCCTGTTCAGGTGCAATTGCCGGTCTGGTTGGTATCACGCCAGCTTGTGGCTACGTCGGTGTTGGCGGCGCGCTGCTTGTCGGGCTGGTGGCCGGTCTGGCGGGTCTGTGGGGTGTGACGGCTCTGAAACGTGTTCTGCGCGTCGATGACCCGTGCGATGTCTTCGGTGTACACGGCGTCTGCGGCATCGTCGGTTGTATCATGACCGGTATCTTCGCGGCGAAATCGCTGGGTGGCGTGGGTTACGCAGAAGGCGTCACCATGGTTCACCAGGTGCTGGTGCAGCTGGAAAGTATTGCCATCACCGTCGTGTGGTCTGCCGTTGTGGCCTTCATCGGCTATAAGCTGGCGGATATGACCGTCGGTCTGCGTGTTCCGGAAGAGCAGGAACGCGAAGGTCTGGACGTCAACAGCCACGGCGAGAATGCGTACAACGCCTGATAAGCAAAACGGCAACCCAGGGTTGCCGTTTTCGTTTTGTTCCCTCTCCCGTCGGGAGAGGGCCGCAGTACAACATCACCCGCGGTTACGCATTACCCCTTCCTGCACCGTCGACGCGACCAGCACGCCATCCTGAGTGTAAAACTCACCGCGCACAAAGCCGCGCGCGCTTGACGCCGAGGTACTCTCCACGCTGTAGAGCAGCCACTCGTTCATGTCGAACGGACGATGGAACCACATGGAGTGATCGATGGTGGCCACCTGCATCCCTTTTTCAAGGAAGCCCACGCCGTGCGGCTGCAGCGCCACCGGCAGGAAGTTGAAATCTGAAGCATAACCCAGCAGATACTGATGAACGCGGAAATCCGCGGGTACGGTACCGTTAGCGCGGATCCAGACCTGGCGCTTTGGATCGGCCGTGTGGCCTTTCATCGGGTTATGGAATTCGACAGGGCGGATCTCAAGCGGTTTATCGCAGAGAAACTTCTCCTTTACCTGCGGTGGAAGCAGATGCGCCAGCGCACGAGCGATATCGGTCTCGGATTTGAGATCGTCTGGCGACGGCGCGGGTGGCATCGTTTTCTGATGCTCATAACCCGGTTCCGGCGCCTGGAACGAGGCGGTCATGTAAAAGATAGGCTTGCCATTCTGAACCGCCGCGACACGACGCGCGCTAAAGCTGTTGCCATCCCGCAATACCTCAACGTCATACACGATGGGTTTCGCGCTATCACCAGGGCGTAAGAAGTAGCTGTGAAATGAGTGCACCAGACGGTCTGCAGGGACGGTCTCCTTTGCTGCGTAGAGCGCTTGTCCTACGACTTGCCCGCCGAAGACCTGGCGTAAGCCGAGATCTTCGCTCTGTCCGCGAAAGAGTCCTTCCTCAATTTTTTCCAGATTCAGTAATGTCAGCAGATTGTTCAGTGCCTGACTCATAGTTGTCCTCAATAAACGCCGTAGCGAAAGATAGGCAGAGTATAACGCAGAAATGAAAGTGGTCCGATGGGTAGAATAATCTGAATATCTGGACGATTTTAGGCATAAATCAGTGATCTGTGCCAAACTTACCTGTGTTATGTGATTGAAACGACATCGGATGGGATCGATCCCGCTGGTGCATTGATGATAAGGAGACTTCAATGAAACTCGTGCCCATGCTAAGTGGTGTAGCAATTGCGGTGGCGTTGTCCGCCTGTGCAGGAAAGAGCGCCCAGGTGCCGGTGCCAGCAGCAGATCCAAACGGGATTAATACACTCTCACAGCAGTCCATTCAGCAGCCTAACGTTTCCGGGACTATCTGGATTAAACAGAAAGTCGCGTTACCGCCAGATGCGGTATTAACGGTAACCCTGTCTGATGCTTCCCTGGCAGACGCGCCGTCTAAAGTATTGGCCCAGCGTGCCGTGCGTACGGAAGGTAAGCAGGCACCGTTTAGCTTCGTGTTGCCGTATAACCCATCAGACGTGCAGCCTAATGCCCGTATCCTCCTGAGCGCAGCAGTAACGATCAACGATAAACTGGTGTTTATCACCGATACGGTGCAGGAAGCGATTAACCACGGCGGGACAAAAGTTGACCTGAACCTGGTTCCGGTACAGCAAACCGAAGTGCCGGTTGCGCCACAGACTAACCAACCGTCTCTGCCAACCCCTCCGACCCAGATGTAACGCTTTAAACCCTCTCCTTCGGGAGAGGGTTTAATACACCCAGCGGTACTTTTGCAAATCAATCTGCCCTGATCCCGACACCTGCACCCCTTCTGACAGTAACGCCTGACGCTGGCGCTGCAGATCCGGCCCGGTCAACGAGATCGCCCCATGACGGTTTACCACCCGATGCCAGGGCAGGGTGCTTCCTTCCGGCAACCTTTTCAGTACACCACCGACCTGCCGCGCCGCACGCGGGGAACCGGCCAGACGCGCTACGTCGCCATAGGTGGTGACATAACCTTCCGGCACAGAGGCCACAATTTGCCATACGCGTTGTGGAAAGGAGTCAAGTTCGTCCATACGTCTACCTGTGGGGAATGTCTGGACAGTCATGTTAAACGAAGATAAACCCAATTGCTGCGCCAGTTTGCGCAAGAAACCAGCATCCAGTTGCGGGTCGCTTGCAATTGGCGGTAAGCACAGGGATAATGCGCCAGCGCGTTGGTTATCAACGCTCTCAATGGGGGCTCTGTTGGTTCTCCCGCAACGCTACTCTGTTCACCAGGTCAGGTCCGGAAGGAAGCAGCCAGGGCAGACGACGTGTGTGCCGGGATGTAGCTGGCAGGGCCCCCACCCATTTCTGCTCTCATCAACACTCTCCCTGTTTCTCTTCGCTTCGAATAGCCTTTAATCCACAACGTTATTAGGACTTTACTGACTGCATGTAATATATATTTCATTGCATTGAAGTATTACTGTCATAAACCTGTAATAATAGACTGTCATTTTAATATCGGATGTCTTTTTTCTGTCATAACTTAAAAATATATATCTGGATAACATTGGTAAGTTCGTGTATTAAATAAAGTACTTATTCCGAAGGGAAGTGACAAACATGGCTACTGCGGTGTTAAACGTTAAGATTGATCAAGCGCTAAAAGAAAGACTTCGCCACTATGCTGAAGTTAATAACGAGAATTTAAGCGTGACGACAGAGAAACTGCTGCTGCTGGCATTCGAAGCGGTAGAAGAGGCGGGAGTATCGGAAGAGGATATTGATAACCAGCATACGGAAGAAGAGAGTGTTTCTCCATTTACTCCTAAAGAAATCAAGGCTCTACGTAAAATTCTTAAGAAGAGAAAATGAAACAACAACTGTCAACTGCCAGTGACTACAACGAGGCCTGCGATCTGTTGCGTTCAGGCTACGTGAAGCATGTACGTCTTGGCTGGAATGTAGGAAGTGATGAGTTCTTTCGTATTGCGTCTGACTGGTGTGATACCGGCGCAAAAATAAAGAAAGACGGTGAAAATTTCGTTATTTCACTGAAAGGTTTTCCTATTCCTCCTCAGCACTAAATCCTGAATGGTGAAAACTGCTGACTGTATCTGTGACAGTCAGCAGTTTTTATTTTATGATCCACTTCAAATTTTTTATATCAAACCAGACTTCTTTTTATTGATGGCACGTTTTTATTCAGGGCGAGCCACAAGGGTTTAATTCTCAGTAATGCTTGTTCAAGCTCAGCCGGATCGAGTGAAAAGGGCATACGTAAATACCGATCAAACGCACCCGATAAACCAAACCGCGTGCCGGTCCCCAGGTTGATTCCCAGTATCTCTGCGCGTGCAGCAAGTTGTGTTGCCAGCATCCCCGGCAGTTCAATCCAGTAGGAAAGCCCGCCTTCCGCTTCATGGAATGTCCATTCAGGGAAGTGCTCGCGCAACAGCGCGCCGCATTGATCTCGCCGTTCTGCCAGCATCTTCCGGCGAGCGGGCAAAAACGTTTCGCTGTTATTGATAAGCCACAGCGTCGCCAGCTGTTCGAGCATGGGCGATCCTAAATCCAGGGTATCCCGCGTCTGGGCAAGCGTAGCGATGGTGCGCGAGGAGGCACGGATCCAGCCAAGACGAAGGCCGCCCCAGAAACTTTTTCCGGCAGAGCCTAACGTTATCACGGTGGCCTGCGGGTTGAATGACGCCAGCGGCGGCGGCGGGGGCGAGTCAAACCACAGATCCACCATCGTTTCATCTACTACCAGCGTCGTGCGGGTTTGCGCGGCAATCTCGGTGATTGCCTGACGGGTGGGAATATCCATGCATCGCCCGGTAGGGTTATGAAAATCGGGCATCAGGTATGCCAGGCGCGGCGCTGTCTGGGCAAGCGTTGCGGCAAACCCATGGGTATCCCAGCCCGTTTCCGGCAGCGACACGCCCACTGGACGGCACTGCGCCCCCTGAATGGCGGCGATCGCCAGCGGGTAAGTGGGATGATCGACCACGACGCGATCCCCCGGGCCGGTCATCATCCGCAGGACCAGCGCAAAACCGCTGACCGCGCCATTGACCACCATTACCTCGTCTGTCCGGGTCGGAAGCCCCCGCGCGGTATAGCGTGCGGCGATGGCTTCCCGCAGCGCCGGCAACCCAAGCTGATCGTAACCCGTAAGCGAGAGATGTTGCGTAATGGCCGTGAGCGCATGGGTATAGGCCTGGTGGATCTCAGGCCCGGCATTGAGCGCAGCGGTGGAGAGATCCAGCGCGGCACTGGCTGCTGAAAGGGTTGGCACGGCGCGTGTGTCGGGCAGGATCACGCGTGAACCGCTGCCGTGGCGGCTTTCAAGATAACCTTCCTCACGCAGATGGGCGAGTGCGCTGCTGATGGTGGTCCGGCTCACATCCAGCGCAGTGGCCAGCTCCCGCTCGCCGGGTAGACGGGTGTTAAGCGCCAGTCGGCCATCAAGAATTAACAGGCGTAACGCATCCGCCAGCTGACGCCAGAGCGGGGTTCGGGACGAGGTTTGTTGCCAGTGGCCTAACAGGCGTACCAATGACTGGCTTCCGAAGCGGCGAGATGACATGTGCAGTCCACTATTTGAAAACTGGACATTAATCATAATGCCATTTTCGCTCAAGATGAAAGCCTGGTTCACTGGAGAAGATAAAAAATGGTACGTCGTCTGCTACAACTGTATGTCGGTTTAGGGCTGTATGGGCTTTCAACCACGATGTTTATTCGATCGGATCTGGGGCTCGATCCGTGGGACGTCTTCCACCTGGGCGTGGCGATCCAGCTGGGGTTGAGCATTGGGATGGTGATTATTTTAACCGGTGCGGCGGTACTCCTGCTGTGGATCCCGCTGCGTCAGATGCCTGGTCTGGGAACCCTCAGTAACGTGATTATTATTGGCCTGGCGGCAGATGCCTCCATGGCCCTGATCCCCGAGGTGACCTCGCTGCCCCTGCGTATCGCGCTGCTGGTGGCCGGAATTGTCGTGAACGCGATAGCCACCGGTATGTATATCGGTGCCGGTTTCGGGGCGGGCCCGCGCGACGGTCTCATGACCGGGATCCATGCCCGTATGGGATGGTCCATCCGCAGTGTACGTACCTCGATTGAAGTGTCCGTGCTGCTGATTGGGTGCATGTTGGGCGGAACGTTCGGGATAGGCACCGTCGCGTATGCTCTGACCATTGGCCCGCTTATCCAGATCTGCTTGCCTCTGTTCCGTTATAAGCCGCGCGTTGAGAAGACTCCCCAGCCGGAGCGGGTTGTTTAATTCTGCGAAGCGCTCACATGTTTTCATGGCGTCGCTGTGTCAGAATAGTGGCCTTCGAATGACGCGATGCCAGAATGCATGAAAGCAATCACTCTTTATGATGTTGCCCTCCTTGCGGGGGTTTCTTATCAGACCGTTTCCCGTGTGATTAACGACGCGGAGCATGTCTCTGCCCGCACGCGGGAAAAAGTGCAGCAGGCGATGGCAGAACTGCACTACGTCCCCAATCTCAGGGCACAACAGCTGGCGGGTAAACGTACCCGTACGCTTGGCCTTATTACTACCGATCTGGCGCTGCACGCCCCTTCGCAAATTGTTTCGGCGGTAAAATCCCGGGCGGTTGAGCAGGGGGCGAGCGTGCTTATCTCAATGGTGGAACATCCACAGCAGTGCCAGTCTGCCCTTCAGGCGTTGCTGGCGCAGCGTGTGGAAGCTCTGCTGGTGAATGTGCCGCTGGAGGATCCTCATGCTGAAGCGCTAAAAGCCCTCGCATCGCCCATTCCGGTGCTGTTTCTGGATGTCTCGCCCTCGGCTCAGGTAAACAGTCTTGTGTTTAATGCAGAGCAGGGTGCTCGTCTCGGGATTGAGCATCTGCTTTCGCTGGGGCATGAGCGTATAGCGCTGCTGAGTGGACCGGAGAGCTCTGTCTCCGCCCGGGCACGTCTTGCAGGCTGGAACGCCACGCTGGCACAGGCCGGGCTTGAGGCTGTCGCGGTGGCGCACGGCGACTGGAGTGCGGCAAGCGGCTATGAGAAAGGACATTTGCTGTTATCTGCCGCGCAACTCCCGGATGCGATAGTGGTCGCGAACGACCAAATGGCGCTGGGGGTGATGCGTGCCTGTGCGGAAAAAGGGACCGCGATCCCGGGCCAGATGTCGGTTGTCGGGTTCGACGATACGGCAGACAGCGCCTGGTTTTCTCCCCCACTGACCACCATTCGCCAGGCTTTTCGCGAGGCCGGCGAGCGAAGTGTGGAGTGGCTGCTGGCGCCAGTTGAGGGTGACGCATGCTGGCAGGTTCAGCTTCCGGTGACGCTTGTGACCCGCCATTCTACCGCTCGCCACGATCCGCAGCAGATCGAACGCGAGGATCTGGCTCAGCAGCTCAGGAGCCTGGCGTTAGCGGCTGAGCAACTTGCCCGCCGGTAAGACTTTTGTGATCTGACTCGCTACCCCGCGATCCGACGCTTTACCGCACCCGGTAGCCAGGGCATGTTAGCTAAAATTGTGAGCGCTTCGCAAAGAGGTTAATATGTCCAACACTCCATCGCTGACTCTCAGCGAACTTCTGGCTCGTCGGGACTGGGAAAACCCGGGGGTCACCCAGTGGAACCGCCTGGCAGCACATGCTCCCTTGCACAGCTGGCGTGATGAACACTCCGCCAGAGAAGACGGGGGAACCGTCAGCCGACGCCTCCTTAACGGGGAGTGGCGTTTTAGCTTCTTTCCTGCACCAGAGGAGGTTCCTTCGGTATGGGTCAGTGAAGATTGCGCCGATGCCGTGCTGATGCCCGTGCCCTCTAACTGGCAGATGCAGGGGTTCGACACGCCCATCTACACCAACGTGACCTATCCGATCCCCGTAAACCCACCGTTTGTGCCGCAAGAAAACCCAACAGGTTGTTACTCGCTCACATTTGAGATGGATGATACCTGGCTGCAGAGCGGCCAAACCCGCATTATCTTCGATGGCGTGAATTCGGCGTTTCATCTGTGGTGTAACGGTCAGTGGATCGGTTATTCACAGGACAGCCGACTGCCCGCCGAATTCGATCTTTCAACGGTGCTGCGTCCTGGCCAGAACCGCATTGCGGTCATGGTGTTGCGCTGGTGCGACGGGAGCTATCTGGAAGATCAGGACATGTGGCGCATGAGCGGGATTTTTCGCGATGTGTCGCTGCTGCATAAGCCAGAGACGCACATAGCCGATTATCAGGTTGTGACTGACCTGAATGCGGAGCGGGATCGCGCGGTGCTGAAGGTGGATCTCGCGCTCGCAGGCGCACAGTTTGCGGAGTGTGAGGTGGCGTTTACCCTGTGGCGCAACGGCGAAAAATGCGCCAGTGCCACCGGGCGGCCGGGCACTGCCGTTGTCGATGAGCGCGGCGGCTGGGCCGAGCGGCTAACGGTGGCGCTCCCCGTTGAGGCGCCCGCCTTGTGGAGTGAGGAAACGCCGGAACTTTATCGCCTGACGATGACCCTTCTGAACGCGCAGGGTGAGGTGCTGGAAACGGAGGCCTGCGATGTGGGGTTCCGCCGCATAGAGATCAGCAATGGCCTGCTGAAGCTCAACGGTAAACCCCTGCTGATCCGCGGCGTTAACCGGCATGAACATCACCCGGAAAACGGCCAGGTGATGGATGAAGCGACGATGCGCCGCGATATCGAACTCATGAAGCAGCACAACTTCAACGCCGTGCGCTGCTCGCACTATCCGAACCATCCGCTGTGGTACACGCTTTGCGACCGCTATGGTTTGTATGTCGTCGACGAAGCCAATATTGAAACCCACGGCATGGTGCCGATGAGTCGCCTTGCTGACGATCCGCGCTGGCTCCCTGCCATGAGCGAACGCGTCACCCGCATGGTGCAGCGCGACCGCAATCATCCTTCGATTATCATCTGGTCGCTGGGGAATGAGTCCGGCCATGGCGCGAACCATGACGCACTGTATCGCTGGCTGAAAACCACCGATCCGACGCGTCCGGTGCAGTACGAAGGCGGTGGGGCGAATACGGCAGCGACCGATATCGTGTGCCCGATGTATGCCCGGGTCGATCAGGATCAGCTCTTCCCGGCGGTACCGAAATGGTCTGTTAAAAAATGGATCGGCATGCCGGATGAAACGCGTCCGCTTATTCTCTGTGAATACGCCCACGCGATGGGGAACAGCTTCGGTGGTTTTGCCAAATACTGGCAGGCGTTTCGCCGCCATCCTCGCCTGCAGGGGGGATTTGTCTGGGACTGGGTTGACCAGGCGCTGACCAGAAAAGACGAAAATGGTACACCGTTCTGGGCCTACGGGGGAGACTTTGGCGACACGCCCAATGACCGCCAGTTCTGCCTTAACGGGCTGGTTTTTCCCGATCGCACACCGCATCCGGCGCTGTATGAAGCCCAGCGCGCTCAGCAGTTTTTCACCTTTACGCGGATAAGTACGTCTCCGCTGGTGATTGAAGTCCACAGCGATTACCTGTTCCGTCATACCGATAACGAGGTGCTGCGCTGGACCCTTGTCCGCGACGGCAACGTGCTGGCCAGAGGGGACGTGACGCTCTCCATTGCTCCCCAGGGCACACAGCGTCTGGACATCGACCTGCCAGCGCTGGCGCCTGAAGCGGGTGACGTCTGGCTGAACGTTGAAGTGCATCAGCCGCGGGCGACGCCGTGGTCACCGGCAAACCATCGCTGCGCGTGGGAGCAGTGGCCGGTTCCGACTCCCCTGTATATCGCCCCGCCAGCGCCAGAAGGTGTACCGCCGGTGTTAACGCAAACTGGCGACGTGTTTGAGCTGGTGCATCAGCAGCAACGCTGGCAGTTCAACCGCGCATCAGGACACCTGACGCAATGGTGGCGCAATGGCGTTGAAACGCTGCTCTCACCGCTGACGGATAACGTTAGCCGCGCACCGCTGGACAATGATATTGGCGTGAGCGAGGCCACGCGAATCGATCCGAATGCGTGGGTTGAGCGCTGGAAAGCGGCAGGCATGTACGAGCTCACCCCGCGATTACTGCACTGTGAAGGAGAGCAGCATGCAGCCGAGGCGGTGGTGAAAACCCTGCATGTCTGGGAGTATCGCGGTAAAGCGCTCTTCCTGAGCCGTAAAATCTGGCGGGTGGACGATCGGGGCGTTTTGCATGGCGATATTCAGGTCGATATTGCGTCTGATATCCCGGAACCGGCACGCGTAGGCCTGAGTGTTCACCTTGCCGCAACGCCGGAAACGGTTCAATGGCTGGGGCTTGGGCCACATGAAAACTACCCGGACAGAACGCTGGCGGCTCAGCAGGGGCGCTGGACATTACCGCTGGAAGCCATGCACACGCCTTACATCTTCCCGACAGAAAATGGTTTGCGCTGTGATACCCGTGAACTGCTGCTGGGCGCGCATCGGCTGAATGGCCTGTTCCATTTCTCCGTCAGCCGCTATAGCCAGCAGCAGTTGCATGAGACAACTCACCATCATCTGTTGCGCGAGGAGCCGGGGTGTTGGCTTAACCTGGACGCGTTCCATATGGGCGTGGGCGGTGATGACTCGTGGAGCCCCAGCGTCTCGCCGGAATTTATTCTGCAGAAACGCCAGCTTCGCTATACCTTCAGCTGGCAGCAGAACCCTGACTGAGCAAAGAGGCGGCCACAGCAGTGGCCGCCTCGCTTACGCCAGGATACCGCTCAGGCCGTGCAGGCTCATGTAAATCCCGACCACAGTAATCAGGGCAGCGGAGATCCACGGTGCTTTTCGTGAAAACTCGCTGAAACCCGGCCAGCGTTTTGTCGCATGCTTAAGGCTCAGGGCGGCAATTGCACCGGAAGCGACCAGCGTTAACGCCAGACCAATACTGAAGCTGAATACCAGCGTTGCGCCGAGGGCAAAATGCTTCAGCTGCAGGCAGATGAGCAGGACCGTGATTGAGGCCGGGCAGGGGATAAGCCCTCCGGTCAGGCCAAACAGTGCAATTTGTCCGGTGGTAACGTTCTGGCCGTTGAAGCGGCGGTTAATATCCTGCGCGTGTGCGCGCTGGTGGGCGTCCTGCCACTCTTCTTCAACCAGTGGATGCCCATGGTCGTGATGATCATGATGATGGTCATGGTCCTGGTCGTGGTCGTGATGGTCATGATGATGGTCATGGTGATCGTGGTGATGGTGGTGATCGTGTGGCCGGCTCTCCTTCCAGGTTCGCCAGGCCATCCACAGGGCGATCAGCACGATCAGTATCCCCGAGACCAGCTGGAACCAGGGCTCAGACGTATGCGCATCCCAGCCCCGGCCAAACCATAATCCTGCCATGGCAATGATCCAGACCACCGCCGTATGGGAAAGCGTTGCCGCCAGACCAAGCAACACCGCCTGTTTCAGCGTACCGCGAATAGCCACAATAAACGCGGCCATCATCGTTTTGGAGTGGCCCGGCTCCAGGCCATGCAGCGCGCCGAGGAGGATAGCGCTGGGTACAAACAGCCAGGCATTGCCCTGCTGCAGGAGTGAAGCAAAATCGTTCATGGAAAATTCCGGAGTGGAAAGCGTGTTCAGATACTACTCCCCCCCAGTAGTCTAATACTACCCCCCAGTAGAAAAATACTCAGGGGGAGTAGAGCATGATATGCTTTAAAAGCCATACGATGAGGGAGACAGAGATGTCACATACGGTTCGCGACAAGAAGATGTTATTGACTCGCCTGAAGAAAATTCAGGGGCAAAGCGCTGCCCTGGAAAAAATGCTCAATAGCGACCACGAATGCGCCGACGTGTTACAACAGCTGGCGGCGATCCGCGGCGCGGTAAACGGCATGATGATGCAGGTGATCGAAGGTCATCTCACCGATCATGTGGTGAAAGAGCCTGAAGAAGCTCAGCGCGAAGCCGATCTTGGCGTCGTGTTACAGGTGATCAAATCCTATCTTAAGTAGGATGTGTTTTGAGGTTATCTTCCGCCCAAAGAATAAAGTCCGCTTTCGGCAACGCCTTGCTATAGTACCAACCCTGCCCATACTGCACGCCATGACGACGTAGCCAGGCGAGTTGCCCTTCGGTCTCCACGCCTTCCGCCACCATCGCCAGCTTCAGCGATTTCGCCATTTCAATAATGTGTGGCGTCACGTTTTTATATTCCAGTGCATCCACAAACGCTTTATCAATTTTTAGCGTGTCGACATCCAGATCCTGCAGGTAGCTCAGGCTGGAATAGCCCGTACCGAAATCATCAATATAGATTGCGTGGCCTGAATGACGAAAGGCGGCGATGGCCGGCGCGCTGATTTTAGGATCGGCAAAGCCGCGCTCGGTTAACTCAAGGGCGATCTGTTGCGGATGGACTTTCCACTTATTCATTAAGTGACTCAACAGTGGCGGAAGTTTTCCCGAGGTCAAATCGGCCGGCGCGAGGTTAATGGAAATATGCTGACCGGCGTGAAGGTGCAGCCAGTAGCCCATATCCTCAAACACCTTTTCAATGACCAAATGCGTCAGCTGCGAGATGAGCCCCGTTTGCTCAGCAAGCGGCACAAAAATATCCGGTGAAAGGCTGCTCCCGTCAGGCTGGGGCCAGCGGGTTAGCGCCTCTGCGCCCACAATCTTCCCGCTAGAGAGTTCAATAATGGGCTGGTAATGCACCACAAATTCCCGGTTATTGATGGCGTCAAGCAGGCGGTTGCGTGGCGACTGGATGCGACGCA
Organism: Enterobacter sp. V89_11; assembly: GCF_029967775.1. Classification (NCBI taxonomy): domain Bacteria; kingdom Pseudomonadati; phylum Pseudomonadota; class Gammaproteobacteria; order Enterobacterales; family Enterobacteriaceae; genus Enterobacter; species Enterobacter sp. V89_11. Next base: position 113,148 of record NZ_JASCAN010000025.1, on the reverse strand, counting down.
GCAGTCGTAAAACAAAGAGTGCGGCAAGCAGGCTTATCAGTATGCCGAACGGCAGCCAGATGAGAAGTTGCTTGTGCCAGGTTTCAGCCAGCGGTTTTAACGCCGCCCAGGCGACCACCGTAAACCCCAGTTCAGGAACAGGCTTCATAATGTATATCGAGCCGTTGTACTGAATACGGGTGACGCCCTGGTCCTTAACCAGATTGCGGATATGCGGATCGAGCTTGCTGCTGCTGGCAAAAATGAGATGTGATTTGCTGCCCACCAGGGCGGCATCTGTGGCGATCTCACCGAAAGGGATCACATCGACAAGCGAGGCAGGATCCACCAGCACCAGATAGTGGCCCCGACCCAGGACCGCCATGTAGCGGCTAAAACCGAGATCGTTTTGCGTGGTGAGCCATGCGCCATAACCATCTTCCGTGATTCGCATGGGCGGCGGGAAAGGGGCCGACTGACTGGTTTGTTCCAGGGACGAGCAAAGGGGTTCAAGATTGTTGATATAAATAACTTCCTGAACATAACGCCATGAAAAAGCGACCCGCCGCATCTCCCTTAAATGCATAACGCTACAGGGGATCCCTTTAAAGGTCTGCAGGCTATTGAGCGCTTCCTTTGCATCATCCACCACCCTGGCGGTACGTATCAGCACGCGTGAGGCATAGCTATCCAGCGCATCGACAAACTTATCTTCCGCCTGGCGATGTGCCAGCCAGATGCTCAGGCTAATCGGAACCAGCACCGCAATGATAAGTACGCCGGTCACCAGACTGACCAGATGTCGGGTTTTCATGGTGCTGTTTCCTTCCTCTTATGCCCGCTCCTGGGCGCTGAAAAACCTGCCAGAGGAGAAAGATTTTACCGCTAAATGATAAAGTTATAGCACGCGCAGGTCATGATTTACGGCACAACAGAAAATATCGTCGGGGCAGAGGGGTTGTTTTTTCAGCAGGGGTTAGATATCATTTTGTTATGTTATAACAAAACATAAAGAGTTTACGATGAAACCAGATATCCACCCAGCCTATCGCACCGTGGTGTTCCACGACACCAGTGCTAATGAATACTTTAAAGTCGGCTCAACCATTAAGACCGACCGCGAAATTGAACTCGACGGTGAAACGTATCCGTATATCACCATCGAGGTCTCTTCAAAATCGCACCCGTTCTACACCGGCAAGCAGAAAACGTTCTCGACGGATGGCAGTGCGGCGCGCTTCCGTAAGCGTTTCGGCGGCTTTCTTAATGCGAAGCGGGGATAACCATGCAGGTACTTAACTCATTGCGCAGTGCAAAACAGCGTCACCCGGATTGCCAGATAGTCAAACGCAAGGGACGCTTATACGTGATTTGCAGATCCAATCCGCGCTTTAAGGCGGTTCAGGGACGTAAGAAAAGACGCTAGACGCGTGCTTCGCGCCAGCTTTCCAGGGATCTTTTCTGGTTGCCATCGGCAGTAAAATTGTCGGTGGCAAGCCAGCCTTCAAAAGCACTCGCCAGCGCCGGCCACTCTTTGTCGAGAATCGAAAACCAGTCGGTATCCCGGTTATGACCTTTCGTGACCAGCGCCTGACGAAAACGCCCCTCAAACTGAAAGCCAAGACGCAGTGCCGCCTTGCGCGAAGGCGCGTTCAGGCTGTTGCACTTCCACTCGTATCGACGATACCCAAGGGTGTCGAACACGTATCGCATCAGCAGATATTGCGCTTCCGTCGACATCGGCGTGCGGCTGAGCAGCGGGGAGAAATGAACATGCCCCACCTCCACCACGCCGTTGGTTGGATCGATCCGCATCAGAGCCAGCGTGCCGACCGGAGACTGGGTCTGGTTGTCGATAACGCTAAAGTGAATCGGATCGGATAAGTCACGCACGCTCTCTACCCATCCTGCAAACGCCTCTGCGCTGGCATCCGGCTCACGCAACAGCCACGTCCAGCTGCGGGTATCTTCGGCCAGAGAATACGCGCTGAACAACGCCTCAGCGTGCTCCACCCGCAGCGGCTCAAGGCGACAATAGTGGCCCTGAAGCACCACACGTGAAGGGGGCTGGCGGGGTTGCCAGTCGATAAGCGCCTCGCCTACTGGCTGTCCAAACTCATTGAATGTTTTCATTTTACTGTCCGTGACGTTGATAAGAACGCCAGACTAGTGAATTACTGGTTCCTTAAAAAGTGCCACTCAGCTATGTTTTGGTGGTACCACGGGAGGCGAGATGAACATACCGGGCGATGAATTTTATACTTTGCTGAATGCCGCGTTGAAAGCGCGGGGGGAAGAGACGCTACAGCGCGCGCTGTATCATGCATTGCGTGAGGCGATACTGTGCGGCCGGCTACACGCCGGGAGCCGGCTTCCCGGTTCGCGAATGCTGGCTCAGCAGCTCTCGCTTTCACGGAATACCGTCAATGCGGCGCTGGAACAGCTGACGCTCGAAGGGTATCTGCTGCGTAACCGCCAGGGGACGCGGGTGGCGCAGCTGGCGCAGCGTACGCTCGTTCAGGCATTGCCGGACTCTGCCGTCGCGCTCGGCAGCCGGGTCGCCTCGCTGCCTGCGCCGGTGCCGCGTGATACCCCGGTTCCGGCATTTACGCCGGGAACACCGGCCATCAACTACTTTCCCCTGCCGCTGTGGCGGCGCTTGTACGACCGGGTTCTGCGCGAAGAGGGCAGCGCGCTGTTAGGGTATGGCGATCCTGCCGGAGAGCCGTCGCTGCGGGCGGCCATTGCTCGCCACCTTGCCCTTTCGCGCGGCATTGACTGCGATGCCAGTCAGATAGTGATGACCGAAGGTGCGCTTGAGGGGGTAAACCTTTGCACGATGCTGCTGAGCGAACCCGGCAGCGTCGCGTGGGTGGAAGATCCTGGCTATGGTGGGGCTAAAAGCGCCTTTGCCAAAGCGGGCTTAGTCATGACGGGGATGCCGGTTGATGACGAAGGCATGTTCTGGGAAGGGCTGGATACGCCGTCCCCTGCGCTTATTTTCACCTCACCTTCGCACCAGTTTCCGTACGGAAGCGTGCTCAGTGCGCGGCGACGCCTGGCGCTGCTGGATCTGGCCCGGCAGCATAACGCCTGGATTATTGAAGATGATTACGACAGCGAGTTTCGTTATTCCGGTGAGCCCGTGCCTGCAATGCTGGGAATGGTCAACAATGCGCCGGTTGTCTATCTCGGTACCTTCAGCAAAACCCTCTTTCCGTCGCTGAGAATGGGGTTCATGGTGTTACCCCCGGTGCTGGCAAACGCGGCCCGTCCGGCCATTGGCGCGCTGCTGCGTGGCGGGCATCGCGCCGAACAGCGAACCCTGGCGCTGTTTATTGAGGAAGGACATTATGCCCGCCACCTTGCCGCCATGCGCCGGCTCTACCGTAAGCGCTACCGACAGCTGCGTGAGGCGCTGAGTGCCGAGCTTCATACCCCGCATCGCATTCTGGCGGGTGAAGGGGGGATGCATCTGACGCTGGCAATAGACGGCATCGACGACCAAAAAGTGGTCGAGCAGGCGAGGGCGTTTCAGCTGGCACCCGCTGCACTGAGCGGGTATTACCTGGAGCCGAAGCAGGGGCAAACCGGTCTGGTGTTAGGTTACGGCAATACCTCTGCTTCTCAGTTTGTGTCGGGTATCCGACGCATACAGGCTTTAATCACACAGCAGCAGGACGGGAAAGGGTAAAGACATCATAAAAAGAGAGCTGACCTTTGGTGGATACCATCTTCTGCAGCTTCTCTTTTTGCACCGTTTCAACCGCGGGGGAGTGCATGATGCTTTCGATCAGCTCCGGCGGCACGTAACGCGTGTTGTACCATTCACCGTTATAGCAAACCCGGAAATCAAGGACGTCGATATCTTCGTAGCGGTAGCGGGGATTAACGTCAAAAAAGAAAAAGGCGTTAAACACCACAAACAGAATGACAAGCAGCCAGACGGAGTCCACCAGAGTTTCGGACTTCAGCATCACAATCAGTGTCGCCAGCCAGGCGGCATACATTGCGACAAACAGTCCAGGATGTTTGCGAATAAAGCTGATGCTAAAGCGTGGGCGATTGTCGCGCTTTTCGCGGTGATTAAGATCGTCGATGGTGGCAGTAAGCAGGCGCTGTATCTCGGTCATTTTTTGCCTTTATGAGAATTGACAATACAGGATGTCTGCCAATTTTAGGGGAGCCATTTGGCTGAAAAAAGTAACAGTCAGGCGCTAAAAGACCATAACAGTTGACTCCCCGTCACTTTACAGCCGTTTAATGATTGTTGCCGGATTGCCGCCGACGACGACATTCGCCGGGACGTCTTTCGTTACGATAGCGCCGGAGGCCACCACCACATTATCACCCAGCGTAACGCCCGGGTTAATAACCGCACGTCCACCAATCCAGACGTTGTTGCCGATGGTCACCGGCTTGCCAAACTCCACGCCGCTATTACGCGCGTCGGCGTCCAGCGGATGGGTTGCCGTGTAAATATGCACCCCTGGCGCGAGCATGCAGTTGTCGCCAATATGTATCGGGCAGACATCCAGCATCACGCAATCGAAATTGGCGTAAAATTCTTTGCCCAGATAAATGTTATATCCATAGTCACAGCGGAAGCTCGGCTCAATATAGGCCCCTTCGCTTTGCCCGAGGAGTTCCGCCAGAATGTTCTGGCGTTCGAGTTTCTCATCAGGTGCAGTGTGGTTATAACGGTGAACCAGGTGTCGGGCGCGTAATCGGTCGGCCCGTAATGTTTCATCACCAGGGCGGTAATATTCACCTGCAATCATCTTCTGCTTTTCTATGCTCATTGGGAACCTCACTGGTCGTCTTTACCGTAGGGTAATCGGAACAGGATAACAGGGGAACGTTCCCGGAAAACCACTGTGACTATAATCACAATAATATTGCGGATGAGCACGTTTTACACGGAGACCTGCACTGGGGCAGGAGGGTATAGCCAGAAAGTTGAATACAGCTGAGAAAGTGGCGTAGAACCTCTACAGACACACTTCAAAGATTAACGGACAAATCTCCACACGGATGTTGGGATTTTGTCATACAGCTTATTCATGGTCAGTTCTGCAAGACGGTGGTCAGCCGCTGAATAAAATACCGCCAGTTCATTATCAGAAAGCTCGTATTTATTCTTTTCAATTACACGTTCAAGCGTGTCTATTGACTGACAGCGTCGCAAACGCATCAAATAATCGATTTTTGTGAGTGGTTTTTCAGACATAAATTTACCTTACTAATTGTAATAATTTTAACAGGAAAGACTAACGGGGTTAGCTCTGCTCACGTTGATGAAGCAACGAAATAGTCGGTTGCCCGATTTACGCCATTTCTGCAAATCTTGCGCATTAATGCCGTAGCTGCTGAACAACATAAAGGTGTCATCCAGGTATTCATCAATTTGCTCAATCAGCTTATTATCTTCATTGTACTTAATTTTATAATTAAGTGCGAAGGTTGCAATATGCTCGATCAACTCATTTAACTGTAAATTGATGGCAGACGTTGGGTCGTTTACCCAGCCATGGTTACTTTCATCAAGATTGGCAAGGCAGTCATGGTACAAGGATTCGCAGAGAAATTTCAACTGCGCGATATCATGCCTTTTTGGCGAGTACTCGTCCATAGCGCATCCCCTTCTGAGTGATTTCTTACTCACCGAACATCATGTCGGGATGGATACAACATACTTAGCCGCACGGGTGCTGTGTTCCTGATAACTCTAACTATAATCCACTCTGATCAAGATTTCACCGCGCTATTACGAAAAATTACAAATAAAAGCACTGACTGCGAGCCTTTACGCAAATGTGCCTTCAGCGCTAAACATTTTTATCCAGATTAACGCGGAACTTTTTTCGCTCCCTTACGTTTCATTGGCTTAGCGTAAACAATCCTAAGATGTCCAAATCCGGAGTTCTCTTTGTCTGAAGATATGGTTAGGAATATTCCTAATCACTTAAGCAGGGAAATGAAATTAAAAAAATCCTGAATTCAGCGATTACGTTATCACTTAATTATGATATGTCATTGTAGGCGGCAGGAAATAAATAGAAGCACAATAAGCCTATTTTATGATTTTTTTCTGAAAAAGAAAAAGGCCGCTAATGCGGCCTTTTTATCATGTGAAACCGGTATCAGTGCGGTTCTACCGAATGACTGTGCTCAATATCTTCATTCTTGCGGCTAAAGCGGCGGCGAACCACCACGAAGAATACCGGAACGAAGAAGATAGCAAGTACGGTTGCGGTAACCATACCCCCCATAACGCCTGTACCGACGGCGTTCTGTGCACCGGAACCCGCACCGGTACTGATAACCAGCGGCATTACCCCGAGGATAAATGCCAGTGACGTCATCAGGATTGGGCGCAGACGCATACGCACCGCGTCAAGGGTCGCCTCAATCAGGCCTTTACCTTCTTTCTCCATCAGATCTTTGGCGAATTCAACGATAAGTATCGCGTTCTTCGCCGACAAGCCAATGGTTGTCAGCAGGCCCACCTGGAAGTACACGTCGTTGGTTAATCCACGGAACGTTGCCGCAAGCAGCGCACCGATAACCCCCAGTGGCACCACCAGCATAACGGAGAACGGAATCGACCAGCTCTCATACAGTGCCGCCAGACACAGGAAGACCACAATCAGTGAAATGGCGTACAGGGCAGGGGCCTGGTTTCCGGACAGACGTTCCTGGTAGGACATACCGGTCCAGTCATAGCCGATACCCGCAGGCAGTTTACCTGCCAGCTCTTCCATCAGGTTCATGGCTTCACCGGTGCTTCGGCCTGGTGCGGCCTGACCCAGGATCTCCATGGATGGCAGCCCGTTATAACGTTCCAGACGCGGCGAACCGTATTCCCAATGCGACGTAGAGAAGGATGAGAACGGCACCATCTGACCGTTGTTGCCGCGAACGTACCAGTTGTTGATATCGTTCGGTAACATACGGTATTGCGCTTCTGACATCACGTACACTTTCTTCACACGACCACGGTCGATGAAGTCGTTGACGTAGCTACCGCCCCAGGCCGCGCCCAGCGTGGTATTGATGTCACTGATGGAAACGCCCAGTGCCTGCGCTTTCTCCTGATCGATGTCGATTTTGTACTGAGGCGTATCTTCCAGACCGTTAGGACGCACGCCGACCAGAAGGTCAGGGTGTTTCGCCACTTCACCGAACAGCTGGTTACGTGCCTGCGTCAGTTTTTCATGACCCAGACCGCCCTGGTCAATCAGCTGGAAGTCGAAACCTGTCGCTGTCCCCAGTTCAACAATCGCTGGCAGGTTAAAGGCGAAGACCATCGCATCTTTAATCTGTGAGAACGTGCCCATTGCACGGCCAGTAATCGCCTCAACTTTGTTCTCTTCGCCCGGACGTTCTGACCAGTCTTTCAGAGAAACGAAGGCAATACCGGTGTTCTGACCACGACCCGCAAAGCCAAAGCCGTTAACCGCAAACACGGATTCAACGTTGGCTTTCTCTTTGGTGAGGTAGTAATCCGTTACTTCATCCAGCACCTTCTGGGTACGTTCTTGCGAGGCACCCGCCGGCAGCTGTGCCATCGTCAGGAACACGCCCTGGTCTTCATCTGGCAGGAACGAGCTTGGCAGACGAACGAACAGATAGGCCATACCCACCACGATGATGATATAGAGCAGCAGGTAACGACCGGTGCTGCGCAGGATGTTACCCACGCTGTCGGTGTAGTGATGCGTGCTCTTATCAAACATGCGGTTAAACCAGCCGAAGAACCCTTTATGCTCGCCGTGACCGCCTTTCTGAACAGGTTTCAGCATGGTGGCACACAGTGCAGGCGTCAGGATCAATGCAACCAGTACCGACAGCGCCATCGCCGAGACGATGGTGATGGAGAACTGACGATAAATTGCACCGGTTGAGCCGCCGAAGAAGGCCATCGGGATAAATACCGCAGACAGTACCATCGCGATACCGACCAGCGCGCCCTGGATCTGGCCCATGGATTTACGGGTTGCTTCCTTCGGCGGTAGACCTTCTTCCGCCATGACACGCTCGACGTTTTCTACCACCACGATGGCGTCATCCACAAGCAAGCCGATGGCGAGCACCATCCCGAACATCGTCAGGGTGTTTATCGAGTAGCCAAAGATGGCCAGTATGGCGAAGGTCCCGAGCAATACGACCGGTACGGCGATGGTTGGGATCAGCGTCGCGCGGAAGTTTTGCAGGAACAGATACATGACCAGGAATACCAGGATGATCGCTTCTGCCAGGGTTTTAACCACTTCGTGAATCGAGATTTTGACGAACGGCGTGGTGTCATACGGATAAACGATCTTCAGGCCGGACGGGAAGAACGGTTCCATCTTCTTCAGTTCCGCACGGATAGCCGTCGCGGTGTCCAGGGCGTTAGCACCTGTCGCCAGTTTGATCCCGAGACCGGAAGCCGGCTTGCCGTTAAACTTCGCAATGATGTCGTAGTTTTCGCCCCCCAGTTCCACTTTCGCCACGTCGCGCAGACGAACCTGTGAACCGTCCTGATTCACCTTCAGCAGAATTTTGCTGAACTCATCGGCGGAGGTCAGACGGGTCTGTGCGATGATCGAGGCGTTAAGCTGCTGGCCTTTCACCGGCGGGGTACCGCCTAACTGACCGGCGGCAACCTGGGCGTTCTGCGCTTTGATGGCGTTGATCACGTCCACCGGCGTCAGCTGGAAGTTGTTCAGTTTGTTCGGATCCATCCAGATACGCATCGCGTACTGAGAACCGAACAGCTGAACGTCACCCACACCAGACGTACGGCTGATGGCGTCCTTCATGTTGGCGCCCACGTAGTCGGAAATATCCTCCTGCGTCATGGTGCCGTTGGTGTTGATAACGCCAACAACCATCAGGAAGCTACTGGACGATTTCTCGACGCTCACACCCTGCTGTTGTACTTCTTGTGGCAGCAACGGCATGGCGAGCTGCAGTTTGTTCTGGACCTGAACCTGCGCGATGTCAGCATCAGTTCCTGACTGGAAGGTCAGGGTGATCTGTACCGTACCGGTTGAGTCACTGTTTGAGGACATGTACATCAGGTTATCGATACCGTTCATGTTCTGTTCGATAACCTGTGTCACGGTGTCCTGCACCGTTTTTGCATCAGCCCCGGGGTAGGTTGCGGAAATTGTTACCGCCGGTGGCGCAATCGTTGGATATTGCGCGACAGGCAGCTTCAGGATCGCAAGTCCCCCAGCCAGCATGATGATTATGGCGATCACCCATGCAAATATGGGGCGATCGATAAAGAAATTAGGCATGTCTTAACGGCTCCTGTTTAAGTTAAGACTTGGTTTGTTCTGACTGGCCAGCGGCCGAAGCTTGTTGTTTATCGTCAGATTTCACTTCCTGTGCTTTGACCTGCGCGCCAGGACGAACTTTTTGCAAACCAGTAATAATCACGCGATCGCCATCTTTCAGACCTTCCGTCACCAGCCATTTATCGCCAATCGCCTGCGTGGCAGTGATGTTGCGCGTTTCGACTTTGTCATCAGCCCCGACAACCAGTGCACTCGCGTCGCCACGTGGCGTACGGGTGACACCCTGCTGAGGCACCAGAAGTGCGGTTGGGTTGGTGCCTTCTTCCAGACGCGCGCGAACGAACATACCAGGTAAGAGTGTCTTATCCGGGTTCGGGAAAATCGCACGTAAGGTGATGGAACCGGTGGTTTGGTCGACCGTCACATCGGAGAATTCCAGTGTGCCTGCCTGCGGGAACTTGATACCGTCATTGGTCACGAGCTCCACTTTGGCTTTACCGTTTTCCTGCTTCAGCGTGCCGTTTGCCAGCTCTTGTTTCAGGCGCAGGAAATCGTTGCTGGACTGGGTCACGTCGACGTAAATCGGATCAAGCTGCTGCACGGTGGCCAACGCGTTGGTCTGACCGTTCTGCACCAGCGCCCCTTCCGTGACGGAAGATTTACCGATGCGACCGCTGATTGGGGAGGTCACTTTGGTATAGGCGAGGTTGATACGCGCTGTTTCCACTGCAGCTTTCGCGGCAATCACGGCGGCGTTGGTCTGCTGTGCATCAGACAGGGCAGTGTCATAATCCTGTTGACTGATGTACTTGGTACCGAGCAGTTTTTTGTAACGGTTCAGCGTCAGTTGGGAGATTTTGGCTGCAGCTTCTGCTTTCGCCAGATCGCCTTTCGCGCTCTCATAGGAGGCCTGGTAGGTTGCCGGATCAATCTGATACAGAGACTCGCCAGCTTTCACTTCACCACCCTCGGTGAAGTTACGTTTCAGGATGATACCACTCACCTGAGGACGCACTTCTGCGATGCGGTATGCGCTGGTACGGCCCGGTAGTTCTGTCGTTATCTGGAGAGGTTCGGACTTGAGCGTCACCACGCCAACTTCTGGCACCTGCTGAGCTCCTTGTTGAGCCTGTTTGTCGTCACATCCTGTTAGCGCTAAGCTGCCTGAGAGCATCAGAACGACCGCCAGAGGCGTTAACCCTCTGTTTTTGTTCATATGTAAACCTCGAGTGTCCGATTTCAAATTGATCAATGGTCCTGAGTCCAAAAACCCATTGCTGCGTTTATATTATCGTCATGCTATGGTACATACATTCACAAATGTATGTAAATCTGACTCCTGTAAATTCACTAACGTATGGCACGAAAAACCAAACAACAAGCGCTTGAAACCCGACAACACATTCTGGATGTGGCTATGCGTTTGTTTTCTCAGCAGGGTGTTTCGTCAACCTCGCTGGCGCAGATTGCTCAGGCCGCGGGCGTCACGCGGGGAGCGATTTACTGGCATTTTAAAGACAAGACAGATCTGTTCAGTGAAATCTGGCAACTCTCAGAGTCCAGCATTAGCGATCTTGAGACTGAGTATCGGGCAAAATTCCCCGAGGATCCACTCTCAGTATTAAGAGAAATATTAGTATATATCCTTGAAGCAACGGTAGTTGAAGAACGTCGCAGGTTAATGATGGAAATCATCTACCATAAATGCGAGTTGGTCGGAGAGATGGCGGTCGTCCAGCAGGCGCAGCGCAGCCTGTGTCTGGAAAGCTACGATCGCATTGAACAGGTCCTCACCCAGTGCATGCAGGCGAACCAGCTGCCGGCGACGTTAATGACCCGACGGGCGGCTGTCCTGATGCGCAGTTATATTTCCGGTCTGATGGAAAACTGGCTTTTCGCCCCGGACTCCTTTGACCTGAAGAACGAAGCCCGCAGCTATGTGGCTATTTTCCTGGAGATGTGCCAGCTCTCCCCGACGCTGCATGGCAAGTCAGGCTCGCTAACAGCCTGACGCGATTCCAGGATTTCTCTTAGAGGCTCACGTTCGCGCTATTCTGCTTCAGGCGAGCGTGATATCCTGCACGCCGGACTATTTTCGGTCATCTTCTGACATCATTCACAACTATGCTGCACACCAATCGCTCGCAACATCCTGTTCTTGTATTTTTATTGGCGACGCTGTTTTTCTTCGCAACGGCACCGCTTTCCTGGGCCCGCGCCGATAACAACAATGACATCCCTTCACGCAGTGATGTTCAGTCGCAACTCGACACCCTGAATAAACAAAAAGATCTCTCTGCTCTGGATAAGCTCGTTCAGCAGGATCTGACGGAGACGCTGGAAACGCTTGATAAAATTGAGCGTGTTAAAGCGGAAACCACACAGCTTCGGCAGAAAGTGGCGCAGGCGCCTGAAAACATGCGTAAGGCCACGGAATCGCTGAATGCCCTGAGCGATGTGGATAATGACGACGAAACCCGTAAAACGCTCGCGACCCTGTCATTGCGTCAGCTGGAATCGCGCGTCGCACAGCTGCTCGACGATCTGCAAACGGCGCAGTCCGATCTCGGCACGTACAACAGCCAGCTTGTCTCCCTGCAAACCCAGCCCGAGCGCGTGCAAAATGCGATGTACGCCGCCTCTCAGCAGCTGCAGCAGATCCGCAACCGTCTGAACGGTACGTCGGTTGGCGAAGGCACCCTGCGCCCAACGCAGCAAACGCTGCTGCTGGTGCAGCAGGCCTTACTGAATGCGCAAATCGAACAGCAGCGTAAAAGCCTGGAAGGGAATACGGTGCTGCAGGATACGCTCCAGAAGCAGCGCGACTACGTAACGGCGAACATTAATCGTCTGGAACATCAGCTTCAGCTGTTGCAGGAGGCGGTTAACAGTAAGCGCCTTACGCTGACGGAGAAAACGGCTCAGGAAGCCGTCTCACCGGACGAAACTGCCCGCATTCAGGCGAACCCGCTGGTGAAACAGGAGCTCGAGGCTAACCATCAGCTGAGCCAGCGCCTGATACTGGCAACAGAAAGCGGTAACTCGCTGGTTCAGCAAAATATCAGAGTGAAAAACTGGCTGGACCGCGCGCTGCAGGCTGAACGCAACATTAAAGAGCAGATTGCGGTTCTGAAAGGCAGCCTGCTGCTGTCGCGTATTCTCTACCAGCAACAGCAGACGCTGCCGTCCGCCGATGAGCTCGAGGACATGACCAACCGCATTGCGGATTTGCGTCTGGAACAATTCGATGTGAACCAGCAGCGCGACGCCCTTTTCCAGAGCGATACGTTTGTCGCCAAATTGGAAGAAGGCCATTCCAGTGAAGTGAACCCGGAAGTTCACGACGCTCTGCTGCAGGTTGTGGATATGCGCCGCGAGCTGCTCGACCAGCTCAACAAACAGCTCGGCAACCAGCTGATGATGGCGATTAACCTGCAGATCAACCAGCAACAGCTGGTGAGCGTGTCGAAAAGTCTGCAGGAGATCCTGACCCAGCAGATTTTCTGGGTTAACAGCAATAAGCCGATGGACTGGGACTGGATTAAATCCTTCCCTGAAACGCTGAAGGCGCAGATTAAGAGCATGAAAATCACCGTAAACTGGGAGAAAGCCTGGCCTGCGGTGATGATTGCCTTCCTGGCGGGGCTCCCGCTGCTGCTGATTGCCGGCCTGATCCGCTGGCGTCTGGGCTGGCTGAAGAAATACCAGGATAAGCTGGCGTCTGAAGTGGGGCAACTGCGTAACGACAGTCAGCTGCACACGCCAAAAGCGATTCTGATCGATCTGATCCGCGCGCTGCCGGTCTGCCTGATTATTCTGGCGGTGGGGCTTATCCTGCTGACGATGCAGCTCAACATCAGCGACCTGCTGTGGGCGTTCAGTAAAAAACTGGCCCTGTTCTGGCTGGTGTTTGGCGTGTGCTGGAAAGTGCTGGAAAAAGACGGCGTTGCGGTGCGTCATTTCAACATGCCTGCGCAACTGACCAGCCACTGGCGTCGTCAGATTGTACGCGTCAGCCTGGCGCTGTTGCCGCTGCACTTCTGGTCCGTCGTCGCTGAGCTGTCTCCGCTGCACCTGATGGACGATGTCATGGGCCAGCTGGTTATTTTGCTGAACCTGCTGCTCATTGCCATCCTGATGTGGCCGATGTGCCGCGACAGCTGGCGGGATAAAGAGTCTCATAACATTCGTCTGGCCACCGTGACGGTACTGGCGATTATTCCGCTGGCACTGATGGTGCTCACGGCGACGGGGTACTTCTATACCACGTTGCGCCTGTCCGGACGCTGGATTGAAACCGTCTATCTGGTGATCGTCTGGAACCTGCTTTATCAGACCGTACTGCGCGGCCTGAGCGTGGCGGCTCGCCGCATCGCTTATCGTCGTGCCATCGCGCGTCGCCAGCATCAGGTGAAGGAGGGGGCCGAAGGCGCGGAGCCACAGGAAGAGCCAACCATCGCGCTGGAGCAGGTGAACCAGCAGACACTGCGTATCACCATGCTGGTGATGATCGCGCTGTTTGCGGTGATGTTCTGGGCGATCTGGTCTGATTTAATCACCGTCTTCGCCTACCTCGACAGTATCACCCTCTGGCAATACAACGGCACCGAAGCGGGCGCCGCGGTAATGAAAAGCGTGACCATGGGCAGCCTGCTCTTTGCCCTGGTGTCGTCAGTGGTAGCCTGGGCGTTGATTCGAAACCTGCCAGGCCTGCTTGAAGTACTGGTGCTGTCGCGTCTGAACCTGCGTCAGGGGGCGTCGTATGCCATCACCACCATCCTCAACTACGTCATTATTATTGTCGGGGCGATGACGGTCTTTGGATCGCTTGGCGTCTCGTGGGATAAGCTGCAGTGGCTGGCGGCCGCGCTCTCTGTCGGTCTCGGTTTTGGCTTGCAGGAGATCTTCGGTAACTTTGTTTCCGGCCTGATCATCCTGTTCGAACGTCCGGTACGTATCGGTGATACCGTCACCATCGGCACCTTCTCGGGAACGGTCAGCAAGATCCGTATTCGTGCCACCACCATCACCGACTTCGATCGCAAAGAGGTGATCATCCCGAACAAAGCGTTCGTCACCGAGCGACTGATCAACTGGTCGCTCTCCGACACCACAACGCGCGTCGTCATTCGACTGGGTGTGGCCTACGGCTCCGATCTGGATAAAGTGAAAGAGGTGTTGTTAAAAGCCGCGAAATCGCATCCTAAGGTGATGCACGAGCCCGCCCCAGATGTGTTCTTCACCACCTTTGGGCCGAGCACGCTGGATCACGAGCTGCGGTTATACGTGCGTGAGCTGCGCGATCGCAGCTACACCGTGGATGAGCTGAACCGCACTATCGATCGTCTGTGCCGTGAAAACAACATTAATATCGCCTTCAACCAGCTTGAAGTTCACCTGCGTAACGAGAAAGGTGATGAGCATACGGAAGTGAAGCGCGAGATTCAGGGTGACGATCCTACCCCGGCGTAATTCAGGTTCCCTCTCCCGGTGGGAGAGGGTCAGGGTGAAGGCGACTGGCCTTCACCTTGCCTTCAAAATCCGTCTTCACTATCGCAAGTGCTTTCAGCACCGTCTGAGCAGGGATGTCATGATTCTCCAGCAGCATAATCAAATCGACGGCCAGCTTGACCTCATCGGGTGCATTTTCCAGTGACATTTACGGCTCCTGTTAACGGGTCAGACGTTCAATGACGCGTTCAATTTCATCCAGTGCCTGACGGCAACGAACGATGCGGCCCTCGAGGGCGCTAATCTCTCGCATTAATAACTGCTGCTCTTCCAGCGTCTCGCTTGCGTTCAGGCGCGTTTCCCGCTCCCGCTTCATCTCAAACAGACGGCGTGCAAACTCCTGGTTCTCCAGCCGCTTGCGTTGCCATTTACCGAGACCCGGCGACGCGCTGTCCCAGACGCGTAGCGGCCAGGCGGTCATTTCACGGTGCAGGGCGGTGATCTGCTCGGTGAGATGTTCCGCAAGCCAGGCGACCTGTTGCTGTTGATTGTTCTCAACCGCATGGCGCAACTCATCAAGATTCATCTGCGCCTCAGCAACATAATCCTGGATGCGCGTGCTGCGGGTACGAAAAAGCTGCCGGTCAAAGCGCGGCTTCAGCGTAGCATGCCCCATTAACGGCGTAGCCTGCGCGCGCAGGGTGGACAGCTGATTTTGCAGCGTCTCCAGAAGCAGGGCTGTTTTCAATACGCTCTCCAGTGGTAAAGTAGCCGTTCAGTTTGATAACGATTCGCATTATGCAGCGTACTATTTTAATCATCATTGGCTGGCTCGCGGTAGTGTTAGGCACGCTGGGCTTGGTTTTGCCCTTATTGCCCACCACGCCTTTTATCCTGCTGGCAGCCTGGTGCTTCGCCCGTTCATCGCCGCGCTTTCACCACTGGCTGCTGTACCGCTCCTGGTTTGGCGGCTATTTGCGCCACTGGCAAAAACATCGGGCAATGCCGCCCGGTGCGAAGCCGCGTGCGATCGCGGTGATCCTGATTACCTTTGCCATTTCATTATGGCTGGTGAAAATGATGTGGGTGCGCATTCTGTTGCTGACGATCCTCGCCTGTCTGCTTTTCTTTATGTGGCGGATCCCCGTGGTTGATGAAAAGCAACAAAAGCACTGAAGCCTTATAATGGCTGTTGCAATTATTGCGCGCAGCCAGTAAATTCGACCGTTTTCGAGCAC
The DNA here is from genome assembly GCF_029967775.1 of Enterobacter sp. V89_11. Classification (NCBI taxonomy): domain Bacteria; kingdom Pseudomonadati; phylum Pseudomonadota; class Gammaproteobacteria; order Enterobacterales; family Enterobacteriaceae; genus Enterobacter; species Enterobacter sp. V89_11. Next base: position 97,190 of record NZ_JASCAN010000025.1, on the reverse strand, counting down.
AGCTGCGCCTGGTCAAAGGTTAAACAATTGTTACCCTGGCCGACTCGTTGCGCGCTGTGAGTAACACTGTTTCATTTAGGCACAAACCGATGACCGCAACTGCACAGCAGCTTGAATATCTGAAAAACAGCATCAAAAGTATCCAGGACTATCCAAAGCCTGGCATTCTTTTCCGTGATGTCACCAGCTTGCTGGAAGACCCGAAAGCGTACGCGCTCAGCATTGAACTGCTGGTCGAGCGTTATAAAAACGCCGGGATCACCAAAGTAGTGGGTACCGAAGCCCGTGGATTCCTGTTTGGCGCGCCGGTCGCGCTGGCAATGGGTGTTGGCTTTGTGCCGGTGCGTAAACCGCGCAAACTGCCGCGTGAAACCATCGCAGAGAGCTACGAACTGGAGTACGGCACCGATCAGCTGGAAATCCACGTTGATGCGATCAAGCCTGGCGATAAAGTGCTGGTGGTTGACGATCTGCTGGCGACCGGCGGCACGATTGAAGCGACCGTGAAGCTGATCCGTCGTCTGGGTGGTGAAGTGACCGACGCGGCATTCATCATTAACCTGTTTGACCTGGGTGGCGAACAGCGCCTGGAAAAACAGGGCATTACCAGCTACAGCCTGGTGCCTTTCCCGGGTCATTAATCCCGGTTTTCACAACCTCGCTCAATGGGTGAGGTTGTGATAGCATTCCCCTCCATAAATTCACCTTCCAGCGTTGCAGAGCCTGCCCATGAGTTATCAGGTGTTAGCCCGTAAATGGCGACCACAAACCTTTGCTGACGTTGTCGGTCAGGAGCATGTGCTGACGGCCCTGGCGAACGGCTTGTCGCTAGGTCGCATCCATCACGCTTATCTTTTCTCCGGCACCCGCGGCGTCGGTAAGACCTCTATTGCCCGTTTGCTGGCAAAAGGTCTGAACTGCGAAACCGGGATCACCGCCACGCCGTGCGGCGTGTGTGACAACTGCCGTGAAATTGAGCAGGGGCGCTTTGTCGATCTGATTGAGATCGACGCCGCCTCGCGCACGAAAGTGGAAGATACCCGCGATCTGCTCGACAACGTGCAGTACGCGCCGGCGCGTGGCCGCTTCAAGGTCTACCTGATCGATGAAGTGCACATGCTGTCACGCCACAGTTTCAACGCCCTGCTGAAAACGCTGGAAGAGCCGCCCGCGCATGTGAAATTCCTGCTGGCGACCACCGATCCGCAAAAGCTGCCGGTCACTATTTTGTCGCGCTGCCTGCAGTTCCATCTGAAGGCGCTGGACGTCGAGCAGATCCGCGCTCAGCTTGAACATATTCTTGATGAAGAGAAGATTGTCCACGAACCGCGCGCCCTGCAGCTGCTGGCCCGCGCGGCAGACGGCAGCCTTCGTGATGCCTTAAGTCTCACCGACCAGGCGATTGCCAGCGGTGACGGTAAACTCTCGACCGACGCGGTCAGCACCATGCTCGGCACGCTGGATGACGATCAGGCGCTTTCTCTCATCGAAGCGATGATTTCCGCCAACGGTGAACGCGTCATGTCGCTGGTGAACGCCGCAGCTGCCCGGGGCATTGAATGGGAAGCGCTGTTGGTTGAGATGCTGAGTCTGCTGCACCGCGTGGCGATGCTGCAGCTTTCTCCGTCCGCCATCGGTGCCGATATGGCGGTTATTGAACACCGGATGCGTGAACTTGCGCGCACCGTCCCACCGGCTGACGTGCAGCTTTATTACCAGACGCTGCTGATTGGCCGCAAAGAGCTGCCGTTTGCGCCGGATCCCCGGATGGGCGTTGAAATGACCCTGCTGCGTGCGCTGGCGTTCCATCCGCGCATGCCTCTGCCGGAGCCGGAAGTGCCCCGACAGTCTTTTGCTCCGGTCGCCCCCACTGCGGTGATGTCGCCTCAGCAGGTGCCACCGCAGCCGACGGCTCCCCCGCAGCAGAACGTACCGCTGCCGGAGGCCACCAGTTCGGTGCTTGCCGCACGAAGCCAGTTGCAACGTGCTCAGGGAGCAACCAAACCAAAAAAGAGTGAACCGGCAGCGCCAGGAAGAGCGCGGCCGGTGAACAACGCCGCGCTTGAACGACTGGCTTCGGTTACGGAGCGCGTTCAGTCGCGCCCTGCACCGTCCGCGCTCGAGCAAAAAGCCCCGGTGAAAGAAGAGGCTTACCGCTGGAAGGCAACAACCCTCGTTGAAGAGGTGAAAGAAGAAGTTGCCACACCGAAAGCGCTAAAAAAGGCGCTGGAGCATGAAAAAACACCTGAGCTTTCCGCGAAACTTGCCGAAGAGTCTATTGAGCGTGACGCGTGGGCCGCAGAGGTCAGTAAACTGCAGTTGCCGAAGCTGGTTGAGCAGGTCGCGCTGAATGCCTGGAAAGAGCAGGACGGTCATCAGGTACGTTTACACCTGCGACCGGGTCAGCGGCACCTGAATTCCCCTGGCGCGCAAAAAGCGCTGGCCGAGGCGCTCACCGCATTACACGGTGCACCGGTTGAATTGACTATCATTGAAGATGATAATCCGGCGGTGCGAACGCCACTGGAATGGCGTCAGGCGATTTATGAAGAGAAGCTCGCGCAGGCGCGCGAGTCGATTATCGCGGATAACAATATCCAGACTCTGCGCCGGTTCTTCGACGCCGATCTGGATGAAGAGAGTATTCGCCCCATTTGATCGTGAGTCTGACTTACGGTTGTAATCCTTAAACGTGAAAGAAGAGAGAAGCCTATGTTTGGTGGAAAAGGCGGTCTGGGTGGCCTGATGAAGCAGGCTCAGCAGATGCAGGAAAAAATGCAGAAGATGCAGGAAGAGATCGCTCAGCTGGAAGTCACGGGTGAATCCGGTGCCGGTCTGGTCAAGGTGACCATCAACGGTGCGCATAACTGCCGTCGCGTTGAAATCGACCCAAGCCTGCTCGAAGACGACAAAGACATGCTGGAAGATCTGGTTGCAGCCGCGTTTAACGATGCTGCGCGCCGTATCGATGAAACTCAGAAAGAGAAAATGGCCTCTGTTTCCAGCGGTATGCAACTGCCGCCTGGCTTCAAGATGCCATTCTGATGCAAACCAGTCCGCTGCTCACGCAGTTAATGGAAGCACTGCGCTGTCTGCCGGGTGTCGGCCCGAAGTCGGCGCAGCGCATGGCGTTTACGCTATTGCAGCGCGACCGCAGCGGCGGGATGCGCCTGGCGCAGGCTTTGACCCGTGCCATGTCAGAAATTGGTCACTGTGCGGATTGCCGTACCTTTACCGAGCAGGACGTGTGTAACATCTGCACTAATCCGCGTCGTCAGGAAAACGGTCAGATTTGCGTGGTGGAGAGTCCGGCGGACATCTACGCCATCGAACAGACCGGGCAGTTTTCTGGCCGCTATTTTGTGCTGATGGGGCATCTCTCCCCGCTGGACGGTATTGGCCCGGACGATATCGGTCTCGATCGCCTTGAACAGCGTCTTGAGTCCGAAACGATCAAAGAGGTGATCCTCGCCACCAACCCAACGGTGGAAGGGGAAGCTACGGCTAACTACATCGCCGAATTGTGCGCACAGTATGGCGTTGACGCCAGCCGCATCGCTCACGGCGTGCCAGTGGGCGGTGAGCTGGAGATGGTGGACGGCACCACGCTGTCCCACTCTCTGGCTGGACGTCACAAGATTATTTTCTGACCAAACGGAGGCTGCAATCGCGGCCTCCGCTTGAAATTCTCCCCTCGTATCCCCATCTCTCCCTCAACGTTTTAAAACCCCATTAAATGGCATTGTTGAGGTCGACATAGATGAAAGGACAAGAAACCCGTGGTTTCCAGTCAGAAGTAAAACAGCTTCTGCACCTGATGATCCATTCCCTGTATTCCAACAAAGAAATCTTCCTGCGTGAGCTGATTTCCAACGCCTCCGATGCGGCGGACAAGCTGCGCTTCCGCGCCCTGTCTAACCCGGATCTGTACGAAGGCGACGGAGAGCTGCGCGTGCGCGTCTCTTTCGATAAAGAGAACCGTACCCTGACTATCGCCGATAACGGCATTGGTATGAACCGCGACGAGGTCATCGACCATCTCGGGACCATTGCTAAATCCGGTACCAAAGCGTTCCTCGAATCAATGGGCTCCGATCAGGCGAAAGACAGCCAGCTGATCGGCCAGTTCGGTGTGGGCTTCTACTCGGCGTTCATCGTTGCGGACAAAGTTACCGTACGTACCCGTGCAGCAGGCGACAGTGCGGATCACGGCGTCTTCTGGGAATCTAAAGGCGAAGGCGAATACACCGTTGATGACATCACTAAAGCGGACCGCGGTACCGAAATCACCCTTCACCTGCGTGAAGGCGAAGATGATTTCCTGAATGACTGGCGCGTGCGCTCCATCATCAGCAAATACTCCGACCATATTGCCCTGCCGGTTGAGATTGAAAAACAGGAAGAGAAAGACGGTGAAACCGTGGTGTCCTGGGAGAAAATCAACAAAGCGCAGGCGCTGTGGACGCGCAATAAATCTGAAATTAAAGACGACGAATACAACGAATTCTACAAACACATCGCCCACGACTTTACCGATCCACTCACCTGGAGCCACAACCGTGTGGAAGGTAAGCAGGAGTACACCAGCCTGCTGTATATCCCGTCTCAGGCGCCGTGGGATATGTGGAACCGCGATCACAAGCACGGTCTGAAGCTGTACGTCCAGCGCGTGTTTATCATGGATGACGCCGAGCAGTTCATGCCGAACTACCTGCGCTTTGTGCGTGGTCTAATTGACTCCAACGATCTGCCGCTGAACGTCTCCCGTGAAATTCTGCAGGACAGCACCGTCACCCGCAACCTGCGTAATGCACTGACCAAACGTGCGCTGCAGATGCTGGAAAAACTGGCGAAAGACGATGCAGAAAAATACCAGACTTTCTGGAAACAGTTCGGTCTGGTGCTGAAAGAGGGCCCTGCGGAAGATACATCCAACGTAGAAGCCATTGCTAAACTGCTGCGTTTCGCTTCCACTCACACCGACTCCTCTGCGCAGACCGTGTCGCTGGAAGAGTACGTCTCCCGCATGAAAGAAGGGCAGGAGAAGATCTACTACATCACCGCCGACAGCTACGCCGCGGCGAAGAGCAGCCCACACCTCGAGCTGCTGCGTAAGAAAGGCATCGAAGTACTGCTGCTGTCTGACCGCATCGACGAGTGGATGATGAACTACCTGACCGAGTTCGACGGTAAGGCGTTCCAGTCCGTCGCCAAAGCCGATGAGTCGATCGATAAGCTGGCCGATGAAGTGGACGAAAGCGCGAAAGAAGCGGAGAAGGCGCTGGAGCCTTTCGTTGAGCGCGTGAAAACGCTGCTGGGCGATCGCGTGAAAGAGGTGCGTTTCACTCACCGTCTGACTGATACCCCGGCCATTGTCACCACGGATGCGGATGAAATGAGCACCCAGATGGCGAAACTGTTCGCCGCGGCGGGCCAGGCGATGCCAGAAGTGAAGTATATCTTCGAGCTGAACCCGGATCATCCGCTGGTGAAACGCGCGGCGGATACGCAGGACGAAGCACGCTTCGCCGAGTGGGTTGAGCTTCTGCTGGATCAGTCTCTGCTGGCCGAGCGCGGCACGCTGGAAGATCCTAACCTGTTCATTAAACGTGTGAATGCGCTGCTGCTGGCGTAATTGACCCGCCTCACCCTGGTCTTCTCCCTCTCCTGTGGGAGAGGACCGGGGGAGGGCACCAGACCGCTCCTTCCCGTTAATCTCCCTTCATTAACCGTTTCAGCCCGCCTGCCTTCCTTGAGCCATATCCGTTCTGGTGGTATTGTTTAGCGCTTTTGAAAAATTGAATCGACTTTTGAGGGGATTTTCGCAATGCGTATTATTCTGCTTGGCGCTCCGGGCGCGGGTAAAGGAACTCAGGCTCAGTTCATCATGGAGAAATACGGTATTCCGCAAATCTCCACCGGTGATATGCTGCGCGCCGCTGTTAAATCTGGCTCCGAGCTGGGTAAACAAGCGAAAGACATCATGGACGCAGGCAAGCTGGTGACCGACGAGCTGGTTATCGCTCTGGTCAAAGAGCGCATTGCTCAGGAAGACTGCCGTAACGGTTTCCTGCTGGACGGCTTCCCACGTACCATTCCTCAGGCTGATGCCATGAAAGAAGCGGGCATCAACGTGGACTACGTGCTCGAGTTCGACGTGCCGGACGAGCTGATCGTTGACCGTATTGTTGGTCGTCGCGTACACGCTGCCTCTGGCCGCGTTTACCACATCAAATTCAACCCGCCTAAGGTTGAAGGTAAAGATGACGTTACCGGTGAAGAGCTGACCACCCGTAAAGACGATCAGGAAGAGACCGTGCGTAAACGTCTGGTGGAATACCATCAGATGACCGCTCCGCTGATCGGTTATTACACCAAAGAAGCGCAGGCGGGTAACACCAAATACGCGAAAGTTGACGGCACCAAAGCCGTTGCTGACGTTCGTGCAGAGCTGGAAAAAATCCTCGGCTAATTGCACCTCTCTCACCCGGGCTCTCCGGGTGAGAAAAATTCTCATCTTACCTATTGCAGCAATGGGTTTCGTTTAAACGCTTTTCCGCTACAATTGAAAACCATTCAAATGGTTAAGAGGCGTGAATGAGTCAGGCGAAAACCGGCATCCTGCTTGCCAATCTGGGTACACCAGATGCACCGACATCAGAAGCGGTAAAACGCTACCTGCGACAATTTTTAAGCGACACGCGCGTCGTGGATACCCCAAGACTGTTGTGGTGGCCGCTGCTGCGTGGCGTCATTCTGCCGATTCGTGCCCCACGTGTAGCAAAGCTTTATCAGTCCGTCTGGATGGAAGAGGGCTCACCGCTGATGGTGTATAGCCGTCGGCAGGAAAAAGCGCTGGCCGCCCGCCTGCCGGATATGCCCGTCGCGCTGGGCATGAGCTACGGTAAACCGTCACTGGAAAGCGCGGTCGACTCGCTGCTGGCGCAGGGCGTCGACCACATTGTGGTTCTCGCCCTTTATCCGCAGTACTCCTGCTCGACGGTTGCCGCCGTCTGGGATGAGCTGGCACGTATTCTGGCGACCCGCCGCCGTATTCCTGGCGTGACCTTTATTCGCGATTACGCCGATAACGAACGCTATATTAAAGCGCTTGCCAGTAGCGCGCGCGCGTCGTTTGAAAAACATGGCGAGCCGGATCTGCTGTTGCTCTCCTATCACGGGATCCCGCAGCGCTTCGCCAATGAAGGGGATGATTACCCGCAGCGCTGCCGCGATACTACCCGTGAGCTGGTCTCAGCCCTCGGCCTGCCGCCAGAGAAAGTGATGATGACCTTCCAGTCGCGTTTTGGCCGCGAGCCGTGGTTAACGCCTTATACCGACGAAACCCTCAAAATGCTCGGTGAGAAGGGCGTGAAACATATTCAGGTGATGTCACCCGGTTTCTCCGCCGACTGTCTGGAAACGCTGGAAGAGATTGCCGTGCAGAACAGAGAGTTCTTCCTCGAGGCGGGCGGAACGAAATACGAATATATTCCGGCCCTTAACGACTCGCCTGAGCATATCGAGATGATGGTGTCACTGGTGACAAACAGCCGCTGATCGCACTATGGGCCGGGTTTGTGCTACCATTCCCGGCCCATAATCCTTGCACAGTTCAGACCCATGAAATTTCCCGGTAAACGCAAATCTAAACACTACTTTCCCGTTGATGCCCGCGATCCGCTCCTGCAGCAAATCCAGCCGGAAAATGAAACCAGCGCCGCATGGGTCGTCGGTATCGATCAGACGCTGGTGGACATTGAAGCTAAAGTGGATGATGCGTTTGTCGCTCGTTACGGTCTGAGCGCCGGTCACTCGCTGGTGATTGAGGACGATGTTGCCGAAGCCCTGTATCAGGAGCTGACGCGCGAAAACCTGATCACCCATCAGTTTGCCGGTGGCACTATCGGCAACACCATGCACAACTACTCGGTGCTTGCCGACGACCGCTCTGTGTTATTGGGCGTCATGTGCAGCAACATCGAAATTGGTGGCTACGCCTACCGTTACCTGTGCAATACCTCCAGCCGCACCGATCTGAACTACCTTCAGGGCGTTGACGGGCCGATTGGCCGCTGCTTCACGCTGATCAGCGATTCCGGCGAACGTACCTTTGCCATCAGCCCCGGCCACATGAATAAGCTGCGTGCAGAGAGCATTCCGGAAGCGGTGATAGCGGGCGCGTCTGCACTGGTGCTGACGTCGTATCTGGTGCGCTGTAAACCCGGTGAGCCGATGCCGGAAGCCACCATGAAAGCGATTGAGTACGCGAAGAAATACAATGTGCCGGTCGTTCTGACGCTGGGCACCAAATTCGTGATAGCCGACAACCCCGAGTGGTGGCAGGCCTTCCTGAAGGAACACGTCTCGATTCTGGCGATGAACGAAGAAGAGGCTGAAGCATTGACCGGCGAGAGCGATCCGCTGCTGGCCTCCGATAAAGCGCTCGACTGGGTCGATCTGGTGCTCTGCACGGCCGGACCGGTAGGGCTGTATATGGCAGGCTTCACGGAAGAAGAGAGCAAACGCAAAACGCAGCATCCACTGCTGCCAGGCGCCATTGCCGAGTTTAACCAGTACGAGTTCAGCCGCGCGATTCGCCATAAAGATTGCGAAAACCCGCTGCGTATTTACTCCCACATCGCGCCGTATATGGGCGGGCCAGAAAAGATCATGAACACCAATGGCGCGGGAGATGGCGCACTGGCGGCGCTGCTGCATGACATCACTGCGAATGCCTACCATAAAACCAACGTCCCGAATTCCAGCAAGCACAAATTCAACTGGCTGACCTATTCGTCGCTGGCGCAGGTGTGTAAGTACGCGAACCGCGTGAGTTATCAGGTGCTGAACCAGCACTCGCCGCGCTTAACCCGCGGTCTGCCGGAAAGGGAAGATAGCCTCGAAGAAGCCTACTGGGACCGATAAAGGCAAAACGGCAACCTTGCGGTTGCCGTATTCGTGTTTGTACCCTCTCCCGGTGGGAGAGGGTCAGTAAAGGGCTGCAGGAGGCACGCTTACCCCGTCACCACCTCGTCAACCGGCGGTTTCGTTAACAGCGTCAGCATCGCTTTTGCAATTTCGCGTTCACCCATCACCACCTGATCCGCACCCCGTTCGGTAATGTACTCCACCTCATCGTCATAATGGGCACGGGCAATGATCTCAATATTCGGGCATTTTTCACGTGCGGACGCCACAATTTCACCCGCTTCATAGCCGTTTGGAATGGTCAGCAGCAACCAGCGCGCGCAGTCCAGATGCGCGAGATTCATGATCTCTTCGTTTGCCGCATTGCCCAACACCGCGCGAACGCCGCGCTCGCGCAGCTCGTCGACGCGGGTACGTGATGTTTCAATCACCACCAGCGGGATCCCCTGCGCCATCAGCTTCTCACCGAGCAGGCTTCCTACGCGGCCAAAGCCGACCAGCAGGGCATGATTGCAAATATCCACCGGGATCTGCTTCTCTTCTTCGATAGCTTCTTCCAGCGTCTGCTCTTCCAGCGTTTCGGTTTTATCGAGGTATTTTTCCAGCAACGCAAACAGGACCGGGTTCAGCATGATGGAGAGGATCGCTCCGGCGAGGACCAGGTTTTGCCCGGCCTGCGGCAGCAGATTCAGCGCCATACCCAGGCCTGCCAGAATAAAGGCGAACTCACCAATCTGCGCCAGGCTGGCGGCGATGGTCAGAGCGGTACGCGGCGAGTGGCCAAACATCCGTACCAGGAAGAAGGCGGCAACCGACTTACCAAAAATAATAATCGCCAGGGTGCCCATCACGGCCAGCGGTTGCTGAACCAGAACCATCGGATCAAACAGCATCCCGACGGAGACAAAGAACAGGACGGCGAAGGCGTCGCGCAGCGGCAGCGTATCGTGCGCCGCACGGTGGCTCAGCTCGGATTCGTTCAGCACCATCCCGGCGAAGAACGCGCCCAGTGCAAAGGAGACGTCGAACAGTTCAACGGCCCCAAAGGCAATCCCCAGCGCCAGGGCAAGGACAGACAGGGTAAACAACTCACGGGAGCCGGTGGCCGCGCTGCGGGACAGGATCCACGGCACCAGACGGCGGCCCACCAGCATCATAATGGTGATAAACGCCACCACTTTCCCGATGGTGATGCTCATGTCCAGCGCCAGCGTCGCAAAGCCGACGCTCTCTTTTTCCATCATACCGGCGACGGCAGGCAGCAACACCAGCGTCAGCACCATCACCAGGTCTTCCACAATCAGCCAGCCTATCGCGATTTGTCCGCGCTGGCTGTCGATAAGCTGCCTCTCCTCAAGCGCGCGCAGCAGTACGACGGTACTGGCGGTTGAAAGACACAGCCCAAAGACGATACCGGTCATCAGCGACCAGCCAAGCACTGTCGAAAGCGCCATTCCCAGCAGCGTCGCTACGGCTATCTGTGCGATCGCTCCCGGTATGGCGATCGACTTTACCGCCATCAGATCCTTCAGTGAGAAATGCAGACCCACGCCAAACATCAGCAGAATCACGCCTAATTCCGCCAGTTCGGGCGCCAGTTTGGTATCCGCCACGAAACCTGGCGTAAAGGGACCCGCCAGCACACCCGCTAACAAATAGCCCACCAGAGGCGAAATACGCAGTTTATTGGCAATCATGCCGAGGATAAAAGCGAGCACAAGTCCACCAACAATGGTGGTGATAAGCGGTGTGGCGTGATGCATTCCGTCTCCTTTCGTTGTGGGTGTTCCATTTGGTTAAAAAACCAAAAACCGAGTAATAGTTTATGACAATTTTTGCCGTTATGTTTATGAATAATTGTTGAAGTTTGAATAAAACAGCAATATGCGTGTAAAAAAGCGCATTTTGATAAATTAGGCAGGGGGATGGAGAAGAAACCCTTATGGCATCAGGGTGTCAGGTCGCCAAAGTAAAACTTTAGCGACCGTTATATTACGCTTTATGGCGGTTATCAGGCAGGAATATGGTCAACATCCCCAGAAGCGGCAGGAAAGCACAGATTTTATAGACCAGGAAGATACTGGTGTGGTCGGCAATCATGCCCAGCACTGCCGCACCAAGGCCGCCCATGCCGAAAGCAAAACCGAAAAAGAGCCCGGAAACCATACCGATACGGCCTGGCAGCAGCTCTTGCGCGTAAACAAGGATGGCGGAAAACGCCGAGGCGAGGATAAACCCAATAATCACGGTCAAAATCCCCGTCCACTCCAGGCTTGCATACGGCAAAATAAGGGTAAACGGGGCCACGCCGAGGATAGAGCCCCAAATGACGTATTTACGTCCGATTTTATCGCCCACAGGCCCGCCGATAACCGTCCCTGCAGCCACCGCAAACAGGAAGGCAAACAGGTGAAGCTGGGCGTTTTGGACCGATAATCCGAATTTTTGCATCAGGTAAAAGGTGTAATAGCTGCTGATGCTCGCCATATAGAAGTATTTCGAAAAAATCAGCACCAGAAGCACGGAGACGGCCAGAATGACCTTATCGCGAGGAAGGGGATTGATAACCTTCGCTTTAGGCTTACCTTTGTTCACGCGATGCTGTGCGGCATACCAGCGGCTGATCTGAATCAGTACGATAATCGCCAGCAAGGCTGCCAGCACAAACCACGCCACGTTACCCTTGCCGTACGGAGCGATGATCACCGCTGCCAGCAGTGGGCCGAGGGAGCTGCCAAAGTTACCGCCCACCTGAAAGAGCGATTGCGCCAGCCCGTGACGGCCCCCGGAGGCCATGCGCGCCACGCGTGAGGACTCCGGGTGAAAGACCGACGACCCCGTGCCCACCAGCGCGGCGGCAATCAGCACTGCTTCAAAGCTGCCTGCCATTGCCAGCAGCACCAGCCCGCTCAAGGTAAAACACATGCCAATCGGTAGCGACCACGGCATGGGATATTTATCCGTCCAGTAGCCCACGACCGGTTGCAGAAGCGAGGAGGCCAGCTGGAAGGTCAGGGTGATCATCCCGATCTGCACGAACGTTAACGAAAACTCGGACTGCAGCAGCGGGTAGATCGCGAGAATCAACGACTGGATCATGTCGTTGAGCAGATGTGAAAGACTGATTGCGCCTAACACTTTAAACGAGGTGCGCGACGCCGGAGCGCCAGACACGGGCTGGGTTGATTCACTGATTGCCATAGAGATGAATACCACGTCTTTTGTTATTAGAAATGCAGGGTGTAATTATTATCCAACTAACATACCCGGCAGTGACATTTGAATAAAGTCGCAATTCTGAAAACTTATTTGTCTATTCTTATTAGTCACTGTAATTTTTGCCTTTGTCTATTGGTCAGGGAGAGAGAAGATGAAGTTAATGAAGCGGAGCGTCGCGCTGGCGCTGATCGCCGCCTGGGGTCTGGTTAGCCTGCCCGTGCAGGCCTATGAAAAAGATAAAACCTATAAAATCACCATTCTGCATACCAACGATCACCACGGCCATTTCTGGCGCAGTGAATACGGCGAATACGGTCTGTCGGCACAAAAAACGCTGGTGGATGGCATTCGTAAAGAGGTGGCAGCCCAGGGGGGCAGCGTACTGCTGCTGTCGGGGGGCGATATCAATACCGGCGTGCCGGAATCTGATTTACAGGATGCGGAGCCTGATTTCCGCGGCATGAATCTTATTGGCTATGATGCGATGGCCGTCGGTAACCATGAATTCGATAACCCGCTGACGGTGCTGCGTCAGCAGGAAAAATGGGCAAAATTTCCGTTCCTCTCTGCCAACATCTACCAGAAAAGCACAGGCGAGCGACTGTTCAAACCCTGGGCGCTGTTTAAGCGTCAGGATCTGAAAATTGCGGTCATCGGGTTAACCACCGACGATACGGCGAAAATCGGCAACCCTGAGTTCTTTACCGATATCGAATTCCGTAAACCGGCAGACGAAGCGAAGCTGGTCATTCAGGAATTGCAGCAGAACGAAAAGCCGGATGTCATTATTGCCACCACCCATATGGGCCACTACGACAACGGTGAGCACGGCTCGAATGCGCCGGGTGACGTGGAGATGGCTCGCAGCCTGCCTGCAGGCTCGCTGGCGATGATTGTGGGCGGTCATTCACAAGACCCGGTCTGCATGGCGTCAGAGAATAAAAAGCAGGTCGACTACGTGCCAGGCACGCCGTGTGCTCCGGACCGTCAGAACGGTATCTGGATTGTGCAGGCGCACGAATGGGGTAAATACGTGGGGCGTGCGGACTTTGAGTTCCGTAACGGCGAGATGAAGCTGGTGCACTATCAGCTCATTCCGGTCAACCTGAAGAAGAAAGTGACTTACCCTGACGGGAAGAGTGAACGCGTACTCTACACCCCGGAAATTGCCGAGAACGCGCAGATGCTCTCCCTGCTGACGCCCTTCCAGAATAAAGGCAAGGCGCAACTGGACGTGAAGATTGGTACGCTGAATGGTCGTCTGGAAGGGGACCGCAGCAAAGTTCGCTTTGTGCAGACCAATATGGGGCATCTGGTGCTGGCGGCACAAATGGCGCGCACAAATGCCGATTTTGGCGTGATGAGCGGCGGCGGCATCCGCGACTCCATCGAAGGCGGAAACATCACCTATAAAGATGTGCTGAAGGTTCAGCCGTTCGGTAACATCGTGGTGTATGTCGACATGAGCGGTAAAGAGGTGATTGACTATCTCGCCGCCGTGGCGCAGATGAAGCCGGACTCCGGCGCTTATCCGCAGTTTGCCAACGTCAGCTTTGTGGCGAAGGACGGCAAGCTCAACGACCTCAAAATCAAAGGCGAGCCGGTCGACCCTGCCAAAACCTACCGCATGGCAACATTAAGCTTTAACGCCACCGGTGGTGATGGTTATCCGCATATCGACAATAAACCGGGCTATGTGAATACCGGGTTTATCGATGCGGAAGTGCTGAAGCAGTTTATCGAGCAGAATTCACCGATCGACGTGAATACCTACGAGCCGAAAGGCGAGGTGAGCTGGCAGTAGTGCGGTTTTGTGCCGGGGGGCGGCTACGCCTGACCCGGCCTGTATGAGAATCGTCGGCCCGGTAAGCACAGTGCCTCCGGGCCAATTCCTCAATCCCGTCGCGCAATATCCGCAAATGTCGCGTCCAGTATTTTCGCCAGATCGCCTGCGGACAGTTCAATATCCAGCCCGCGTTTGCCGCCGGAAATATAAATAGTGTCGAAGGTCTGCGAAGGGGCATCAATCAGCGTCGGCAGGCGTTTTTTCTGCCCGAGCGGGCTAATACCGCCGACAAGGTAGCCGGTAGTGCGTTGCGCAACCATCGGATCGGCCATATCCACCTTCTTTGCCCCCAGCGCTTTGGCCACTTTCTTGAGATCCAGCTGCCCGGCAACGGGCGTTACCGCGACGGCGAGGTGTTTCATATCACCGTTCACCGCCACCAGCAGCGTCTTATAAACCCGATCGGCGTTGAGCCCCAGTTTGCGCACCACTTCATCACCAAAATTCGTTTCGCTGGGATCGTGATCGTAGGTGTGGATCCGAAAGGGAATGTTGTTTTTTTCGAGTAATTTAACGGCGGGAGTCATAGCTATCCTTCTTACGACAGACAATTCATGCTGACAGCATACGCCTGACGTTTGTCTAAAAAATAGCACCATCTTGCGCAATAGTATTGGCAGTGATGGTCACTTTGAGCGACAATCGGCTCAACCGAAGGTCTCCTTCGGCATAATAAAAACGATGAAATTCCTCTTTGACGGGCCAATAGAAATATTGGCCATTTTTTTATTTCAGCAGTGACGGCAAATTCCCTTCTCCGTACAAATGTAACGCCCCGACAGCGACCACGTAACGCCCCGCAGGCAACGCATGTAACGTCTGCTGCCAGGCTTTGTTGCGCTCGTTCATCAGCACATCATACAACGATTCACTGAACGTCGACGGCAGCGCCAGTTTACCGTCCGTGGGCGGCGCATTCAGCCACCAGCCGATCATCGTTTGCAACAGACGCGCGTTGGTGTGCCAGTGGGTCAGGGTATCATCCAGCAGCATCAGCCCATCATCAGGAAGCTGGCGCAGCAGGGCTATCTGGCTGTCCGTGCCTTCGAGCTCAATGACTGACAAATGGCGTGCTCTCGCGGCATTCAACAGCTGGTAATCAATACCGTAATCCCCGCGTAGCCCCAGACGCTGCGCCTGGGTCGCCTGCAGGACCATCGCGATTTGCCACAGCGGCAGTGTGTCCAGCATGGAGAGCGACACCCCCGTCTCATCTGCGACGCGCGTCAGTTCAGCGAACTGCGTGTCGTTCAGACGTTCAGCCAGGGGGAGATCGTTTTCGAGGCCGGCAAACGGCGACGTCTGGCCCGAAATATCCGCTTCAACGACCAGCGCATCGGCGCTCTTCAGCAGTTTCATCAGACCGGCTGGCAGCGGGGACATATCCTGCGTGCCCATATGGATGCTGCCCACCAGGTGAAGGTGCTGCCCGCCGGGAAGCGAGATATCCATGCCGGGCCAGGCATAACGGCGGGGGAAGAGGGCGCGAAACGATGTTTTTATACGATTAAACAGACTCATACGCGCTCCATAAACGGAAAGGTTCATGCTAGCGCGTAGGAGAAGAAGGTTCAATCTTTCGGTTTAAACCGCAACAACCGGTTTGCGTTGCTCACCACGGTAATGGACGAGAGCGCCATCGCCGCACCCGCGACAACCGGGTTCAGCAGCGTGCCGGTCAGCGGCCACAAAATACCGGCAGCAATCGGGATACCGAGCGAGTTGTAGACGAAGGCACCCAGCAGGTTCTGCTTCATGTTGCGCAAGGTGGCTTTTGAAATCGCCAGCGCGTCCGCAACGCCCATCAGGCTGTGACGCATCAGGGTGATGGCGGCCGTCTCAATGGCGACATCGCTACCGCCCCCCATCGCAATACCCACTTCCGCCTGTGCCAGCGCCGGCGCATCGTTAATCCCGTCACCGACCATCGCCACCTGGCGACCCTGGCTTTGCAGCGTCTTGATGGCGTCTGCTTTGCCGTCAGGTAACACCCCGGCAATGACCTCGTCAATCCCAGCTTCCCGGGCGATGGCGTTCGCCGTCACAGGATTATCCCCGGTCAACATCACCAGGCGATAGCCCGCACGATGCAGGCGTTGCAACGCCTGCACGCTGTCCTGGCGTAGCGGATCGCGAATTGCCAGCAGCGCCGCGGCCTTGCCATCAACGGCAAGCAGAACCGGGGTTGCGCCCTGAGAGGCTTGATCTTTCAGGTCTTGTTCCAGGGCTGAAGTCTCAACGCCATGCTCCTTCAGCAGTGCCTGATTCCCCAGCAGCAGCGTGTGCCCTTCGGCGGTACCGCTGACGCCTAAACCGCGCAGGGTACGGAAATTGCTCACCTGCGGCAGGCTGGCATTTCCGGCTTTCTCAATAATGGCGTGGGCCAGCGGGTGGCTAGAGCCTTGTTCAAGCGCCGCGGCGAGACGCAGCGCGTTATCCTGCGTGATGCCTGCGGTTATCACGGCCACTACCTGCGGTTTCCCTTCCGTCAGCGTGCCGGTTTTATCAAACACCAGCGTGTCCAGCGTGCTCGCCCGCTGCAACGCATCGGCATCCCGTACCAGCACACCAAATTCAGCGGCACGGCCTACGCCTGAGATGATCGACATTGGCGTGGCAAGACCGAGCGCGCAAGGACAGGCAATGATCAGCACCGTCGTGGCAATCACCAGGGTATAAACAATTTGCGGTGCCGGGCCGAAGACATACCAGATAGCCGCGCTCAGCAGCGCGATACCGACCACGACCGGCACAAAAATGGCGGAGATTTTATCGGCCAGCTGACCAATTTCCGGCTTACTGCTCTGTGCCTGACGCACCATGCGAATAATGCGTGACAGCGTGGTATGGCTGCCGACGGCACTTGCGGTGAAAAGCACGCTACCGTCCTGCACTACCGTACCGGCATGAATGGCATCGCCCTGGGCTTTCTGTTGCGGGACGGGTTCGCCTGTCAGCATCGCTTCGTCAAACCAGGCTTCGCCCTGAGTGATTTCACCGTCGACGGGAACGCGGTCGCCGGTGGTCAGGCGCAGCGTCATGCCGGGTTGAACTTCAGCCAATGGGACATTTTTTTCACCTGCATCCGTCACGACGCGCGCGGTCGGTGGGGTTAAATCCAGCAGGCGCTCCAGCGCTTTGGAGGAGCGCTGACGGGCGCGCGCTTCAAGCATATGGCCGAGGTTAATCAGGCCGATAATCATCGCGCTCGCTTCATAATAGAGATGACGCGCTTCCATCGGGAACCACTGGGGCCAGACGTTGACGCTCATGGAGTACAGCCACGCCGCACCCGTGCCGAGTGCGACCAGGGTGTCCATCGTCGCGGTGCGATTTTTCAGGCTTTTCCAGGCGCTGGAGTAGAAGTGACCGCCTGCGAAGACCATCACGGCAAGCGTAATCAACCCAATGACCAGCCACAGCGTGCGGTTATCGTCGGTGACCATCATATTGTCACCGATCATACCCCACACCATGACCGGCACCCCGACCAGCAGCGCGACGATGGCCTGCCAGCGGAAGCGTTTCATGGTGGCGACGGCCGTTTCCTGCTGGCGTTCACGACGTTTGAGGTCATCTTCGATGGCCTCTGCGCCGTAGCCCGCTTTTTCAACGGCCTGCACTAAATCTGCGGCGGAGGCACTGCCCATCACCAGCGCAGTACGCTCCGCAAGATTGACCCGTGCCTGCGCGACACCCGGTACAGCCTGCAAGGCATTTTGTACCCGGGAGACGCAGCTGGCGCAGCTCATGCCGTTGATCAGCAGCTGTTGGCTGTCATCAATATCATCAGCTACCGGAAGCTCAGGAGTGGCCGCTGTCAGTGCTTCCGACGGGGATGATGACTCTGCCAGCGGTTTAGCCTTTGGGTGGCTCAGCTCCGCCCCATAACCAGCCTGTTTGATCGTATCAATCAGCGCATCCGCACTGGCGCTACCGGTGACGGCGGCGTGATCAAGGGTCACTTCAGCGCTGTCTACATCAGGACGCTGTTCCAGACTTTCTTTAACGCGTTTGACACAGTGGCCGCAGGAGAGGCCGTCCAGTGTCAGGTCAATAGTGTGAGACATAACAAAACTCCCGTATAATGATCTGGTCAGATGTTGACCGGCATAACGCTTTTCGCTAACTGTTATGAAGGTTAAACCTTCCATCAAGGGGAAGGTCAAGGGGGAAATGTGAATATCAGTGATGTTGCGAAAAAAACCGGATTGACCAGCAAAGCGATCCGTTTTTATGAAGAGAAGGGGCTGGTGACACCGCCGCTGCGCAGTGAAAATGGCTACCGCAGTTATACGCAACTGCATCTTGATGAACTGACGCTGCTGCGCCAGGCGCGGCAGGTGGGATTTAACCTTGAAGAGTGCGGCGAGCTGGTCACCTTATTCAACGATCCGGCGCGCCATAGCGCAGACGTGAAAAAACGAACGCTTGAGAAAGTGGCTGAGATTGAACGCCACATTACCGAGTTACAGGCGATGCGTCAGCAGCTTCTGGCGCTGGCGGAATCCTGTCCGGGGGATGACAGCGCCGACTGCCCGATTATCGATAATCTGTCCGGCTGCTGTCATCGTAAGGCTCATGCCTGACAGGCTTTAACCCGCAGGGTTATCCCTTCCACCGCAATGACCTCAACCTGCGTGCCGGCGCTGAGGTCATCGTCGGCCACCACGGGCCATGAACTGTCGCCCACGCGCATATGTCCGCGCCCGTTAACCAGCGCTGTGTCGAGCGTAAAACGTTTGCCGACAATCTGCTGCCCGCGCTGATTGAGGTGAGCGTCGAGCGGTTTCTGCTCTGTCACCTGGCGGTTAAGCCAGCGCCACCACAGCCAGGCGGCTAACAGCGTCAGCACGGCAAATAACGCCCCCTGCCACGCCCAGTCCAGGGGCAGTAGCCAGACCACTAACCCGGTAATGACAGCGGCAACACCGCTCCAGAGCAGGTAACCGTTGCCGCCAAGCATCTCCGCGGCCAGCAATAAGCCACCGAGGCTTAGCCAGAATGCATGAGGATGTGCGACGATTAGCTCAATCATTTTTTGCGCTCGTTTCCGCTGTCTTTGATAAGTTCCGTGATCCCGGCGATGGAGCCCATCAGGCTGCTGGCATCCAGCGGCATCATCACCACTTTGCTGTTGTTCGCGGAGCCAATCTCTTTCAGCGCGTCAGTGTATTTTTGCGCAACGAAGTAGTTCACCGCCTGGATATCACCTGCCGCAATTGCTTCAGAGACCATCTGGGTGGCGCGGGCTTCCGCTTCTGCAGAACGTTCACGGGCTTCCGCCTGTAAGAAGGCAGACTGGCGTTCACCTTCCGCTTTCAGGATCTGCGACTGTTTTTCCCCTTCGGCTTTCAGGATCTCTGCCTGACGCACCCCTTCAGCTTCCAGAATGTAGGCGCGTTTGGTCCGTTCCGCTTTCATCTGCGCGTTCATGGAGGCGATCAGCTCTGCCGGTGGGCGCACGTCACGGATCTCAATACGGGTAACTTTGATCCCCCACGGGTTGGTGGCCTCGTCGACAATGTGCAGCAGGCGGGTGTTAATGCTGTCGCGCTGAGAGAGCATCTCGTCCAGCTCCATTGAACCGAGCACGGTACGAATGTTGGTCATCGTCAGATTTACGATAGCCAGCTCCAGATTGCTGACTTCATAGGCCGCTTTTGGGGCATCAATAACCTGAATAAAACAGACCGCATCAATGGTGACGTTGGCGTTATCCTTGGAGATCACTTCCTGGGAAGGAATATCCAGCACCTGTTCCATCATATTGATTTTACGTCCAATCCTGTCCATGAAAGGGACAATCAGGCTTAAACCCGGCTGGAGCGTGTTGGTGTAGCGGCCAAAGCGTTCAACGGTCCACTGATACCCCTGTGGGACAATTTTGACGCCAGCGCCGACAATAACCAGCGCAACGAAAATAAGGACAGGTATAACGATAAGCATAAAAACCTCCTGTTTTGCATGCTGTGACGAAGGGAACTGCGTGTGTGTTATAAGTCAGTATATCGGCTATCGGACTGAAATTCGCCCCTGTAAAGAAGGGGGCGCGACGAATACCGGTAAAACCTTTACTCCAGCCATCGATACACCCTATTCGCGCTGCGTTCGTGAAAGGATTATTCTACGCATGGTTGCAATAAAGGTGGTTACAGGATGCATGATGAACAATAAAAATACGCTCTTGCAGGTCAGGGATGTCGGTTTTCGTGTGGCAAATACCACGATCCTTCAGCATGTCGATTTTTGTCTTTCCCCGGGTGAGTTCAAACTGATAACAGGGCCGTCAGGCTGTGGTAAAAGCACGTTATTAAAGATTGTCGCTTCACTGCTCAGCCCCACTGAGGGCGCTATTCTGTTTGAAGGGCAGGATATCGCGACGCTGTCGCCAGAAAGCTATCGCCAGCAGGTCTCTTACTGCGTGCAAACCCCTTCGCTGTTTGGGGACACGGTTTATGACAACCTGGTCTTTCCGTGGCAAATCCGTCATAAAACGCCGGAGCCAGAAAAATTTATCGCCGATCTGGCCCGCTTTGGCCTGTCGAAAGAGACGCTGACTAAATCCATCAATGAATTATCGGGCGGCGAAAAGCAGCGTGTTTCGCTGATTCGTAATCTGCAGTTTTTGCCGAAGATATTGTTACTCGACGAGATCACCAGCGCGCTGGATGAGGTGAACAAACGCAACGTTAACGAGATTATTCATCGTTACGCAAGCGAGCAGAATATTGCCGTGCTGTGGGTTACGCACGATTCGAACGAAATTACCCATGCGGATGACGTCATTACGCTTGAGCCGCAGGGCGGGAAAATGCAGGAGGCAAACCATGGGTGAGCATAATATTACGAATACGTCGCTGGCGTTTTCGATGGTGCTGGTACTGATCGCTATTGTGGTGAGCTACCGGGAAAAGCTGGGTCTGGAGAAAGATATTATCTGGAGTATCTGCCGCGCGGTTATCCAGCTCATTATTGTCGGCTATGTGCTGAAGTATATTTTTAACGTCAACCACGCGGTGTTGACGCTCCTGATGGTGCTGTTTATCTGCTTTAACGCGGCGTGGAACGCGCAGAAACGCAGTAAGTATATCGATAAGGCGTTTGTCTCATCGTTTATCGCCATTACAACCGGGACGGCGCTGACGCTGGCGGTGCTGGTGGTGTCCGGCTCAATCGAGTTTACGCCGATGCAGGTTATCCCTATTTCCGGGATGATTGCGGGGAACGCTATGGTGGCTGTAGGACTGTGTTACAACAACCTCGGCCAGCGATTTAGCAGTGAACAACAGAAGCTGCAGGAGAAATTAAGTCTGGGGGCGACACCGAAAATGGCCTCGGCGGTACTGATCCGCGACAGCATCCGCTCGTCGCTGATCCCAACGGTGGATTCCGCAAAAACGGTTGGGCTGGTTAGCCTGCCGGGAATGATGTCGGGGCTGATTTTTGCCGGTATCGATCCGGTCAAAGCCATTAAATATCAGATCATGGTGACCTTTATGCTGCTCTCTACGGCCAGCCTGTCGACCATCATTGCCTGCTATTTAACCTATCGGAAGTTCTACAACGCGCGCCACCAGCTGGTGGTGACGCAGTTGAAAAAGGCGGGGTGACCGCCTCTTGTGCAGGCCCGGTGAGCGCTAGCGGCACCGGGCCTGTTCATCAGTAGAGCAGTGCGTACAGCTGACGGCGGTACGTCGACGCCAGCGCATCGCCGGTGCCCAGCGCGGCCAGGATCTCCTGGAACATTTTCCGCGCCTGACCGTCGGCGGCACCCAGATCGTTTTGCAGATGGCTGAACAGCAGTGCCAGCGCTTCTTCGTTACGTCCCACCTGATGCAGCTGCAGCGCCAGCTGGCTTGCCAGCGCGGCATCGGTCGGGTTATCGGCAACCTGCTGTTGAAGCTGCTGGATCTCCGGCGTGTCCGCCGCCTGTTTCAGCAGATCGATCTGCGCGACCAGACCCTGATAACGGGTATCCTGATCCTGCAGTGGAATGGTCTTCAGCACAGCTTCCGCATCGTCGGAACGGTGCAGGGCAATCTGCGTTTCCGCAAGGAGCAGGCCAATCTGGCTGTCCTGTTTCGACAGCTGCCACGCCTCTTTGAGCAGCGGCAGCGCTTCGTCGTATTTGCCTTCCTGCATCAGTCCCATGGCTTCCTGCGCCTTCAGCTCTTCCTCGCGCGGCAGGACTTTATCCAGCAGGGCGCGGATCGCTTCTTCAGGCTGTGGCCCCTGGAAGCCATCAACAGGTTGCCCATTCTGGAACAGATAGACGGTAGGAATCGCGCGCAGGCCAAACTGAGACGCCACCATAGGCTCAGCGTCACAATCCAGTTTGGCGAGAATGAACTGGCCATTGTATTGCGCGGCAAGGCTTTCGAGTACCGGCGTCAGCTGCAGACAGTGTTGACTACGCTCAGACCAGAAGTAGAACAGCACCGGTTTGGTCATGGACTGTTCGAGGGTCTGTTGCAGGTTTGCTTCAGTGATATTGACGATATTCTGTACGGACATGCGGCCTTCTCTTTTATCGGTTTGTTATTTACATGGGGGTTAGCGACGACGCTTCAACTCAACCGTGTAAAATTTTGTCCATCATCCGGCCCGGCAGCAGGCGTTTTAACCAGCCTACCGCATGGGTTACCAGCGTCACCGGATAGCGCATTTTGGGGTTTTCGCTCTCAAAAGCATGGCGTACTTTAGCGACGACTGCTTCCGGCCCGAGCGTAAAGCGTGCGGCGATACCGGGATTTTCGACCGGTTTATCCGCCTGGGTCTGGTTAACGTTTTCCGTAAAGCGGGTGCGGATAGGGCCCGGCTCGATCAGGCTGACCTTAATGCCGCTGTGACGCAACTCCATGCGCAGGGCATCGGACCAGGCCTCCAGCGCATACTTGCTGGCGGCATAGGCCCCGCGGCCCGGGGTTGAAATCAGCCCCATCACGGAGGAGGTCATCACAATGCGTCCTTCACCGTGCGGCAGCATGGCGGGAAGCAGGCGCATGGTGAGCTGATGGACGCCAAAGAAATTGGTGGAAAACTGTTTTTCCAGCTGCTCGCGGGTGAGCGTGTCCAGGGGACCATACACGCCGTAACCGGCATTGTTAAAAAGGCCGTACAGACGGTTGTCGGTCAGGGCCAGCACCTCATCGGCTGCGCGTTCCACGCTTTCCGGTGAGTCTAAATCCAGTAACACACCGGTAAAGCCCAGCCCGTTCATGCGTTCGACGTCGTCGGGTTTACGACAGGCCGCCAGTACCCAATATCCCTGACGCTTCAATTCGAGTGCACTTTCAAGACCGATTCCGCTGGAACATCCTGTAATTAAGACCGATTTTTGCATAACTTTACCTGTCAGGATCTCCGCTGAATTAGGAGTCATGTTTAACTAAAGGGGCCAGCCGTGTTGCCATCCAGTCGGCAATAAACGGCTGCGCATCGCGATTGGGGTGGATCCCATCGTCTTGCATCCACTGGGGTTTGAGATAGACCTCTTCCATAAAAAATGGCAGCAGCGGAATATCAAACTCGTTGGCAAGCTTTGGGTAGATCGCGCTAAAGGCTTCATTATACCGACGTCCATAGTTGGCGGGCAGGCGAATTTGCATCAGCAGCGGTTGCGCGTTCGCGGCCTTAATATCCTTAAGGATCGTGCGCAGGGTCTGTTCCGTTTGCTGAGGCTGGAAACCACGCAAGCCATCATTACCGCCCAGCTCAACCAGCACCCATCGCGGTTGATGCTGTTTGAGTAAGGCTGGCAGGCGCGACAAGCCTTGCTGCGAGGTATCACCGCTGATGCTGCCATTAATAACCGTTGTCTTACTCTGCCATTTGTCATTGAGCAGAGCTGGCCAGGCCGCGTTGGCCGCCATGCGATAGCCTGCACTCAGGCTGTCACCGAGAACCAGTAACGTGTCCGCTGCCGCCGCGCGGAAGGTCATCAGGATTAAAAACAGGAAGGGCAAATGCCAGCGGAAAACATTGTTGAAGTTCATCGTCTTAAGAAGTCCGTCGGTCAGGGGGAACACGAGCTTTCCATCCTCACCGGAGTTGAACTCGTTGTCAAACGCGCCGAAACCATTGCGCTGATTGGCGAGTCCGGCTCCGGAAAGTCCACGCTCCTGGCCATTTTAGCCGGTCTGGACGACGGCAGCAGTGGAGAGGTCAACCTGGTCGGGCAACCGCTGCATCAGCTTGATGAAGAGGCGCGTGCCGCGCTCCGCGCTCGTCATATCGGGTTTGTCTTTCAGTCCTTCATGCTGATCCCGACGCTCAATGCGCTGGAAAACGTTGAACTGCCGGCACTGCTGCGCGGCGGTAACAGCCGTGAAAGCCGCGCCCACGCGAAGGCATTGCTGGAGCAGCTTGGGCTTGGCAAACGCCTCGACCATCTCCCGGCGCAGCTTTCCGGCGGGGAGCAACAGCGTGTGGCCCTGGCCCGGGCGTTTAACGGCCGCCCGGACGTGCTGTTTGCGGATGAGCCTACCGGAAACCTCGACCGAAAGACCGGGGATAAAATTGCCGACCTGCTGTTTTCGCTCAACCGCGAACACGGGACCACGCTGATTCTGGTGACCCACGATCCGCAACTGGCTGCCCGCTGCGACCGTCGCCTGCGGCTGGTTAACGGTGAACTGCAGGAGGAAGCATGATTGCCCGCTGGTTCTGGCGCGAATGGCGCTCGCCCACGCTGTTGATTGTCTGGATGGCGTTAAGCCTGGCGGTAGCCTGCGTGCTGGCGCTGGGCAGCGTCAGCGATCGCATGGAGAAAGGGTTAAGCCAGCAAAGCCGCGAGTTTATGGCCGGAGACAGGGCGCTGCAAAGCTCGCGTCCCGTCCCGCCGGGCTGGCTTGACGAGGCGCGTAAGCGTGGGCTGAAGGTGGGGGAACAGCTGAGCTTTCAGACCATGACCTTTGCCGGCGATACGCCGCAGCTGGCGAGCGTCAAAGCCGTCGACGACCTTTACCCGCTGTACGGTGAACTGCAGACCAGCCCGCCTGGGTTAAAGCCGAAACCGGGCACGGTGCTGCTGGCGCCACGTTTAATGGCGCTGCTGAACCTGAAAACGGGTGACAGCATTGACGTGGGTGACGCCACGCTCCGTATCGCCGGGGAGGTGGTTCAGGAACCTGACTCCGGCTTTAACCCGTTCCAGCTTGCCCCGCGCTTGCTGATGAATACCGCTGATGTGGCAAATACCCATGCCGTGCAGCCGGGAAGCCGTGTCACCTGGCGCTATAAGTTTGCGGGAACGCCCGCCCAGCTTGACGCGTATGAAAAATGGCTGCTGCCGCAGTTAAAACCGGAGCACCGCTGGTACGGACTGGAGCAGGACGAAGGGGCGCTTGGTAAATCTCTCGAACGTTCTCAGCAGTTCCTGCTGCTTTCAGCGCTGTTAACCCTGCTGCTGGCCGTGGCGGCGGTGGCGGTGGCCATGGGGCACTACTGCCGCAGCCGATACGATCTGGTGGCGATCCTCAAAACCCTCGGCGCGGGCAGCGCCCAGCTGCGTAAGCTGATTGTCGGCCAGTGGCTGATGCTGCTGGTGTTGTCAGCACTCACCGGTGGGGCGATGGGGCTGCTGTTTGAAAAGCTGCTGATGGTCATGCTGAAACCGGTACTGCCTGCCGCACTTCCACCGGCCAGCCTCTGGCCATGGCTGTGGGCGATTGGCGCGATGATGGTGATTTCGGTGCTGGTGGGGCTTCGCCCGTACCGGCTGTTGCTCGCGACGCAGCCGCTGCGCGTACTGCGCCGTGACGTGGTGGCCAACGTCTGGCCGCTGAAGTTCTATCTTCCTGTCATTGTTGCGGTGTCGGTTGGGTTATTGGCCTGGCTGATGGGCGGCAGCGCGCTGCTGTGGGCCGTACTGGCCGGGGCGGTGGTGCTGGCGCTGCTGTGTGGTGTGGTCGGCTGGGTGCTCCTTAATGTGCTTAAAAAGCTGACGGTGAAGTCGCTTCCCGTGCGGCTGGCGGTGAATCGTCTGCTGCACCAGCCCTGGTCTACGCTGAGTCAGCTGTCTGCCTTTTCGCTGTCGTTTATGCTACTGGCACTGCTGCTGGTGCTGCGCGGCGATCTGCTGGATCGCTGGCAACAGCAGCTTCCGCCGGAAAGCCCGAACTATTTCCTGATCAATATCGCCCCTGAGCAGGTGACACCGCTGAAGACGTTCCTGGCGGAACACCAGATTGTGCCGGAGTCGTTCTACCCCATCGTCCGTGCGCGTCTGACGCAGATCAACGGCCAGTCCACGGAGGGAAACAAGGATGAATCGCTTAACCGCGAACTGAACCTGACCTGGCAGGAGAAACGTCCAGATCACAACCCGATTACCGCCGGCAGCTGGCCGCCGAAAGCGGGTGAAGTGTCGATGGAAGAGGGGCTGGCGACGCGCCTGAACGTCAGGCTGGGCGACAGCGTGACCTTTACCGGCGATACGCAGGACTTTAGCGCTAAGGTCACCAGCCTGCGTAAGGTGGACTGGGAAAGCCTGCGGCCGAACTTCTTCTTTATTTTCCCCGCAGGCGCACTGGACGGACAGCCGCAAAGCTGGCTCACCAGTTTCCGCTGGGAAAACGGCAACGGTATGCTGACCCGGCTGAACCGCGAATTTCCGACGGTCAGCCTGCTGGATATTGGCGCGATCCTTAAACAGGTCGGGCAGGTGCTGGAGCAGGTCAGCCGGGCTCTGGAGGTCATGGTAGTGCTGGTGACGATCTGCGGCGTACTGTTGCTGCTGGCCCAGGTGCAGGTCGGGATGCGGCAGCGTCATCAGGAGCTGGTGGTCTATCGCACGCTCGGGGCGAGCAAGCGACTGCTGCGCACCACGCTGTGGAGCGAGTTCGCCCTGCTGGGGCTGGTCTCGGGTCTGGTGGCGGCGATGGGGGCTGAGACGGCGTTAGCCGTGCTGCAGACCCGGGTCTTCGATTTCCCGTGGGAGCCTGACTGGCGGCTGTGGTTCACGCTGCCGGTCTGCGGTGCGGTGCTGCTGTCGCTGTGCGGCGGCTGGCTCGGCACGCGATTGCTAAAAGGGAAAGCGCTGTTCCGTCAGTTTGCCAGTTAGTTCAAATCCGTGATAATTACGCACCGGTTTATCTGCTGGTGCGTAATAATTTAGCAGCACAAATCGGTAATACCCATGCGTTTAGTAGCACAAAACATTAAAAACCCGCGCACACAGCAAGATTATTTCCAGTTAATATTCACCTGCTAAATATTTAGCAGCGTGTCTATAAAGGAAAAATAATGACTATAAAAAAATCAGCGCTGGCAGTAACAATTGGCGCAGCAGTGGCATTGACCTCCTTCGCATCTCAGGCGGAAATCACGGTTCTTAAACAAGACCCTCAGGCAGGTAACCCGCTGAGCCGTCTTAACTTTACCGTTGGCGGCAGTATTCGTCCTCAGTTCAACATGATGTCGGGCGACGGCGATAAAGGCTCCTACAAACGTAATGGCTTCGACGGCGGCACCCGTTTCCGTTTCGCAGCAGATTACTATCTGTTTGATGACATCAGCTGGATCAGCTACTACGAGCTGGGTGTGAACATTCCGGCGCTGTTCAACTGGGATAATCACTACGCTGAAGGTGCTAACGACACCTCTCGCCGTATGCTGTACACCGGTCTGAAGAGCGACACCTGGGGTACGCTGACCTTCGGTCAACAGAACAGCGTTTACTATGATGTGGTTGGCGTGAAAACCGATATCTGGGATTACGACATGATTGGTCAGGCTCCAGGTAACGGGATCAACGGTGACTACGACGGCTCTTATCGTTCACGCAAAATGCTGAAATATAAGAAAACCGTAGGCGATGCGGATATCTATGCATCCTACCTGTTTGAAGACAGCGAATACCTGCCGGGCAATGGCCTGCGTTACAAACGTAAAGGCGGCGGTTCACTGGGTCTGGATTACCACCTGACCACCGATCTGACCTGGGGCGCAGCGTGGAACTACACCCGCGCGGACATGCGTAACCCGGACAACGGCGACAGCAAATCTTACGACCAGAATATCCTCGGTACCGCGCTGAGCTGGACGCCGGATAACTGGACCTTCTCGGCTGGCGGCGGCTGGTACCAGAACTTCCTGACCACCAAAAAAGTGTCTACTGACAACTACTTTGCCGGTGATGCATGGGGTATTGAATACTTCGCAGGGTACAAATTCCCAATCGATCAGTATGCGGTGAAATCCATCCAGCCTTACTTCATGGGTGACCGTATTGAGTACGTGAATGGCCGTAACTACCAGCGTATCGATAACGGCGTGGGTGTTAGCGTCCAGCTGGACTACGGTTTCCGTGTTGATTACGAACACGTGTTCACCTCCAGCACGGATAACCTGGGCGACATGAACCTGGTGCGTCTGCGTTACGACTTCTAAGTTCAGTCCGCAGGGGAGTCACCCCGATATGAAAACGGCAACCCTGGGTTGCCGTTTTTTTTGCACGTGATTCAGCGATTGAGCCAGTCAGCCACGTCCTCAAACGTTCCGCGAAACACAATCTTCTCCGCTTTTTTTGCCAGCTGCCAGGTGTACATCGGGTCGTAATAGTCGTTCAGCAGCGGGGCAAGCCAGCGCAAATGCGCGTCGGTGCTGCCAGAACGTTGTTGCTCCTGCAGGGCGGAATCCAGCAGCGCCGTAAAGTCTGCAAAGCGTTGCAGCCCCAGACGGCGGCGAATGGCAAACAGGCCGTGGTGCAGGTATTCGCTGTACGCTTTCCAGCCCGCCTCTTCGCCAAAGGCAGCAGAAAAATCCGCCCACATATGGTCGAAATACTCTTCACGCAGGCGTTCAAGACGGACATCAAACGGGTCTTCTACCACCACAACAGGTGCCTGAACCATGCGGTCTCGCAGGCATTCCGGCAGGTGGTTGGAGCCAATCATCCGCCCTTCATCTTCCAGCACCCAGCGTGCGGCCTCTTTTTTCAACAGCACGACGGCGAGCTGGTTTTCGAAGCTCGCCTGCGAAAGCTGTGGTGTAAGCGTGCGGCCAAACGACGAGCCGCGATGGTGTGCCAGCCCTTCCAGATCCACACCCTGCGCGTGCTGTTTCACCAGCAACGTTTTGCCGCTCCCGGTACAGCCGCCGATCAGCACCATCGGTTTTTGCACCTGCTCAGCGGTTACCTTAATCGCGGTCTGACGCAGCGCTTTATAGCCGCCTGCGATCAGCGGGTAATCCACGCCGCGCGCTTTCAACCAGGCCTGAGTGATATGCGAGCGTTGACCGCCACGCGCGCAGCAGAGGTAGCCGGTGGGGTGGGAGAGACAGGCTTCGCGCCAGGCGTTAATGCGCATCTCACGGGTATTGCCTGCGACCAGGCTATGGCCGAGAGCAAGCGCAGCGTCCGGCCCCTGGCGTTTATAGCAGGTACCGACGGCGGCGCGTTCATCATCGTTCATCAGAGGCAGGTTGATTGCCGCAGGCATCGCGCCCTGGGCGAATTCGATCGGCGCGCGAACGTCGATTAAAGGGGTATCGGATGCGAGGATCGCGCGATAGTCCGTTCCATCGTTCATGGTTTTTCCAGAAGAAAACTAAGCTGCAATGGGCGGGGATTGTACGCCGGGGAGGGGGAAGGTCAACTCCCCGGCAGAGGAGTATTACTTAAGCTTTGATTGCGCCCAGATAATTCCGCTCGCGTATTCCGGCGGCAGGAGAGGAATAATCGCTTCCAGCGTGGCGCTCAGACGATCGGTGTCGGTATCGTTCAGGTTCAGGTGACCGACCTTACGACCCGGACGCACCTCTTTGTCATACCAGTGCAGATGCACCAGCGGCAGCTTGAGCCAGTCGTAGTTCAGATCGGTACCGATCAGGTTGATCATCACCGACGGGCTGTTCACCACCGGCTGCGGCAGCGGCAGGTCAGTGATGGCGCGCAGGTGCAGCTCGAACTGGCTGATGGACGCCCCGTTTTGGGTCCAGTGACCGCTGTTGTGAACGCGCGGTGCCAGTTCGTTAATCAGCAGACCGGACGGCGTGACAAAACACTCCATCGCCATGACGCCGACGTAACCGAGTTCGTGCATGATGGCAGAGAGCATCTCTTCTGCCTGCGCCTGCTGTTCAGCACTGGCCTGCGGGAATGCAACGCTGGTACGCAGGATCCCGTCCTGATGCAGGTTATGCGTCAGCGGATAAAAAACGGTATGGCCATCCTGCCCGCGAGCACCTACCAGAGAGACTTCACCGCTGAAGTTAATGCCTTGCTCAACGATGCACTCCCCGTAGCAATCGTCCGGCAGCTCGTGAGTGTCATCGGCGTGCAGACGCCACTGTCCACGACCGTCGTACCCGCCGACGCGACGCTTCACAATTGCCAGCTCGCCCAGCATTGCAAATATATCCTTCCACTCGCTTTTATCGGACAACAGCTGCCACGGCGCAGTCGGCAGCCCGAGCTTATCGAACAGCTGCTTTTGCGTCAGACGGTCAGCAATAATGGGAAAGACGTCGCGGTTAACGAAGGCATTATGACGTGCCAGCTCGCGCGTCAGGGCCGTTTGTGGCCAGCGTTCAATCTCCGCGGTGATCACACTCTGGTGAAACGGCACGGCTTCCGGTTCGTCATCCAGCCCGACGGGCCAGACGGCAATACCCAGCGGCTCACCGGCCTGACGCAGCATACGGCCTAACTGACCATTACCGAGGACGCATACCTGCTTCATGCCGCACCCCGTGGGTCCGGATTGTCCAGCACCTCGTCGGTCTGGGCTTTACGCCAGTCCGCCAGACGCTGATGTAACGCTTTATCGTGAGTCGCCAGGATCTGCGCGGCGAGCAGGGCAGCGTTGGCAGCGCCCGCTTTACCAATGGCCAGCGTGCCGACCGGAATGCCACGCGGCATCTGAACGATGGAATAGAGGCTATCGACACCACTTAACGCAGCGCTTTGCACCGGAACACCCAGAACCGGTACCAGCGTTTTGGCGGCAATCATGCCTGGCAGATGTGCTGCGCCGCCCGCACCGGCAATGATCACCTCATAACCCTTCTCTTCGGCGCTTTCGGCGAAGCTGAACAGTTTGTCCGGTGTACGGTGTGCGGAGACCACTTCAACGTGGTGCGGAACATTCAGGATTTCAAAGATTTCGGCGGTGAACTGCATGGTAGCCCAGTCGCTTTTGGACCCCATCACGATGGCGACACGCGCCGGATTATTGCGGGAAGACATGCGTCTTAAAACTCCTGTGGTGCGAAACACACTGCTTTCGAGGGCACAGAGAATAGCATGTAATAGGGGCAAGGAAAACGGTTGCGCGGTTAAAAAATGAGCCGTTGTGGCTCTCAGGAGATAACAAAACAGACCGCGTTCTGGCGGTCTGTTTTATCAGGCATCGATGTGCTTTGATGTGCTTTTGACGGGCGGCACGGTCAGCAGACGTCTTATTTGGTCAGTTCTGCCGTCATGTGAACGCGGTTGTTAAACTGAGCGCTGGTGATTTTGTAAGACGCGCCCTGTTCAGCAGCCTGAGCGGCAATTTTCGCTTCTGCGCGGTCAAGGGTAGAGGCCGTGGCGCTGACGCTCTGAGCAAAAGAACCGAAAGAGATCAGAGAGAGTGCGGCAACTGCAACGAAAGTTTTGATGGATTTCATGGTCGTATTCCTTAAATTTTTTATCTGGGATAGGGCGTGTTGCCCTGATGTGATAAATAATAGGCCGACCACGGGCTGATTAAAATCGAAACAATTTGCCGATATTGTTCAAAAAAATAGAATGATTTTTTGGCGGATTAAAACGGGAAAGCGATCAGTTCCACACCGTTAGGCGTGACGCTGACCATTGAACCTTCGCTGTGCCAGGCCCCCAGGACGACGCGGTGGGCCGCTTCGCCGTTGGCGGTAAGGGTATGCACATCGGGACGATGAGTATGACCGTGGATCAACCACTGAACGCGGTGTTTTTCCATGACCCTGACTACCGCCTGGGGATTAACGTCCATAATGGCCATGGATTTGCCGCTGTTCGCGGCCTTACTGTCGGCACGCATTCTGGCTGCGATCCGCTTGCGGATAAACAGCGGCAGAGCCAGGAACAGTTTTTGGATCCACGGGGTATGAACCTTAGCGCGAAACGCCTGATAGCCGGTGTCGTCAGTGCAGAGTGTGTCACCGTGCATGATTAACACCTTTCGGCCATAAAGGTCGAGTACCTGCTCTTCCGGCAGCAGCGTCATGCCGCTTTCGCGGGCGTAGCGCTTGCCGAGCAGGAAATCACGGTTGCCGTGGATAAAGAAGCAGGGGACGCCGGAATCGACCAGCGCTTTAATGGCAGCCGCCATCTCACGGTGCAGCGGGTTGGGATCGTCGTCGCCAATCCAGGCTTCAAACAGGTCACCCAGAATGTAAAGTGCATCGGCACTTTTCGCTTCACCGCGTAAAAAACGCAGAAAACCGGCGGTGATCGCCGGTTCTTCTGTTTGCAGGTGCAAATCTGCAATAAAGAGTGTCGCCACGAATTACTCGCTGACGGTCACGCTGTTAATCACGACGTCTTCTTTTGGAACGTCCTGATGCATGCCGCTGCGGCCGGTCGCCACGGCTTTGATTTTGTCGACTACGTCCATACCTTCAACCACTTCTGCAAAGACGCAGTAGCCCCAACCCTGCAGGCTTTCGCCGGAGAAGTTCAGGAAGTCGTTGTCAGCAACGTTGATGAAGAACTGGGCTGTTGCAGAGTGAGGAGCCTGCGTACGCGCCATCGCCAGCGTACCACGGGTGTTTTTCAGACCGTTGTTCGCTTCGTTTTTAATCGCTTCTTTCGTCGCTTTCTGGTTCATGCCAGGTTCGAAACCGCCGCCCTGGATCATAAAGCCGTTGATCACGCGGTGGAAAATAGTGTTGTTGTAGAAACCTTCGCGGCAGTAGTCCAGGAAGTTTTTAACTGTTTCAGGCGCTTTGTCATCAAAGGTTTTGATTACGATATCGCCATGATTAGTGTGGAAAGTAACCATTTTTGCATCCTGTTCCGTTATTGTGGTACGTCGACCCGCGTTTGGGTCATCTATAGGGGCTTGTTATAGCATAACCACAGGATGCGATCACCTTGCATTGTGTGCTGCTTCAGGTTTGAATTACAGGTAGAATAACCGGTTTTCAACCACACACGTGTTTACATGGAATCTTCGATGTTAAAAATCTTTAATACAATGACGCGCCAAAAAGAGGAATTTAAACCTATCCATGCCGGGGAAGTCGGCATGTACGTGTGTGGTATTACGGTTTACGATCTCTGTCATATCGGCCATGGCCGTACCTTTGTGGCATTCGACGTTGTCTCGCGCTACCTGCGTTTTCTGGGCTACAACCTGAAATACGTGCGTAACATCACCGACATCGACGACAAAATCATCAAGCGCGCGAACGAAAATGGCGAAAGCTTTGTTGCGCTGGTGGATCGTATGATCGCGGAAATGCACAAAGATTTCGACGCCCTGAATATTCAGCGTCCGGACAGCGAGCCGCGTGCCACCCACCATATCCACGAAATTATCGACATCACCGAGAAGCTGATCGAACGTGGTCACGCCTATGTGGCCGATAACGGTGACGTGATGTTCTCCGTGCCGACTGACCCTACCTACGGTCAGCTTTCCCGTCAGGATCTGGATCAGCTGCAGGCCGGTGCGCGCGTTGATGTGGTGGACGTGAAGCGTAATCCGATGGACTTCGTGCTGTGGAAGATGTCCAAAGAGGGCGAACCAAGCTGGCCTTCCCCGTGGGGCGAAGGGCGTCCTGGCTGGCACATTGAGTGCTCGGCGATGAACTGCAAACAGCTGGGCAAACATTTCGATATTCACGGTGGCGGTTCGGATCTGATGTTCCCGCACCATGAAAACGAAATTGCACAGTCAACCTGTGCGCATGGCGGCGAGTACGTGAACTACTGGATGCACTCCGGGATGGTGATGGTTGACCGTGAGAAGATGTCTAAATCTCTGGGCAACTTCTTCACCGTGCGCGACGTGCTGAAATATTACGATGCGGAAACCGTGCGCTACTTCCTGATGTCTGGTCACTATCGCAGCCAGCTGAACTACAGCGAAGAGAACCTGAAACAGGCGCGTGCGGCGCTGGAGCGTCTGTACACTGCCCTGCGCGGTACCGATAAATCTGTACCCGCGGCAGGCGGTGAGGCGTTTGAAGCGCGCTTTATTGACGTGATGAACGATGACTTCAACACGCCGGAAGCCTACTCCGTGCTGTTTGATATGGCGCGTGAAGTTAACCGTCTGAAATCAGAAGATATGGCGGCGGCGAATGCATTGGCCTCCCATCTGCGTAAGCTCTCTTCGGTACTGGGTCTGCTGGAGCAGGAACCGGATCTGTTCCTGCAAAGCGGTGCGCAGGCGGACGATAGCGAAGTGGCGGAGATTGAGCAACTTATCAACGCGCGTCTGGAAGCGCGTCAGGCGAAAGACTGGGCGGCAGCAGATGCCGCGCGTAACCGTCTCACGGAAATGGGCATCATTCTGGAAGATGGCCCGCAGGGGACCACCTGGCGTCGAAAATAATTCTGGTGCGCGCTGATGCCCTCTCCCACCGGGAGAGGGTGCAAACACGAAAAACGGCAACTGGGTTGCCGTTTTGCTTTTACCTCCGCTTCCACCACAACAGCCCCATCAGCACAACCCCTGGCAGCCACACCCACAGCAGTTCCGACATAATCACCTGATGCCCGTAGGGCGTTGTATAGCGTGACAGCGCAAACGGCGCGACCTTAATGACCTGCCACGGTGCAAAAAACCGTTCATCTGACCACGGCCACAGCCAGCCGACGCCTTTCCCTCCGGTGGTGATGGAATCCAGCAAGCTGTGCGACAGCAGAGACACGGTTAAGAACAGCCAGCAGCGGGTCAGACTTGCCCGAAACCATCGTCGGCCCATCAGTACGCAAAGTATCGGCACCACAAAGGCAAACAGCAGGGAGTGGGTAAAGCCGCGGTGGCCGAACACATTGCCGTAGGCAACGCCGAACTTAAACGCCAGCACGTCGGCGTCCGGCAGCATGGCGAGGACGACGCCGGCAAGCAGCAGGCGGGGAGGGATGATTTTACTTCCCAGGCCTAAGCCCAGACACAAAGGCACTGCAGCGTGGGTGATAACGGTAGGCATTGCGATTATCCATGGCAAAGCAGGGAAATATAGCAGCGAATGGGCGCAATGAGGATGGTGTTAGCGTCTTATTTACGCCGATTCCCGGGCAATAAGCTGCCCGGAAAGGGTGATACGCTGTGTTTGCAGATCCGGCTCTTTTAACTTGCGGATAATCAACCCCGCCGCCTGACGCCCTGTCTCCTCACTGGCGGAGGAAACGTAGGTAAACGAGGGAGACGTCAGGTTCACGTGCAACATATCTTCAAAACCGACCAGCGCGACCTGCTGGGTGAGAAACACATCTTTCCCCACGGTGCGCCCCACCTGATGAATGCCGGAGATGGAGCCGATCATCGCATCCGGCGAGTGGCAGAGCAGGGCGGTGATGGTGTTGTTTTTTTCCAGCAGCTGGCGGGTGGCGAAACCTGCGGCCAGCGTGTCATCGCTACACGCAGGCGAGTATTCCTCACGCCAGACCAGGCCGTTCTGGGTCATCGCGCTGCGAAAGCCGAGCAGACGCTGCTCGCGGATAAGGCAGCCTTCACGACCCCCAATGTAGGCAATGTTGCGGTGTCCGCGCTCGATAAGATAACGCGCGGCAAGGTTCGCCGCCTGGCGATTGTCGCGCATCACCAGATTGCATTTTTCATCCAGCAGGGACTGAGAGACCACCACCAGCGGCAGCGGGCACTGGCGTATGTGTTCCGGCAGCGAGGATGCCCGGGTGTCAGAGGCCAGATAGATAACGCCGGCGACCCCTTGCTGTTTAAACGACAGCAGGCAGCGCTCAAGATGTTCATGGTCGTTCAGCGGCTGGCCGAGGAAAACCATATACCCCTGTCTCTCCAGCTCCTGGACGATGCTCGCCATCACCTTAATGGAAAAGCTGTCGCTAAAGTCGCGCAGGATCAGGCCGATCAGGTTGGAGGTGTTGGCGCGGAGATTGGCAGCGGCGACGTTGTGAACATAGCCCAGCGTAGTGATGGCAGCATTGACCTTCGCGATCGTTGCGTCTGAAATTTTCCCTTTCTGGCGCAGCACCAGCGATACGGTGGAGACCGAAACGCCCGCATGCTTTGCGACATCAATGATGCTGACTTTCTTCAAAACCGCTCCCTGAAATTTACCGATTATCAGCCAGATAAGACAACGTCCCCCAGCGTACAGGAGACGTGTCGTTCAGGCATCTTATTATTTGCCAATCATGGTGGACATGGTCTGGGCGATAAACTGTGCTCTGGCACCGAAAATCACCTGAATACCGTTATCACCGACGAACACTACGCCGCGGGCGCCAAGGCCGTTCAGACCGTCCTTATCAACCGCTTCACTTTTTGCCACTTCCAGGCGCAGACGGGTGATGCAGGAGCCGACGGAGTCGATGTTGTGCGCGCCGCCCAGCAGGTTGATGATCTCTGTGGCGAGTTCTGAATCTGACTTATCGTCCGCACTGGCGGTCACTTCTGTACGGCCCGGCGTTTTCACGTCGAAACGACGGATCACAAAGCGGAACGTGAAGTAGTAAATCAGGCCCATCGGAATGCCGATAATAATGGCGTTCAGGAAGTTGGTTTTGTAGCCGTTAAATGACGGCAGGATCCCGAACGACAGGTAGTCGATAAAGCCCGCAGAGAACGACTTGGCGATATGCGCATGCAGCAGATACATGGTCATGTACGCCAGACCGGCCATGATGGCGTTAAAGACGTACAGAATAGGGGCGACGAAGATAAAGGTAAATTCAACCGGCTCGGTGATCCCCGTCAGGAAGCAGGTGAGCGCCGCAGAGAACAAAATACCGGCCGCGATTTTCTTATTTTTGGTGTGCGCTTCGTGGTACATCGCCAGACACGCCGCAGGCAGCGCGAACAGCATCAGCGGGAATTCACCCTGCATGAACTTACCGGCGTTCTGGTAGCTGTCACTGCTGAAGGATTTGACCCCTTCTTCGAGCATCTTAAACCAGATGGTCTGGTCGCCGTGAATCACCTGACCGGCCTGGGTGGTGTAATCCCCAAACGAATACCAGAAAGAGGGATACCAGATGTGGTGCAGGCCGAGTGGGATCAGCGCGCGTTCCACCAGACCGAAGATAAAGGTCGAGGCTGCCTGATTATCGCCATTAACCACCACGGAGAGCGCATCGATGCCCGCCTGGATATGCTGCCAGACATACGGCAACAGCAGGCCGAGCAGGAAAGAGAGAAACGCTGTCGCAATCGCCACAAAGCGTTTCCCGGAGAAGAACCCGAGGAACTCTGGCAACTGCAGGGTGTGGAAACGGTTATAGCACCAGGCGGCGAGAATCCCGCAGATCAGGCCGCCGAAGACGCCCATCTGCAACGTCGGGATGCCGACCACCATCGCGTATTTGCCGCCCTGAGACGCCATTTCCGGCGTGATGCTCAAGACGGTGCTGATGGTGATGTTGGTGACAAACACCGAGACCGCCGCCGAGAGCGCGGCAATGCCGGACTCGGATGCCAGCCCCACGGCGGAACCAATGGCAAACAGCATCGGCAGGTTATCAAAGATAACCCCGCCCGCGTTCATCATCAGCGGCAGGTGAAACTTATCGCCAAAGGCCAGCAGCAGGCCCGCAGCGGGAAGCAGTGAAATTGGCAGCATTAACGCGCGACCAATCATCGATAATTTAGAGAGCGATTTAACAAACCCTGATATCAGACTCATGCTGATTTCCCCCGAGTAGCGCTTTTTTTGGCGCTGTTATTGTAAGTAGAACGTTTTAGTAGAACGTTCTACTTATCGTGGGGAAAGAGTGAAAAACGCGCAACAGAATTTTCACTTTTCAACAGATGAAATAGTGATTATTTGAAGTCGATCGATAATTAACCGTGATGGGTGTGGGGGAATGTGGGTTCCCTCTCCCGACGGGAGAGGGGGGGAGAGCATCAGGCGGTCACCGTCACGGTTTGCCCTTCAAAGCTCACGGTCTGACCCGCGACAATTTTGCAGCGCTTGCGGGTTTCCACTGCGCCGTCCACCTTAACAAGCCCGTCGGCAATGGCGATTTTGGCCTGTGCGCCGCTTTCGGTCCAGCCTTCCAGCTTCAGCAGATCGCACAGCTCAACGTGCGGGTGTTTACCTAATGAAAATGTGGCCATCTTACGCGTCCTCTACGTCGTGGTACTCTTCGCATGCCTGCAAAGTATTCTGAATCAGTGTGGCAACGGTCATCGGGCCTACGCCGCCCGGAACTGGGGTAATGTAAGAGGCGCGAGCCGCAGCATCTTCGTAAACCACGTCACCGACCACTTTCCCGTTTTCCAGACGGTTAATACCGACGTCCACAACGATCGCGCCTTCTTTAATCCATTCACCCGGAATAAAGCCCGGCTTCCCGACCGCCACGATCAGCAGATCGGCGTTTTCTACGTGATGACGCAGATTTTTGGTGAAGCGGTGGGTCACGGTGGTGGTGCAGCCAGCGAGCAGCAGCTCCATGCTCATCGGACGGCCGACAATGTTTGATGCGCCAATGACCACGGCGTTCAGACCGTAGGTATCGATGTTATAACGCTCCAGCAGCGTAACGATACCGCGCGGCGTGCACGGACGCAGACGCGGGGCGCGCTGGCACAGACGGCCCACGTTGTACGGGTGGAAACCATCAACGTCTTTGTCGGGGGCGATACGTTCCAGCACCTTCACGTTGTCGATGCCGGCTGGCAGCGGCAGCTGAACCAGAATACCGTCGATCGCGTTGTCGGCATTCAGGGTATCAATAAGTTCCAGCAGTTCTGCTTCGCTGGTGGTTTCCGGCAAATCGTAAGAGCGGGAGACGAACCCCACCTCTTCACACGCTTTGCGTTTGCTGCCGACATAAATCTGCGATGCCGGGTTGCTGCCGACCAGCACAACGGCCAGCCCGGGGGCGCGTTTTCCGGCAGCTTTACGCGCCTTCACTTTTTCCGCGACCTCAGAGCGCACCTGCTGCGCAATCGTTTTACCGTCAATAATCTTTGCTGCCATCAGAGAGAAGATTCCGTCTGTAACGTTTGAAAGGGGGGATTGCCTGTATTTTGTCAGAAGCGAGCGCCGCTGTCAGTCACCCTTTGCGAGTTTTCATCAGGAGGCCGTAAAAACCCTTCTGAGGGGATGGTCAATTTCTTAGGCAGGATTAGGATGTGACCTGGCGAAATGACAGCGTTTTGACATATTTTAAAATACATTCATGAGCTACTTTGTCTCCTCCGAAATAAGCTTTCAATTAATCAATTGAACGTATTTCTTATTCCCGATTATTCGCGGGAAGGGTTATTTACATTTTAAAGGAATAGACATGAAACTCAGCAACATTGCTTCTACTGTTATTGCTACTCTGGCCCTGGTTGCGGGTGCCGCAAATGCAGAAGATACAGCCACTCCGGTTACCGTAAATGGCGGTACCGTACACTTTAAAGGTGAACTGGTTAATGCTGCATGTTCAGTAAATACTGATTCTTCCGAGCAGACGGTTAACCTGGGCCAATACCGTACCGCGAAGTTCACGAAAGTGGGTGACACCACCTCTAATATTCCGTTCACCATTGAACTGAATGATTGTGACCCGCTGGTTGCGAAAACGGCCGCAGTTGCGTTCACCGGTCAGATCGACGCGACCGACAAAACCCTGCTGGCGGTAACCTCTGGTAACAACGACAACTCCTCGAAGGGCGTGGGCATCGAGATCCTCGACAGCAAATCCACCACCCTGACTCCAGATGGTTCAACCTTCTCTGCCGCGCAGAACCTGATCGAAGGGACTAACACCCTGAACTTCACCGCGCGTTACAAATCAACGGCTGCGACCACCGAGCCAGGCCAGGCAAACGCTGACGCCACTTTCGTAATGAAATACGAGTAATTCCTCCGCACAGGGATGTTCAGGCCTCAGGGAAGAGGCCGTCATACGCAAAGGCCAGGAACGAAGGATGACAAGGACCGGAACACTACTGCTGTTAACCCTTGCGATGGCCTGCCAGGCCTCAGCACATACCGTGGTGATCGACGGCGGCAAAGTTCATCTCAGAGGTGAGCTGGTGAACGGCGGCTGCGCCGTGGCACCCGACAGCCAGAACATGCGCATCGAAATGGGGCAGTACCGAACCAATTCATTTTCCGGTGTGGGCAGTTTTTCCACGGTCAATGTGCCCTTCACCGTGCGGCTGCTGGACTGCAGCGTGGATGTCTCGCGCACCGTGGGGATCCAGTTTCAGGGCGTTACGCCAGCAGAAGATCCGCAGGTTTTTCTGGCGACATCGCGGCCAGGTGAATCACCGATAAGCAGCGGCGTCGGGCTGGCTCTTTTTGACGAACAACAACGTCAGATTATCCCGAACGCAACGGCCGTCAGCTGGTTGCCGGTGAATACCAGTGAGCTTGCGTTTCATTTTAGCGCCCGCTATCGGGCTATTTCCGAACACCTCGTGCCAGGCAATATTCAGTCGGATGTCTGGTTTACGTTGATTTATCCATAACACCTGCGAACACATTATTAAAGGTACGGTTGTGATGAATACCCTAATTAAACCAGGACTGTTTTTATCGTTAATTTTAATGATGGTTTCTGCATGCGCAAATGCTTCCGGCGGTATTGCGCTGGGGGCCACCCGCGTTATTTATCCGGCAGATGCAAAGCAAACTTCGCTGGCGATCACCAACAGCAATAAACAAGAGCGCTATTTAATCAACGCGTGGATCGAAAATGCGAACGGGCAAAAAGAAAAAACCTTTGCCGTGACCCCGCCGCTGTTTGTCAGCGAGCCGGACAGCGAAAACACGCTGCGCATTATTTATGCCGGGCCCGCGCTGCCTGCCGATCGTGAATCGCTCTTCTACATGAACGTGAAAGCGATCCCGTCCGTGAACAAAGCGAAAACGGAAAACAATAACGTGCTGCAGCTGGCTATCCTGTCGCGGATCAAGCTGTTTGTCCGCCCGACAAATTTGCCGATGCAGCCGGAAGAGGCGCTCTCGCAGCTGCGTTTTGAGCGCGTCGGCAACCACCTCAAAGTCAGTAACGCTTCGCCGTATTACATCACGCTGGTCAATATGAAGCTGGGCGGACAGACGCTGGATAACCTGATGGTTGCGCCTAAAAACTCGGCGCAGCAGGTACTGCCAGCCGCCGCAAGCGGTACGCTCTCCTGGCAGAGCGTGAATGACTACGGTGCCATTACGCCGGCGCGTAGCGTCAACCTGTGAGCAGAGTCAGCGCGATGAATAATCACCAGGGACGTTACTGCCCGGTCGCACTGGCGCTGATGGCAGCGCTCTGGCCACAGGCTGGCTGGAGCGAAAGCTACTTTAACCCGGCCTTCTTGTCCGATGACACCGCCAACGTGGCGGATTTATCGCGTTTTGAACAAGGTCACCAGCAGGCGCCTGGCGTTTATCGCGTGGATATCTGGCGTAACGATGAGTTTATCGCGACGCAGGATGTGCGCTTCGAGCAGGCCGACAATACACCGCCGGTTGCCGGTGGGCTGTCGCCGTGCATTACGCGCGTGATGCTGGAGCGTTTTGGCGTCAATATCGCAGCCTTTCCTGAGCTGGTTAACGTGAAAGGGGAGACCTGTATACCCCTGGCGAAGGCTATTCCCGGCAGTGAGATCGCGTTCAACTTTGCCTCGTTGCGCCTGAATATCAGCCTGCCACAGGTGGCGATGCAGAACAGCGCACGCGGTTATATTCCGCCCGATCAATGGGATGAAGGGATCCCTGCCGCGCTGGTGAACTACAGCTTTACCGGCAACCGCGGGAGCGAGGACGACAGCTATTATCTGAACCTGCAGAGCGGGCTGAACTATGGCGCGTGGCGTTTACGCAATAATGGCGCATGGCGTTACACGCAGAATAACGGGCAGCGGCACAGCAACTGGCAGAATATTGGCACCTGGGCGCAGCGCACCGTGATCCCGCTGAAAAGCGAGCTGGTGCTGGGCGACAGCAATACCGGTAATGACGTTTTCGACAGCGTGGGCTTTCGCGGCGGGCGGCTCTTCTCGTCTGACAGCATGTACCCGGACAGCCTGCAGGGCTACGCGCCAACCGTTCGCGGCATCGCCCGAACGCCCGCCAAAGTGGTCGTTCGACAAAACGGCTACGTTATCTATCAAAGCTATGTACAGCCTGGCGCCTTTGCCATCACCGATCTTAACCCAACCTCGTCAAGCGGTGACCTTGAGGTGACGGTTGAAGAAAAGGATGGCAGCCAGCAGCGCTATACCGTGCCGTATTCCACCGTGCCCCTCCTGCAGCGCGAAGGGCGCTGGAAGTATGACCTGGTGGCCGGGGATTACCGCAGCGGCAACAGCGAACAGGATACGCCATTCTTCACGCAGGGTACGTTAATTACCGGGCTTGGCGACGGCTACACGCTGTACGGCGGTACCCAGCTGGCGTCACGTTATACCGCGGTGGCCATCGGGGCCGGGAAAAACCTCGGTGACTGGGGGGCGGTGTCGCTCGATATCACCCATGCCCGCAGCCAGCTCGCGGATGACAGCCGCCATGAAGGGCAGTCGCTGCGTTTCCTCTATGCAAAATCGCTTAACGGATTCGGAACCAACTTCCAGCTGCTGGGCTACCGCTACTCCACAAAAGGGTTCTACACCCTGGACGATGTCGCGTGGCGTTCGATGGAAGGCTACCAGTATGCCGACAACCAGGATGATGACGGTGTGCCGGATGTGGAGAGTTATCACAACCTGACGTGGAATAAAAAAGGGCGTTTCCAGCTCAATATTTCCCAGTCGCTGGGGGATTACGGCTCGGTCTATATCTCCGGTAGCGAACAGACGTACTGGGGCACCGATGAGTCCAACCTCTGGTATCAGCTGGGGTACGCGGGCGGCGTGAAGGGCGTCAACTACTCCGTTTCCTGGTCATGGAACAAATCCGTCGGGATAGACGGCACGGACCGAATCGCGTCGTTTAACGTCTCCGTACCGTTCAGCCTCTTTACCCGCCAGGGTTTTCGTCGGGACAGCGCCATTGACCGTGCCTATGCCACGGCGTCAGCCAGCCGTAATAGTGATGGCGACACAAGCTGGCAAACCGGGGTCAGTGGGACGTTGCTGGAAGATCGCAACCTGAACTACAGCGTGACCCAGGGCCACACCAGCAATAACGGCTCAAGCGGAAGCGCCAGCGCGAACTGGCAGGCAACCTACGGCACGCTGGGGGTTGGCTACAACTACGCACGCGACCAGCACGATCTCAACTGGCAGCTCTCCGGCGGCGTGGTCGGCCATGCGGATGGCGTAACCTTCAGCCAGCCGCTGGGTGATACCAACGTTCTGATCAAAGCGCCGGGAGCATCGGGCGTGAGCGTGGAAAACCAGACCGGTGTGAAAACCGACTGGCGTGGCTATGCGGTGATGCCGTATGCCACCGTCTACCGCTATAACCGCGTGGCGCTGGATACCAACACCATGAGCAATAACACCGATATCGAAAATAACGTGAGCAGCGTGGTGCCGACAAAAGGGGCGCTGGTGCGCGCCAGCTTTGATACCCGTATTGGCGTGCGCGCCCTGCTAACCGTCACGCGCGGCAACCAGCCTGTGCCATTCGGTGCCGTGGTGCGTGAAACCCAGAGCGGCGTCACCAGTATGGTGGGCGATGACGGACAGATTTACCTGAGCGGCCTGCCGCTGGAAGGTGAACTGCTGATCCAGTGGGGCAACGGGATGCAATCCCAGTGTCGTGCGCACTACAGCTTGCCAGAAAAGAGCCTGCAACAGGCAATCACACTTAAGGGGATTCGCTGTGAGTAAAATCCATTGCCTGGCTTTATCACTTCTCTCTATTTTGCCCGTGGGGAATGCCTTAGCCACCGTGTGTGTGAATGAAAAGGGCGTCCCTACGGAGGTGCATTACGACCTGACGGATAAATTTAACAGTTCGAATAACCAGATCGGACAGGTGGTGACGCTCAGCGAGAAATCGCAGTGGGTGGGGGTGAACGCCGTCTGCCCGAAGGGTACCACCGGGAACACGACCAAACGTAGTTATGTTACTGATTACCCGGTCACGGGAACAAGTGATGGCTATCAGTACCTGAAGCTAAACGACTATCTGGATGGGGCAATGAAAATTACGGACAGCTTTGCTGGCGTATTTTATCCGCCCAAAAGTT
Organism: Enterobacter sp. V89_11; assembly: GCF_029967775.1. Lineage (NCBI taxonomy): Bacteria > Pseudomonadati > Pseudomonadota > Gammaproteobacteria > Enterobacterales > Enterobacteriaceae > Enterobacter > Enterobacter sp. V89_11. The sequence continues at coordinate 52,932 of NZ_JASCAN010000025.1, read as the reverse complement.
ACATCCAGATGGGGAGTCACCCGAACGTCTCTAAAAACAAACCGTTTGGCGTTCAGGATTCCAGCCTCGTCTTTCGCCTCAAAGTGACCCGACGGTTTATAAATATGGTGGTGATCCCGCGGGCGACCATGTTCCGCGTCTATGTCACCACTACCTCTTCTGATCCGTTAACCTCGCCGGTCTACACCATCAGCTACAGCGGGACCATTCAGGTGCCGCAAAGCTGCGCCATCAATGCGGGGAATATCGTGGAATTTGACTTCGGCGATATCGGGGCCTCCCTGTTCAGCAAGGCCGGGGCGGGTAACAAACCGGAGGGGGTAACCGCGCAAAGCAAAACTATCGCCATCAAATGCACCAACGTGGAAGCGAACGCAATGCTGACGATGCGCGTTGAGGCAGAAAAGGTCTCCAGCAACGCGGTGGTGTCGGATAACCCCGATGTGGGGTTTGTGATTGCCAACGAAAGCGGTACCCCGCTAACGCCCAACAACCTGACCAGCAAAATTCCGTTCCGGCTCGACGACAGTGCGCAGGCGCAGGTGGGGATCCGGGTCTGGCCGGTCAGCGTGACGGGGAATAAGCCTGCGGAAGGCCGTTTCACGTCGCGGGGTTATCTGCGTGTGGATTACGATTAAGGGGAAGAGATGCGGAACCGGAACTGGCATTTCGCCGCGATGACACTAATGATGCTTCACGCCAGCGCGCAGGCAGCCACTGCGCTGGGGGAGATCAATATTCAGATGTACGGCAACATTGTTGATTTTACCTGTGTGGCCGAGGGCAGCGATAGCGACAAGACCGTCACGCTGGGAACCTGGCCCACGAAACAGCTCAGCACCACGGGAAGCCGCACGCAGCCCATGCCGTTTACGCTGAAGCTGACCGGCTGTCCACCTGGTGCAGCGTCCATCACGTTTTCGGGTAAAGCCGACGGAAGCAATAATGGGTTACTGGCGCTCAATGACGCCAGTACGGCAAGCAACGTTGCCGTCGAGATCAGGGATGCGGATAAAACGCGTCTGGCACTTCAGGAGGCCAGCCAGCCGGTAGCGGTTGATGCGCAGGGAAATGCGACATTGTCATTTTATGCCAATTATATTGCCACTGCTGATAACCCTCAGCCCGGACGGGCTGATGCTGATGCCACCTTCATGATTAATTATAATTAGCGCTGACCGCACTCCCTGCAGCTCGGATAAGCTGCAGGGAGTGAATTCAGGTTATAGCAGTTCGTGTGCTTTGGCATAATCAATTAATTCAACGATGCTTTGCACACCCAGCTTGGAATAAATATTGGATTTATGTGCGCTGATGGTTTTGTTGCTTAATAGCAACTGCTCTGCAATCTCCTTATTGGATAAACCATTTGCCAGGTAACGTAATACCGTCACCTCACGATTCGATAATGGCATATCCGCGACCATCCCTTTCCCCGAACCCAAATGGTTTATAAAATTCAACGTTTCCGACGGGAAAAAAGAATAGCCCATCAGGATCATTTCAACGGCGTTGTAGATCTCGCCCAAATCTTTTCGTTTACTGACAAAACCATTTGCCCCGGCGCGAATGGCGCGTCCCGCGTAAAAAGACTCGGATTTTGAAGAGAGGAACAGGACCTTGATGTCTTTATTTAAATTTCTGATTCTCTTCAGTAAAGCGAAGCCATCTGTGCCCGTAAGTTCGATGTCCAGGATCACCAGATCGATAGGGTGGTTACGGATACAGTCAAGGACTTCATGGCTGTCGCCAGACTTGAGTTTGACTGTGATGTTTTTATTTTTCTGTAGCAGGACTTCTATCGACATTCTGACGATAGGGTGTTCGTCCATAATGATAACGGATGCCGGTTTCATTTTTAATGCCTCAGACTGTTAAAAGCGTTATGCCGAGTTTGGTTAAAACTCTCGAAATGCCGGAAGGATAAATGTGCAGATCCTTATACCGTAGTATTTCCCTGGAAAGAGCGAAAGCATCCTTGTTAACGTAGTGAAGAAATCTATGCCTCAGCGCGGTCATCTCATTTGGCTGGTGTTGGCAAAAAGGTTTTTCTTATTCATATTTGATACGCGTCTTATTATACCGTGTAAGTTTTTTCCGAAAACCCTGTAAATTACCCCTCGCTTATTACTTTGTATTATCTTCTGGATCCGAATAGCTATTTTTTTAAAATTAGATTAAATATCCTGTTATCTCATTTACCACATCTTTTGATCTTTATGTAATAACAAAAAATGACATATCACACTGTATGTTGATCAAATGTTAACAAATCGACGGCCGTTTTCAGGGGCTGAAAGCGGGATCGGATGGCGAAAAAGTGTTCACAGAGGGCACCAGACCTTCGTTTGAAAGTGATCGGGTCGCCGCCGGAAAGGGCACCCGTCGTACAGCAGAACATACTACAGACTTCGCTTTCGACTGCCAGGCAGTCTCGCCGAGCCGCTTGTTTTTACATCATTATCGTCTTATTAACTCCTTTATCAAACACTTAACGCACGGAGGAAAGTGCTGCAGATTATTCATTCTGTGACATTTCACATGGTTTAAGCCCGTAAATTAGGAATAGTTATAAAATTGAAATTATTGTTAAAATTTAACAAATAAGTAACATGATTGATAAGTAAATTCCTAAAGGTCTTTAGGAAATAAGGGCTTAGTGGGTGGGTTAGAAGGTGCAGTCTGAGAGGTTATTGAGAAGGTGCAGCAGTTCCTGGCGATGGGTCAGACCCAGTTTCAACAGAATGCAGCTGAGACGATAGATAATGCGGCTATAGGGGCGATTCTGCATCAACGCTATCTGGCGAAGGGTCTTCCCCCGCGATAACTCCTGCAAAATAGGCCATTCGGTGCGGGAGAACCAGTCTTTATCGCAGCCCTGGGGAGGGCTGGTATCCATCAGGCTGTGCTGGAAAGCAGACGGCGTCAGTTGACGTTCGAGCACGTGAAAAGGGCCCGCCGCTTTGCAGAACAGGCGAGTATCGTAATTATCCGCCCTGACTAACAGATAGGGCGTCAGAAAAGGGGGATAGAGGCTATGCCTTCTGAGCTGATCCAGCTTGTCGATCAGCGCAGTGGAGCGGCTTTCAATATCCACCACCAGACGGGCGGAAGGCCACTGGACCAGGGCGCTAAACGCATCCTCCAGCGTGGGATAGTCGCAACAGCTGCTCAGGGGAAATTGGCCGTTGAGAAAACCGGTGCGCAGAAAATGATCCTCCGTCACCAGAATGATAAACGGAGCGTCTGTTTTGCGGGGCTGGCTGATGGACTGGCTCAAAAATTCGAGCCGGTCGAAGAAGGGGGGAGCAAAAGGCGAGCGCGTAAATCCCAGTGCATCACTTCCTGTACGCCGCCGCCGGTAACGGCGCACTGTCATTCGCATGGCCTCCCCCCTGGAAATGGCTTTTTAATCCTCCGGCCATGTCCAGGACGGCCAGTAATAGCCCTGGCCGAGTTCTGCGCCTGCCTGCAGTGCCCAGGTACAATCCTGCTCAGTCTCAATACCTTCAATAAGCACTTTCCCGGCAAGCTGAAAGCACCGGGACACCAGTTGCCGTAGCGCGGGCGTGGCGCGTAAACGCCAGAATGCATCCTTATCGATTTTTACGCCGCTTAACGGTAACTGGCAGGATAAAAAGGGCGGGATGAGTGTTTCATCAATGTCATCCAGCCAGATACCGTGACCTTGTCTTATGAGCTGCAACAGGCTCCGGGTAACGGTCTGCCTCTGCGCGGCTGACAGCGTTAAAAAAGCACTGGGGTCGACAAGTTCAATATTCAGCGGCGGACATTTTATCCGGCTAATCCGCTGAAAAGCGTCGGGCTCTGTCAGGACGGTTATCGGCAGATTAATGAAAAAATTATTACAGTGCGGGGTATTTTTTAACGCGGTGAGCTGTGCTTCAAGCAGCGTTATCGACCAGTCTGCAGACTGATGGCGGAAAAAGGCTTCGCTATGTTGTGTTTCAGACAGGACGCTAAGGACCTCCACGCCGACCCTGCGTAAAGAGGAGAGGGCGACGATGGGCTCAAGTTTGATGCCGACGATGTCCTGAGAAAGGTACTGTAACCGGGGGGGCGTATAGGTCAGGTTTTGCGCTGTCACTCCATGGTCCTGTTGTCTGTCAGCCTCCAGGCGGCCGGGATACCTCACACTAGTGTGACGAGCTGACGCTCAGGAAAACAGCAGGCGTTACTTAAATGCAACTAAGCCTTTTCGCAGCGCGAAATTCTACGACGGAAAAGCGATGAATGTTGAAAAAACAGCCGTATTTACAATCGGCTAGCGGTAATTGCCCCTGAAAGCCGAAAAGGCATTGACTCACCTGTCATTGACCGTATAATTCCAGGCGTTTCACCACCGCGAAGTTCACTCTTCTCAGTGCGCCCTTAGCTCAGTTGGATAGAGCAACGGCCTTCTAAGCCGTAGGTCGTAGGTTCGAATCCTACAGGGCGTGCCATTTACTGCCTTCACCCTTTTTCGCTTCCACTCTCCCGTTTTACGCTAAATACACGTTTATGCCGATCTCATTCTGTCGATTAAATAATCGGGAAATAAATAGAACGCTAATGAATATTTGTTATTTTTCCAGCCTAAGGTTTTCTTAATCTTTATTTCATCCATTTTTATAATCTGGATTTTTATCATATTTATCCGCTGTATAAGAATATTTTACACTTTTACGACTAAACTTGATTGATACTAATTATCATTAGCGTTTTTGTATGCTTTAATCCTTTCCCACAACGCTATGCGTGGTAAATCACCCTGGTCTATAAAGGATATGTTCATGAATTCTCGCCTGTTGTCATGCTTCTCGCTTGCCTTGTTGTCTTCATCTCTTTTCCTTTCCACACAAGCACTTGCCGCTGATAACAACGAAGGTATCGTTGTTTATAACGCGCAGCATGAAAATCTGGTGAAGGCGTGGGTAGACGGTTTTACCAAAGAAACGGGTATTAAGGTGACGCTGCGTAATGGCGATGACAGCGAGCTGGGTAACCAGCTGGTTCAGGAAGGCACGGCATCACCTGCAGACGTGTTTCTGACGGAAAACTCGCCTTCAATGGTTCTGGTGGATAATGCCAAACTGTTCGCGCCACTGGATGCAGAGACCCTGAAGCAGGTGCCTGCGGAATTTCGTCCTGCGCACGGCCGCTGGATCGGGATTGCTGCGCGTAGCACGGTGTTTGTCTATAACCCGGAAAAATTAAGCGAAAAGCAATTGCCAACATCGCTGATGGATCTGGCGAAACCTGAGTGGAAAGGCCGCTGGGCGGCATCGCCGTCAGGCGCGGATTTCCAGGCGATCGTAAGTGCGATGCTGGCCCTGAAAGGCGAGCAGGCCACCCTTGAGTGGCTGAAGGCGATGAAAACCAATTTTGTGGCCTACAAAGGTAACAGCACCGTGATGAAAGCCGTTAACGCCGGCCAGATTGATGGCGGTGTGATTTATCACTACTACCGTTTTGTCGATCAGTCCAAAACGGGTGAAAACAGCAAAAACACCCAACTCTACTACTTCAAACATCAGGATCCGGGTGCCTTTGTCAGCCTTTCCGGCGGTGGCGTACTGGCGTCCAGCAAACACAAAGAACAGGCTCAGGCATTCATCAAGTGGATCACCGGCAAAGAAGGTCAGGAGAGCCTGCGCACCAATAACGCGTTTGAATATGCGGTTGGCGTGAACGCGGCCTCTAACCCGAAACTGGTTCCGCTGAAAGATCTGGATGCGCCGAAAGTGGAACCTTCAACGCTTAACAGCAAAAAAGTTATCGAGCTGATGACGCAAGCCGGCCTGCTGTGATCCTGAGAGTTAAGTGAACGCCTTATGTCTGGTCTGAGTCTCGACATCGGAAAAAACAGGATGCAGGAGCCTGCCCGCAGGCGACCTGCGCTGCCGATGGTTGCGTTAGCTGTCTTATTTTCATTAATGGCGCTTCTGCCTCTGGGTTTTATCATTGCCATTGGCATTGAGACGGGCTGGGAGACCATTAAGACACTGGTGTTCCGCCCGCGTGTTGCTGAGCTGCTCAGCAACACGCTGTGGCTGACGGCCTTAGCGGTTCCGCTTTGTATTGTGACCGGCGTGGCGATAGCCTGGCTCACGGAGCGTACCCGGCTGGCCGGGCGGGGAATATGGTCTGCGCTGGCGGTCGCCCCGCTGGCAATCCCCGCGTTTGTACAAAGCTATGCCTGGGTGAGCGTCGTCCCCTCCCTGCACGGTCTTTCCGCGGGAGTATTTCTCTCTGTTTTAGCCTACTACCCGTTTATCTACATGCCGGTTGCCGCGGTACTGCGCCGCCTCGACCCGACGCTTGAAGATGTGGCCGCGTCGCTCGGCACGCCGCCGTGGCGGGTCTTTTTCCGCGTAGTACTGCCGCAGCTCAAGCTTGCTATCTGCGGCGGGGCGCTGCTGGTCGCGCTGCACCTGCTGGCGGAATACGGCCTGTACGTGATGATCCGCTTTGATACGTTCACCACCGCGATTTATGACCAGTTTCAGTCTACCTTCAGCGGCCCGGCAGCCAATATGCTGGCGGGCGTGCTGGCCTTATGCTGTCTGGCCATCTTAATGCTGGAAGGGGTGACGCGCGGAAAAGCACGCTATGCGCGCATCGGCGGCGGGGCCGCACGTGAACAGAAACGCTGGCCGCTCAAGCCGGTCGCGGCCACGCTGGGCCAGCTGTTTTTCCTCACGCTGATCGTGCTGGCGCTGGGCGTACCGTTAATTGTGCTCTGTCGCTGGGTCTGGCTGGGCGGTATTGAGAACTGGATGAGCGTGGACCTCTGGCACTCCCTGCGCCAGACGCTCATGCTCGGCGTGGGTGGCGCACTGCTGACCACGGCCTGCGTGATCCCCATTGCGTGGCTCGGTATCCGTTATCCGCACCGCGTCTTCCGGATGCTGGAAGGGTGTATCTACATCACCAGCTCGCTGCCGGGGATTGTGACCGCTCTCGCGCTGGTAACGGTGACGATTCATTACGCCCGCCCCATTTATCAGACGGAAATTACGCTCTTCCTCGCCTATCTGCTGATGTTTATGCCCCGCGCGCTCATCAACCTGCGGGCCGGGATTGCACAGGCGCCGGTAGAGCTGGAAAACGTGGCGCGTAGCCTTGGCAGCACGCCTGCGAAGGCGCTGTGGAGCGTCACCATGCGGCTGGCCGCGCCGGGTGCCGCCGCGGGGGCTGCGCTTGTTTTCCTCGGCGTCAGCAACGAACTGACCGCCACGCTGCTGCTCTCCCCGCTGGGAACGCGCACGCTTTCCACCGGCTTCTGGGCGCTGACCAGTGAGATCGATTATGTTGCCGCCGCGCCGTACGCGATGCTGATGATCCTGATTTCACTCCCGCTGACCGCCATCCTCTACGTGCAGTCGAAAAAAATTGCAGGACTATGACATGCTTGAATTAACGTCCATTTCTAAATCCTTTTCCGGTGTGCAGGTGCTCGACAGCTTAAACCTGAGCGTTGCGCCGGGGAGCCGGACGGCGATAGTCGGGCCGTCCGGGTCAGGGAAAACGACGCTGCTGCGCATTCTTGCCGGCTTTGAAACGCCGGACGCCGGGCGGATAGTGATGCAGGGCCGAACGCTGTTTGACGAAAACAGCTTCGTTCCCGCTCATCTGCGCGGCATTGGCTTTGTTCCCCAGGAGGGGGCGTTATTCCCGCATCTCAGCGTTGCAGACAACATTGCCTGGGGGCTGGACGGCACGCGCCACGAAAAGCGCCAGCGCGTAGAGGCGCTGATGGAGATGGTGTCGCTGGACAGGCAGCTCGCGACCCACTGGCCGCATGAGATTTCTGGCGGACAGCAGCAGCGTGTGGCGCTCGCCCGCGCGCTGGCTCAGCGTCCTTCATTGATGCTGCTGGATGAGCCGTTCTCGGCGCTCGATACCGGTCTTCGCGCCATGACCCGCAAAGCGACCGCTGACCTGCTGGCGGAAGCGGGCGTTGCCTCGATTCTGGTGACGCACGATCAAAACGAAGCATTATCTTTTGCCACCCAGGTGGCAGTAATGCGTTCCGGGCGCTTTACCCAGGTGGGTACCCCGTATGACGTCTACACTCAGCCCGTTGATGAAGAGACCGCGCTGTTTCTGGGCGACGCGGTGATCCTGCCCGCTCAGCTTACCGCCGGCCATGCGGTGTGCGCGCTGGGTGAGATCCCCACCAACAATACGCATGCCACCGGGCAGGGCCGGGTCATGATGCGCCCTGAACAACTGCGCGTGACGGCGTGTGCGCCGCATGAAAGCCCGGTGTCGATAATTGATGTCGATTTTACCGGTCATTTGTCCACGCTCACCCTGGCGTTTGCCGGGCATCAGGAGCCTGTTGTTCTGAAGACTGTAAGCCAGCCTGGCTGGAATCCGGGTACGGCTGTGAGTATTGATGTTGCGGGAACCGCCCGCGTTTTATCGTTCTCCCGCCGCGCCTGAAAGACCGTCCCGGAAACGGGGCGGTTATGCCACGCTATCCCGTCCATACGTCCTCCTGCTTTCCCGCGCCTGTTAACCGATTTTCTCACGCAGTGACGTGCGTTTACGCTTGCCAACAATCATGTAATGCGTATAGTTCTCATTTGCATTGCACTTGATTACATTCTAAGGCCCGACAACGGGCCCTTTTTGCGCGCACGTTTAATGAGTTAATTATGAACAACACGAAAAGGCATAAAACGCTGCTGGCTCTCGCCATTGGCGCGGTCACGCACTCCGCCCTGGCGGCGGATGAAAAGAAAGAAGACACCCTGATTGTCCAGTCTGCGCCTGCCAGCGATTTTAAACCCGGCGGCGACCAGCTTGTGCCGGCGTTCCTTGACGGGCAGGTGGCGAACGGTGGACGCATGGGGATGCTGGGGCAGCAGAACGCCATGGACGTGCCGTTTAATATCATCAGCTACACCTCGAAGCTGGTAGAAGATCAGCAGGCGAAAACCATTGCTGATGTGGTCGCTAACGACGCGGGGGTGCAGTACGTGCAGGGTTACGGCAACAGTGCCGAAACCTTCCGTATCCGTGGCCTGAAGTTTGACGGAGATGACATGACCTTCGGCGGCCTGTCCGGCGTTCTGCCGCGTCAGGTGGTGGATGCGCAGATGGTCGACCGCATTGAGATTTTTAAAGGGGCAAACGCCCTGATGAACGGCGCGGCAAGTTCAGGCGTGGGGGGAATGATTAACCTTGAGCCGAAACATGCGGATGAAACGCCGCAGGCAAAAGTGGGCGTCGATTACACCTCCGATTCCCAGTTTGGCACTACGCTGGATGCGGGCCGTCGCTATGGGGACAACGACCAGTTTGGCGCGCGCGTGAACCTCGTTCATCGCGAAGGGGAAAGCGGGGTGCCCAACGATCGCCGCCGCACTACGCTGCTCTCCACCGGCCTCGACTACAAAGGCGACAATTTCCGCACCTCGCTGGATGTGGGGTATCAGAAGAAAACCTTCCATGGCAGCCCGACCAGCGTCAATATCTCCGCCGTGGATTTCGTGCCTGAACCGCCGAAAAACGATCGCAACTTCTCGCAGAAATGGGCCTACAGCAACATCGAAAATGAATTCGGGATGTGGCGCAGCGAGTACGACATTACCGATAACTGGACGGCCTATACCGGCCTCGGCGCACAGCACGCTCACGAAGAAGGGATTTACAGCGCGCCGAAGCTGCTGGATAAAAGCGGTAAGGCGACGGTCAGCCGTCTTGATACCAACCGCATCAGCGATTCCGTCAGCGGGATGGCGGGTATTCGCGGTAACTTTGCTACCGGCTTCGTAACGCATAAAGTCAACGTCGGTTACTCCGCGATGACCAAAAACGAAAAAATCGGCTGGAAAATGTCGTCGGCGGCGGATAACCCAACCACCAATATCTATCACAATACCGGTGTGGATATGCCGGACAGCTCCAGTTTCAACGGCTTAGGCGGAAATTACAGCGATCCGCTCACCAGCGGGCGTACCCGGACGCAGGGCTGGCTGTTGAGTGATACGCTGGGCGTGCTGGACGACAAACTGCTGTTTACCGCCGGGGCGCGTCATCAGAAGGTGGTCATTCGCGGATACAACAAAATTACCGGGCAGGAAAATAAAGCAGACGGTTTCGACGGCAGCCGCTGGATGCCTACCTACGGCGTGGTTTACAAGCCGTGGGAGGCGATCTCCCTGTATGCCAACCACACCGAAGCGCTGCAGCCGGGTCAATCAGCCCCTAACACCGCCACCAACTACGGGCAGAGCACCGGCATCGTTCACTCTAAGCAGAACGAAGTGGGCGTGAAGGCGGATTTTGGTCGCGTGGGCGGCTCCCTGGCGCTGTTTGAGATCAAAATGCCGTCGGCGATCCTCAACAGCAACGGTCATTATGGTCTTGATGCCGAGCAGCGTAACCGCGGCGTGGAGCTGAATGTGTTCGGTGAGCCCCTGCTGGGCGTCCGTCTGAACGCCAGCGCTACCTGGCTGCAGGCGGAGCTGACCAAAACCAACAACGGCCTCAACCAGGGTAATGATGCGATTGGCGTTCCGAATTTCTATGCCGTTCTGGGCGCAGAGTATGACATCAAACCGATTGATGGCCTGACCGCTACCGCGCGCGTGAACCACTCCGGCACGCAATACGCGGACCTGGCGAACACCAAAAAGCTGGACAGCTATACTACGCTGGATCTGGGTATGCGTTATCGCTTCGCCGTTAACCACAATCAAAATCAGATGACGGTGCGTGCGGGTATCGACAACGTGACCAATGAAAACTACTGGTCCAGCGTGGATGATTCAGGTACCTACATTACCCAGGGCGAACCGCGTACCTTTAAAGTCTCGGTGGGCTACGCATTCTGAGAACGCCGCTCGTTATCCGGGGCAGGGATGCCCCATTCCCTTGCTACCACCAGCCTGAAGTGTTAAAACGTGCCCCTTCTAAAAAAGAGACAGGGGTAGGGCGTGAAAGACGCGTCATCCGCTTCAGGCACCGGTAGCGCTGAAGCTTCGTCGGAACAGAATCCGACGCTGCAACGTGGTTTGCAAAATCGACATATACAGTTAATTGCCCTCGGTGGGGCTATCGGTACCGGGCTGTTTCTCGGCATCGGCCCGGCCATTCAGATGGCGGGGCCGGCGGTATTGCTGGGTTATGCCCTCGCCGGGATTATCGCCTTCCTGATCATGCGCCAGCTCGGCGAGATGGTCGTCGAAGAGCCTGTGTCAGGCTCGTTCGCGCACTTTGCGTATAAATACTGGGGCCCGTTTGCGGGGTTCCTCTCCGGCTGGAACTACTGGGTGATGTTTGTGCTGGTGGGGATGGCAGAGCTGACCGCTGCTGGCATCTACATGCAGTACTGGCTCCCGGATGTGCCCACCTGGATTTGGGCGGCGGCCTTCTTCATCATCATTAATGCCATCAACCTTGTGAACGTCCGTTTGTACGGTGAAACCGAGTTCTGGTTTGCGCTCATCAAGGTGCTGGCGATTATCGGCATGATCGGTTTTGGCCTGTGGTTGCTGTTCTCGGGTCATGGCGGTGAGCGTGCCACGATCGACAACCTGTGGCAGCACGGGGGGTTCCTGGCGACCGGCTGGAAGGGGCTTATCCTTTCGCTGGCGGTGATCATGTTCTCTTTCGGCGGGCTGGAGCTGATTGGTATCACTGCCGCTGAAGCGCGCGACCCGCATAAAAGCATTCCGAAAGCGGTCAACCAGGTGGTGTACCGTATTCTGCTGTTCTACATCGGTTCGCTGGTGGTATTGCTCGCGCTCTATCCCTGGGTTGAGGTGAAATCAAACAGCAGTCCGTTTGTGATGATTTTCCACGATCTCAACAGCAATGTGGTGGCCTCAGCATTGAACTTCGTTATTCTGGTGGCGTCACTTTCGGTCTATAACAGCGGCGTCTACTCCAACAGTCGAATGCTGTTTGGCCTCTCCGTGCAGGGGAATGCGCCGAAGTTCTTAACCCGCGTCAGCCGTCGCGGCGTGCCGGTGAATTCTCTGCTGTTGTCCGGTGCGATCACCTCTTTGGTGGTGGTGATCAACTACCTGCTGCCAAAAGAGGCGTTTGGGCTGCTGATGGCGCTGGTGGTTGCCACCCTGCTGCTGAACTGGATCATGATCTGCCTGGCGCACCTGCGTTTTCGTGCCGCGATGCGTCGCAAGGGACGTGAGACGCAGTTTAAAGCGCTGCTTTATCCGGCAGGAAACTATCTCTGCATTGCTTTCCTCGGGTTGATCCTTGTGCTGATGTGCACCATGGACGACATGCGGCTTTCCGCGATGCTGCTCCCGGTGTGGGTCATCTTCCTGTTTGTGGCATTTAAACTTTCCCGTAAGCAATAATGCATGCCGCCCTCTCCCGGTGGGAGAGGGCGAGCCGTCTGGTTTCTCATCCCAACGCGATTAACCTCTTTATCGTGACCCCTCTCCCAAATCTCTCCTGATCCACAGGATCTTTATTTTGTAATCGATTACTTTCCATGTGAGGGTATTTGTAATCGATTACTTTTCTAGGGTGAGGCTCATTATGGTGTCAACAACTGAAAGTAGTGGAAAGGTGATAGGGCAGCACCGGCTGCTGGTTCCGCGTCTGTCGCTGATGATGTTTCTGCAGTTTTTTATCTGGGGTAGCTGGTCGGTCACGCTGGGTCTGGTGATGACCCAGCACAACATGTCGTTGCTGATTGGTGATGCGTTCTCCGCTGGGCCCATCGCCTCTATTTTGTCGCCGTTCGTGCTCGGGATGCTGGTGGATCGCTTCTTCGCCTCGCAGAAGGTGATGGCGGTAATGCACCTGGCGGGCGCGACTATCCTGTGGTTCGTTCCGGGGGCGCTGATCGCTGAAAATGGTGCGCTGCTGATTGGCCTGCTGTTTGGCTACACGCTTTGCTATATGCCGACGCTGGCGTTAACGAACAACATCGCGTTTCACAGCCTGGCAAATGTCGATAAAACCTTCCCGGTGGTGCGCGTGTTCGGCACTATCGGCTGGATTGTCGCGGGGATCTTTATCGGCGTTACCGGCGTGGCCTCCAGCGTCACGATCTTCCAGGTTGCGGCGGCGAGCTCCGTGCTGCTGGCGCTCTACAGCCTGACGCTGCCGCACACGCCCGCCCCGGCAAAAGGGCTGCCGGTCCAGATTCGCGATCTGTTCTGCGCTGATGCGTTTGCCCTGCTGAAAACCCGCCACTTCCTGGTCTTTTCCGTCTGCGCAATGCTGATTTCCGTGCCGCTTGGCACCTACTACGCTTACACCGCCTCGTATCTGGCGGATGCCGGGATTGCTGATGTCAGCACCGCGATGTCGTTCGGCCAGATGTCAGAGATTGTCTTCATGCTGGTGATCCCGCTGCTTTTCCGTCGTCTGGGCGTGAAAGTTATGCTGCTGGTCGGCATGCTGGCGTGGTTTGTCCGTTACGCGATGTTTGCCATGGGGGTGAGTGAGGAGGGACGTTTCCTGCTCTATCTCGGCATCCTGCTGCACGGTGTGTGCTATGACTTCTTCTTTGTGGTGGGCTTTATCTATACCGATCGCGTGGCGGGCGAAAAGGTGAAAGGCCAGGCGCAGAGCATGATCGTGATGTTCACCTACGGCATCGGCATGCTGCTTGGTTCGCAGATTTCTGGCGCGCTGTATAACCGTCTGGTGGCGGGACAGGCCGTGCCGCAGGCGTGGGTCACCTTCTGGTGGATCCCGGCGGTGGCGGCAGCGGTGATTGCGCTGATTTTCCTTCTCACGTTCAAATATGACGATGACAAGGCGTAACGTTCAGGAGGTGGTATGAGAACGATTAAGGGACCCGGTATTTTCCTGTCGCAGTTTATCAGCGCAGAAGCGCCGTTTAACTCGCTGGATGGGCTGGCAGGCTGGGCAGCAGGTAAGGGCTACAAAGCCGTGCAGATCCCCTGCAATCATCCGCACATTTTTGACGTGGAGAAAGCGGCTGAGAGCCAGGCTTACTGTGACGACATTACCGGCACGCTGGCGGAGCACGGACTGGCGATCAGCGAGCTGTCGACTCATCTGGAAGGGCAGCTTATTGCGGTGAACCCGGTCTACGGCGACGCGTTTGACCATTTCGCGCCGGCAGACGTGCGGGGTAACGACGCGGCCCGTCGGGCGTGGGCAACCAGCAAACTGAATCAGGCGGCTGCAGCCTCCGCAAAATTAGGCCTGACAGCGCACGCCACTTTTTCTGGATCGCTGGCGTGGCCATTTTTCTACCCGTGGCCGCCGCACAACGCGCAGCGTTTTCAGGACGCTTTCCAGACGCTGGCAACCCGCTGGCGGCCCATTCTGGACACCTTTGATGAGCACGGCGTCGATGTCTGTTATGAGCTGCATCCGGGGGAAGATCTGCATGACGGCGTGACGTTTGAGCGTTTTCTGGCGCTGGTAGACAACCACCCGCGCTGCAATATTCTCTACGATCCCAGCCATATGCTGCTTCAGCAGATGGACTACCTGACGTTTATCGATCTCTACCATGCGCGCATTAAAGCGTTTCACGTCAAAGATGCAGAGTTTCGTCCCAACGGGCGCAGCGGTGCATACGGTGGCTACCAGTCGTGGATCCATCGCGCGGGTCGCTTCCGGTCGCCGGGCGACGGGCAGATCGACTTCACCGGTATTTTCAGCAAACTGACCCAGTACGACTACGAGGGCTGGGCAGTGCTGGAGTGGGAGTGCTGTCTTAAGGATGGCGATACCGGTGCCCGCGAAGGCAGCGAATTTATCCGTCGTCATATCATTCCGGTATCCGGGCGCGCGTTTGACGATTTCGCCGCGGGAGGCAGCCATGATTAACGTCGGGATCGTCGGCAGCGGCTTTATCGGCCCGGCGCACATTGAGGCGCTGCGGCGTCTCGGCAGTGTGCAGGTGGTCGCCCTGTGCGACAGCTCGCTTTCACAAGCGCAGGAAAAGGCGCGCCAGCTGAATGTGCCCCATGCTTACGGGAACGTTGAGGCGCTGCTCGCCCATCCGGATCTGCACGTGGTGCATAACTGCACGCCAAACCATCTGCACGCAGAGATTAACCGCCAGATTTTGCGGGCGGGTAAGCATGTTTTTTCCGAAAAGCCGCTGTGTATGACCCCGGAAGAGGCCCGCGAGCTGGTGGCACTGGCTGAGCAGGCGGGCGTGGTACACGGCGTCAGCTTTGTCTATCGCCAGTTTGCGATGGTGCGCCAGGCGGCCAGCATGAGGCGCGAGGGCAGTCTCGGTCGGCTGTTTGCCACGCATGGCAGCTACCTGCAGGACTGGATGCTGCTGGAAACCGACTACAACTGGCGGGTGGATGCCACGCTGGGCGGTGCGTCGCGCGCGGTGGCGGATATTGGCTCCCACTGGTGTGACACGGTGCAGTTTGTGACCGGGCGGCGGATCACCGACGTGATGGCCGACCTCACCATCGTCTGGCCAACGCGCAAGGCCAGTGCGGCGGGAAACCGGACCTTCACGAATGATCGCAGCGCGAACGATGAAGACAAACCGGTCACCACCGAAGATTTTGGCTCGGTGCTGGTGCGCTTCGACGATGGCAGCAAAGGCAGCTTTAACGTCTCGCAGGTCAGCGCCGGGCGCAAAAATCGGCTGACGTTTGAAATTAACGGCAGCGAACGGTCCGTGGCGTGGGATCAGGAGGTGCCGCAGCAACTCTGGATCGGCCATCGCGCGCAGGCAAACCAGACCCTCTCCGACGATCCAAACCTGATGAACCGTGACGTGGCCGAAAGCGCCCATTTTCCCGGCGGACATATCGAAGGCTGGCCTGATGCCTTTAAAAATATGATGGCGCAATTTTACCGCGCCGTGATGCAGGGGGAGATGCCGGCACAGCCGCTGTTTGCGACGTTCCATGACGGCGCGAACGTCATGTATATCATTGATGCGATAGTGAAAAGCCATCAGCAGCAGCGCTGGGTGCGCGTTGCCTATTGACGCGTTGCCCGGTTCGCCGGGCAACGAATTTATGGTAGCCTGCATAAAACGTTAACCGCAGGAAATGCCGTCGCTATGTCCATTCAGAAAATCGCTCAGCTTGCCGGGGTGTCCGTGGCAACGGTCTCTCGCGTGCTTAACAACAGCGATACCGTGAAAGCGAAAAACCGCGAACGCGTCCTGCAGGCGATCAAAGAGAGTAATTACCAGCCCAACCTGCTGGCGCGCCAGCTGCGGACTGCCCGCAGCTATATGATTCTGGTAATGGTGTCGAACATCGCTAACCCGTTCTGCGCCGAAGTGGTGAAAGGCATTGAAGAGGAAGCCGAAAAGAACGGCTACCGCATTCTGCTGTGCAACTCCGGCTCTGACATTGAACGCTCGCGTTCGGGGCTGAGTTTGCTGTCCGGTAAAATTGTCGACGGCATTATCACCATGGATGCCTTCTCAAAGCTTCCTGAACTGGCCGCCCTGATTGGCGCCGCGCCGTGGGTGCAGTGCGCCGAATACGCCGATGCCGGTGCGGTCTCCTGCGTCGGGATTAACGATGTGGACGCCTCGCAGCATGCCGTCAGCCAGCTTGCCGACGGCGGGCGCGGGCGGATCGCGATGATTAACCACGACCTGAGTTATAAATATGCCCGCCTGCGCGAGCGTGGCTATAAGAGCGTTATCCACCTGAAAGATCTGGCTTACCAGGCGGTGGAATACGCCAGCGATCTCAGCTTCGGCGCCGGAATGGCGGCGATGCAAAACCTGCTGAAGGAAAACCCGCCTGACGCGGTCTTTGCCGTTTCCGATACCCTGGCGGCAGGCGCATTGCATGCGATCCAGCAGGCGGGATTACGCGTGCCGGAAGACATTGCGGTAGTCGGGTTTGACGGTACGGAACTGGCGGAGATGATTTCGCTCACCACCATCGAACAGCCGTCGCGGGATATTGGGCGCAAGGCGGTCGATTTGTTGTTGAATAAAATCGATAACCCGGATGCGCCCACAGAAAGAGTGATGATGGACTGGCGCTTTATCTCCCGCGCCAGCGCCTGATTATTTCGCTATTACGCCAGCCAGCGAGCGAATATCGTTTCCGGTCGGAGACTGATGAATACGCAGACCAAATTCATCCACCACCGCGAATATATGGTCGAAAATATCGGCCTGAATCGCCTCATATTCCGCCCAGACGACCGTGTTAGTGAACGCGTATATTTCAACTGGCAGCCCGTTAGCTTCTGGCGCTAACTGGCGAACCATCAGCGTCATATCTTTACGGATCCGCGGGTGATTACGCAGATATTCATTTAAATAGGCGCGGAAGGTTCCAATATTGGTCATTTTGCGCAGGTTCAGCACCGATTCGCCTTCACCGTTTTCCTGATTCCAGAGCGAAATTTCTTCGTGACGCGCCGCCATGTACGGCTTAAGCAGCTTCGCCTGAATCAGCTGCTGTTGCTCCTGCTCGTCGAGGAAGTGGATGCTGGTGGTGTCTATATTCAGGCTACGCTTGATGCGTCTCCCGCCGGAGGCCGACATGCCGCTCCAGTTGATAAAGGCATCAGAGACCAGCGCCCAGGTCGGAATGGTGGTGATGGTGTTGTCGAAGTTGCGCACCTTCACGGTGGTCAGGCCGATGTCTGTGACCGTGCCGTTGGCTCCGTATTTTGGCATCTCCAGCCAGTCACCGAGTTTAAGCATGTCATTGGCGGAGAGCTGGATCCCGGCGACAAGCCCGAGGATCGGGTCTTTAAACACCAGCATTAACACCGCCGCCATGGCGCCCAGGCCGCTAATCAGAATGGCTGGCGACTGACCAATCAGCAACGAGATAATTAAAATCCCCACCAGAATAGCGCTCACCAGTTTTATCCCCTGGAAGATGCCCTTCAGCGGGAGCTGCGAGGCTGTCGCCATCTTTTGCGAAAGATTGAAAATGACGTCCAGCAGCGAGAAGAACGAGAGCAGGGCATACACCATCACCCACAGCCTGGCGCAGGTGGTGAGCATTTCCGCGGCTTCGCTGCCTTTTTGCAGCCACAGTACCGCCTGAACGTTGACAATTATCCCCTGCAGGGTAAAAGCGACGCGGTGAAATAACTTGTTCTGGGTAATGATTTGCAACCATAAATGGCTGCTGGCCTGCGCGCGCTTCTCAAAGGCCCGCAGGACCACTTTGTGCAGAATAAAATGAACGATGAGTGCGGTAAGAAAAATAATACCAAAGATAATCACTAAAGAGGTGGTGTGATTAATTTCAATGCCTAACTCTTCAACCTGAGCAATTAATTCCTGCATAACGTCTCCTGTATTGATGCAGCCCCATAATGGCGGCTGCGGATCTATTATGCAAATTCGTCAGGGTTATTTGACGGCGTGGCAGGTCGTCACCACCGGCAGGCACAGCCGATGGCGAACCCGCAGCGTCGCCAGCGCGAGGATCACCATCAGGCCAGTTTCCACCGCGAGGAAGAGGGTGATCGCCTGAGTGTAATCTCCGTGATGATTTTGCAGACCGTGCAGCAAAATCGCGCCAAAGATGGCCGGGCCGAGTCCAAGTGCCGCCTGCTGCAGCGTGCTCAAAATGGCGCTCGCCGCCCCGGCGTCATCAGGCTGAATATCGCGCATGCCAATACGATAAAAACTGTTCACGATCAGCGCCTGACCGTAGCCGACCAGCCCGGTCGCGGGTGCCAGCGTCAGCGCGGTATTGTGCATTCCCCAGAGGCGGAAGGTGACAATCAGCGCCAGCAGGCCCGCTATCTGGATCGCCAGACCGGTCAGCAGAATGGTACTGGTGCTGTAGCGGGCAATCAGACGCGGGGCAAACCACGCTGAAATAAAGTAGGTAACACCCAGGGCGATAAAACTGTTGCCAGACTGCCACGGCGCCATCCCCAGACCGGTTTGCATGGTTAACGCCATGCAGAACATAAAGCCGGACCAGACGCTAAAAAAGAGCAACGCAATCAGCACGCCAAAGCGGATACTGCGCAACTGCAGCAGGCGCGGCGGGATCAGCGGATGTGCATCGTCCCGCTCTTTTTTGCGGGCGTTGAGGGCCATTAACCCGGCAAGCGGAATAATGGCGATAAGCGCGACCTTGAGCGGCCAGGACCAGTGCCACTGCGGGCCAAGCGCCATCGGGAACAGCAGGCAGCAGAGGATGATCGCCAGCAGGACGGTGCCCGTCCAGTCAATGCTTGATGGCGTGTCGCGGCGGGTTTCCGGCACGTAGCGGCGGCTCATGGCCAGCACCACCAGACAAATCGGCACGTTGATAAAGAAGGCGTTGCGCCAGCCGAGGCCGGCAATGTCCGCCGATACCAGCCAGCCTCCGCCCATCTGGCCGACGATAAACGCGATGCCGCCGATGCCGCCAAAGAGGCTGATGGCCTTCGCGTGGGCCGTGCCTTTCAGCGTTACGTGCAGGGTGGCGAGAATTTGCGGCATGATCAGCGCCGCGCCAGCCCCCTGAAGAATACGGGCGCCCAGCAGTTGTTCAATGTTGCCTGCCATTCCGCACAGCAGCGAGGCCAGGCCAAAGCTCGCCACGCCCCACATGAAAAGACGACGGCGGCCAAGGTTATCCCCCAGCTTGCTGCCGAGGGCAAGGCAGACGGCAAAGGCCACACCGTAAAGGGCCACAATTAATTCCAGCTCGGTGGCCGTAGCGTGCAGCGAATGGGTGATAGCATCCAGCGCCACGTTGGTGATTGAGGTATCAATCAGCGGCAGCATCTGGCCGGTTAACAGCAATATCAGGCCTGCGCGGCCCGGTGAAACGACTGACGTATTCATGGTAACTCCATTGCGTCATTCAACAGATGGTCGTAGCATCAACGATCTGATAAACGGGTACCAGTTCTTGCTTATACTGGTACTGGCACTACCATGCAGGGGGATTTATGGCGCTGATGTCTGAACCCGTCGTCTCGCTCAAGGATGACACCCGAAAACAACTTGGTGCGTTTTTACGCGCCCGACGCGAAAGCCTCGATCCGCAGCGGCTCGGCCTGCCGCGCAGCGGTCGACGCCGCACGCCCGGGCTGCGCCGTGAAGAGGTGGCCCTGCTGGCGGACGTCGGGGTGACCTGGTACACCTGGCTTGAGCAGGGCAGGGACGTCAATCCGTCCAGCGCGGTGATGGCCGCCGTGGCAAAAGCGCTGCAATGTACCCCAACCGAAGCGCGCCATCTTTTTGTGCTGGCCGGGCTACCGCCGGGTGAAGCACCGCAGGCCACCTGCTGTGAAGGGATCAGCGAAGGCACGCGCCGCCTGCTTGATACGTTGATGCCGAAACCGGCCAGCATTCAGAAACCCAATTTCGACATCGTGGCGTGGAACGACAGCTTTGGTCATCTGATGGGGGTCGATTTCAATGCGATCCCCCCGGAAGACCGCAACTGTATTTATCTGTTCCTCACCCACCCGGCATGGCGCGCCCGTCTCGGCAGACGTGACGATGTGCTGCCCGTCTTTGTCTCCTATTTCCGGGCGGCGATGGCCGAGCACCGGGGTGACCCGCTGTGGGAAGCCAAACTGGCGCGCTTCTTTGCGGTGTCTGAGGAGTTTAAAAATCTGTGGCATCAGCGCAATGACGTGCGCGGTGTGGAAAACCAGCTCAAGTTGTTTACCCATCCGGAGCTAGGGGAATTTACCCTGCAGCAGATGTACTGGTACTCTGCTCCACGAAACGGTTCCCGGTTGCTGGTGTATCTGCCAGTGGATGAAGCCGGGGAGAGAGCAATGGAATGGCTGACGGAGCAGGCAAAATGAAGGTTACTGGCAAACAGGAGCGGCTGCTACGCCGCGCACTCAACGAGTGGCAACAGGAAGGCACATTAACCGCTGATGACCATCAGCGGCTGGCCGGTACGCTTCAACGCGTGACCATGGACTGGCAGCGGCTGAGCCGCTATGCCTTCTGGACGGCACTCGCCTGCGTCATTATCGCCATCGGCAGCCTGTTTTCGGACAGCGAAATGATGGCGCGCATTATCGAATTCTTCGCTTTTTCCTCCCTTGCCCGCATCGGGCTGCCGGCACTGATGGCCGTGCTGTTTTATTTGTGGGGCTTCAGCCGCCAGCGGCGGGAGACGCAGTGGCATTACAGTACCGAAGCGATTTTGTTCCTCGGAGTCTTGTTTACCGCCATCGCGCTCTGGCAGCTGGGTGAACGGCTGGATAACGGCAGCGGCCACATCGCGCCCCTGTTCCTGGCCGGCTGTGCCGTCTATGGCCTGGTAGGCTTTTTCGGCCGCTCCGGGCTGGTCTGGCTGTTCTTCTTGCTCTCGCTTGGCAACTGGTTTGGCGCGGAGACGGGCTATATGTCCGGCTGGGGCGCTTACTGGCTGGGGATGAACTATCCGGTGCGCTTTATCTTTTTCGGCGGCGCGCTGCTGGCCCTGTGCTGGATCCTGCGTGCTGTGCTGCAGTCCCGTCATCTCTACACCACCAGTAAAGCGATGGGGCTGACGTATCTCTTTGTCGCCCTGTGGATCATGTCGATATTTGGTAATTACGATATCGATAACTGGTACAGCGTGACCCAGGCCTCATTGCTGCCGTGGGCGCTGCTGTTTGCGGTGGCGGCGGTTCTCTGTATTTACATCAGTCTGAAAACCGACGACGGCATGCTGCGCGGGTTTGGCCTGACGTTCCTGGCCATTAACCTCTATACCCGCTACTTCGAATACTTCTGGGATGGGATGAACAAGGTGGTGTTCTTCCTGATTCTGGCGGCGTCGCTGGCGGTGATAGGGCGGTATGCGGAGCGGATCTGGCATGCCGGGCGTGCGGAGAAGTAAGTTTTACGCGTTTTTATCGGGAAGACGCAGAAAACGCCGTCTGCGTGAGATGCTGGTTCAATGGCGAAACCAGGCAGATGACGCGGGATTGAAAACGGGCCGCAGTTGCGGCCCGTTTGTCTTAGCACTCGGTCACAATCGTGCTCAGCGGCAGGCGAGATTTTGGCAGCGCGGCGTTGAAATCTTCCACGCTGTGGTGTCCAACCGGGACCACCACCAGGCTGGTGAAGCCTTTCTCTTTCAGGCCAAACTCGTCGTCGAGGATGGCGGCGTCAAAACCTTCAATGGGTACGGCATCCAGGCCCAGCGCGGCCACGCCTAACAGGAAGTTACCGACGTTGAGGTAAACCTGTTTCGCCATCCACTGGTCGTCATCTTTCAGATCCACGCGGTGCATATCGGCGAAATAGCAGCGACCTTTGTGATTCGCCGCTTTTGCTTCTGGGGTGTTGAAGCGACCGTCGGCCTCTTCCTGATCGACGACGCGCTCAAGCCACGCATCGTCCATGGCGGTTTTCGCGCAGAACACCACCACATGAGAGGCGTCCATCATTTTGCGTTCGTTGAACACGTAAGTGCCTGCCGCAGATTTGGCCACGCGCGCTTTACCTTCCTCAGTGCTGGCAATAATAAAATGCCACGGCTGGGAGTTCGTGCTGGACGGGCTGTACTGCAGCAGTGTTTTGATCTTCTCCGCTTCTTCAGCGGTCAGTTTCTTGCTTGGGTCAAACGCCTTGGTGGAGTGGCGTTTCAGGGCAACGGAAATGATATCCATAACAACTCCTGGTGATAAAATTCGCCCGCGTGCGGGCGCGAAAAGGAGTGCAGATTACCGTGCGAAGCGGGAAAAGATAAGTGCATTTTGAGCGCTTAATCTGTTCGTCTCAGACGAACAATCAGCGCGGCCTGATCCATTTCTGGTCTTTTTTCGGCAGCTTATCGACGACCAGATTCCAGGAATCGTTGATGAGATCGGCCACCAGTTCCGGCGTAACATCGTCGGTGCCGTAGAGTGAAATCCAGTGCTTTTTATTGAGATGATACCCCGGCTCAACGCCGCGGTAGATCTGCTGGTTTAACAGGGATTTTTCCGGATCGGATTTCAGGCTGACATGCGGTCGCCCGTGAGCAACCGCAACAATCATGAAAATTTTGCCACCCACTTTAAACACATCAAATTCCGGCCCGAACGGCCAGCAGTGTTCGGTGAACGGCAGTTCCAGCGCCACGCGTTTGGCGTGTTCCTGCAGCGATTTACTGTCCATCAATATCCTCGGAGGCGAGTCCACGCCACATGGCTTCAAAGCCCAGCGCTTTAAAATCGACGGCGCGGGACGGATCGCGGGTGGCAAATTCCATGGTGGTTTCGGCAAGCGATAAGAACATGGCATCACCAAAGGTACGAAACTCATCGGACATAAATACCGGACGCACTGCGCGACGGCACAGTTCATGCAGCTCCGGGAACATCTCCTGCACGGCCTGCTCCGTTTCTGCGCTGATCTTCTCGCTGACGCCAAGCTGGCGAATGGCGGCGTGAGCGACAGGATTACGGATGCCCCAGTCCACGTAGCTGTTCCAGATATTGCGGGTATGTTCTTTGGGGAGGGTGAGCGTGCGATCAAGCTCCGCCAGCATCGTCTGGCAGAGATCCTGCTTCAGGTGCAGATAGAGGGCATTCAGCAGATCGTCTTTGGTAGCAAAGTAGCGGAACAGTGTGCCTTCAGCGACGCCCGCGTTCCGGGCAATTAAGGCCGTTGAGGCGGCAATACCTGACTGTGCAAATGCAGCGGTTGCTGCGTCCAGTAAGGCCTGTTTTTTATCTTCACTCTTCGGACGTGCCACTAAATTGTTCCTCCTGTCAATTGTAAAAACCTTGATTGAAACACGTGCTTTGACAGGCTGCAACGCGCAATGTCAAAGATCGAAAACGTCTTGACGACTTTATCATCATATCTATAATGAGTGCTTACTCACTCATAATCAAGTTCAACCCGCGTAAACCATCGGATGGGGCGCGTTTTCGGGTCAGGATATGAAAAAGCCTCTATTCATCTGCGTGGTGTTCGTCATGATTATTGCTTCAGCTGCGAGTTTACCTTTTGTCCTGAATCCTGGATTTGGCCAGCCACCGCAGGGTGCGCAGCTTACCGAAGTGGAGGCCTCCCCGCAGTATCGCGACGGGAAATTCCACAATACGTTGCCGACACCGGGCTTCACCGGCGAGCAAAATATGCTGGTAGCGTGGTGGCAATTTCTGACCCGCAAAACCGAAAATGCCCGTCCCGCGCAGCCGCTGCCGCTGGTGAAAACCGATCTCGCCAGTCTGCCGCTGGAGCAGGACACGCTGGTCTGGCTCGGTCACTCGTCGTGGTATATGCAGCTGGCGGGTAAACGTATTCTGATCGATCCGGTGCTCAGTAACTATGCCGCGCCGTTCTCGTTCCTCAATAAAGCTTTTGCGGGCGAGTATCCCTGGCATGCGCAGAACATGCCGGAGATCGACCTGCTGATCATCTCCCACGATCACTACGATCATCTGGATTACGCCACCATCAGGGCGTTACTGCCGAAGGTGAAACGTGTGGTTACTCCGCTGGGCGTTGGATCTCATCTGCGCTACTGGGGCATGAAGCCGGAGATTATCGACGAGCGCGACTGGAACCAGTCGGTGCGCATCAGTGATGACTTATCGGTGCACGTCCTGCCGGCACGTCACTTCTCCGGACGCGGGATTAAACGCGATCAAACCCTGTGGGGGAGCTTTATGTTCGTCACGCCGGCGCAGAAAGTTTATTACAGCGGAGACTCCGGTTACGGCCCGCATTTCAGGGCCATCGGTGAGCAGTTTGGCGAGGTGGATTTAGCCATTATGGAAAACGGCCAGTACGATCGGGACTGGAAGTACATTCACATGATGCCGGCGGAAACGGCGCAGGCGTCGGCTGACATTAACGCGAAAGCTGTCGTGCCCGGTCATAACGGACGCTTTGTGCTGGCGAAACACACCTGGAACGATCCGCTGATCCAGCTGGCGCAGGCCAGCAAAGATAAAAATTATCGGCTACTGACGCCGGAGCTGGGTGAACCTGTTCACGTGAGTGATACCACGCAAACCTTTCGTGAGTGGTGGGAATAATGTTTAAGCGAGAAGCAGAGGGGGAGAGCAGTATGACCATTTCCGCTCAAGTCATCGACACCATCGTCGAGTGGATCGACGACAACCTGCACCAGCCATTACGTATCGAAGAGATCGCCCGCCACGCGGGTTACTCGAAATGGCATCTGCAGCGTTTGTTTATGCAGTATAAGGGCGAAAGTCTCGGGCGTTACATTCGCGAACGCAAGCTGCTGCTGGCAGCGCGTGACCTGCGTGAATCGGACGAGCGTGTCTACGATATCTGTTTGCGCTACGGCTTTGATTCGCAGCAGACGTTTACGCGTATCTTTACCCGTACCTTCAACCAGCCGCCTGGCGCGTACCGCAAAGAGAACCACAGCCGGACACACTGAACGTGTCGTTATGCAGAAATCCGACCGGGTAAGGCGCAGCCGCACCCGGTTTTTTTACTTACGATGCCAGTGAAAACCAGCGACGCCAGACGAAACGCAGGATGAAGAATTCGAGGGCGCCAAGCAGTAAAAACCACACGCAGAACAAAATGGTGTACAGCTGGTTAAGATCGACCATGTGGAAGATCGTCATCAGCTTTTTCGCCAGCACCAGCCCAAGCGACGGCGCAGGTAACAGCAGGCAGGAGAGCAGGGCCATCAACAAAATGCCCCCCGCTGTGAGCAGCGATTCTAACGGGTGTTTCATCTTAATGTTAATCGTCAGTTAAAAATGTCATTGTCCGGCATCGCGGAACGTAAAGCAATATAAACCCGGCAGACGTTTTTTGTTAAATAAAATGCACTTTTCTGCGAATAAATAACAGAAAGAGAATAATCTCTCAGAAGCGATTAAATTATTATCGCGTTATGTAAATAAATGTCCTTGTCATGCAAATAATTTTACAAACATATAAGTGCTATATCCAATTAACGTGGCAATAACAATGGCTGCGACAATGTATAACGCCAGGCGGCGTGCGCGATAAATACCAAACATGGTTCCTCCTCGTTTAGCGTTGGTTTAGAAATATTTTGTAAAAATCATCGTATTCGAATAATATTTATTAGTTTTGAATATCCCGGCAGTAATTATATTGCGGTAGATCAATTCTACCCGCAAGCCTTAAAAATGAATTTATTAAAGCCAGAAAGGAATTCAGGCTTCCGTCCACCGTATATTGAAGGAAAAATACGATGACCAAAAAAAATCTCTCTCAGAACATGCCACCTGCTGGTGGGCAGGCGTATCAGCAGACCGTTGAGCAAGTGCTTGCTAACAAGCAGAGCCAGGCAAGCGGCCTCGACCGTGCTGAAGCGCAGGCACGTCTGCATCAGTATGGCCCTAACGCGTTGCCGGAGAAAAAAGGCAAGCCCGCCTGGCTACGTTTTCTCGCCCATTTTAACGATGTGCTGATTTACGTTCTGCTTGCCGCGGCGGTATTAACCGCAGTTATGGGCCACTGGGTCGATACGCTGGTTATCCTCGGTGTGGCGGTAATCAACGCGTTAATTGGCCATATTCAGGAAAGCAATGCGGAAAAATCCCTGAAGAGTATTCGCAATATGCTCTCCAGCGAAGCGCGCGTCATTCGCAATGGCAATCATGAAACGCTACCGACAACTGAAATAGTCCCGGGCGATATTATTGTATTACGCGCGGGCGATCGTATTCCGGCGGATATGCGTTTAATCGAAGCGCATAATTTACGCGTGGAAGAGGCTATTCTGACCGGCGAATCTACCGTGGTGGATAAACACATTAATCCGCTGACCGGTGAATTACCGCTGGGCGACCGCACTAACCTGGTCTTTTCCGGTACGACCGTGAGTGCAGGGGGCGGCATTGGCGTGGTCATTGCCACCGGGCAAGAGACTGAACTTGGCCACATTAACCAGATGATGGCGGGTATTGAAAAGCATCGTACGCCGCTGCTGGTGCAGATGGACAAGCTGGGGAAAGCGATCTTCGCCATTATTCTGGCGATGATGGCGGCACTGTTTGTCTTCAGCCTGGTGTTCCGCGAAATCCCCATGGGCGAGCTGCTGCTCTCTCTGATTAGCCTGGCGGTCGCGTCCGTGCCGGAAGGTCTGCCAGCCATTATTTCTATCATCCTTTCTCTTGGCGTGCAGGCGATGGCACGCAAGCGGGCGATTATCCGCAAGTTGCCAACGGTTGAAACCCTGGGGGCGATGACCGTGGTCTGCTCGGATAAAACCGGCACCCTGACCATGAACGAGATGACGGTGAAAGCCATCATTACTGCCGACAGTTGCTACCGCGTGGACGGTAACAGCTACGAGCCGGTGGGGAACATTTACCTGGAAGGCAGCGACGAGCCGATGCAGATCCAGCCGGGCACCGTGCTGGAGCAGTACCTGCGCACTGTCGATCTCTGTAATGACAGCCAACTGATTCAGGACGAACGCGGTCTGTGGGGCATCACCGGTGGGCCGACCGAAGGGGCGCTGAAGGTGCTGGCGGCGAAGGCGCATCTTGAGCCGGTGATGACCACCCTGATTAACAAGATCCCGTTCGATTCGCAGTACAAGTACATGAGCACCCACTATCAGATTGGTCACGAGGAGCACATCCTGATTACCGGCGCGCCGGACGTGATTTTCGCGCTGTGTAAACAGCAGCAGGCCCGTAACGGCGCTGAAGCGTTCGACCGCGCTTACTGGGAAACCGAGATGGAGCGCTATGCACGCCAGGGGCTGCGTATGGTTGCCGCGGCGTTCAAACCGGCGAACGGTGAGCAGGCGCTGACGCATGACGATCTGAATCACGGGCTGATCTTCCTCGGTATTGCCGCAATGATGGATCCACCGCGTCCTGAAGCGATTGATGCGATTCATGCCTGCCAGCAGGCCGGGATCCGCGTGAAGATGATCACCGGGGATCACCCGCAGACGGCAATGAGCATCGGTCAGATGCTCGGGATCACCAACAGCGAGCAGGCGGTGACGGGCTACCAACTGGAGAAAATGGACGACGCTGAGCTTGCAGACGCCGCGGTGAAATATGACATTTTCGCCCGTACCAGCCCGGAGCATAAGCTGCGCCTGGTGAAAGCCCTGCAGGACAAGGGTGAGATCGTGGGCATGACCGGCGACGGTGTGAATGACGCTCCGGCGTTGCGCCAGGCGGACGTGGGCATCGCAATGGGCATCAAAGGCACCGAAGTGACCAAAGAGGCGGCGGATATGGTCCTGACCGACGATAACTTCGCCACCATCGCCAGCGCGGTAAAAGAGGGGCGTCGCGTTTACGACAACCTGAAGAAAACCATTCTGTTCATTATGCCGACCAACCTGGCGCAGGGGTTGCTGATTGTTATTGCGCTGCTGGCAGGGAACATTATCCCGCTGACGCCGGTACTGATTTTGTGGATGAACATGGCAACCTCCGCCACGCTCTCCTTTGGCCTGGCCTTTGAAGCCGCCGAGCGCAACATCATGAAGCGTCCGCCGCGTCAGACCGGACAGCACGTGATGGATGCGTACGCCGTATGGCGCGTGGCCTTCGTCGGGACCATGATTGCCATCGCCGCCTTTGCGCTGGAAGCCTGGCTGGCACCGCGCGGCCACAGCGCGGAGTTCATCCGTACCGTGCTGCTGCAGATGCTGGTCTGCGCCCAGTGGGTATACATGATTAACTGCCGCAACACTGAAGGGTTCTCCCTGAACCGTGGCCTGCTGGCGAACAAAGGGATTTGGCTGGTCACAGGCGTGTTGTTCCTGCTCCAGGCGGCAATCATCTACCTGCCGTTTATGCAGATGCTTTTCGGTACGGAAGCGCTGCCTCTGCGCTACTGGTTCGTCACGCTGGCGGTAGCCGCGGTGATGTTCTTCGTTGTTGAAATCGAGAAGCGACTGACCCGCAGGTTCCGTAAGGCTGCATAACCTTTTGCCCTCACCTTAACCCTCTCCCGCCGGGAGAGGGGATGCTGACCTCCCTTTCATTGGGCAGAGGGCCGGGGTGAGGGAAACACATCAGAGGTACATCCCCATGAAATTCCCGCTCCTGTTCGTCCTCCTCGCCCTCTTTCAACCCGCGTTTGCTGCTGCCATTCCGGTTCGCGTGGCGGTTGTGGAGCAAACGACCCACGCCGCTGAACGGCACGTGCCTGGCCGCATTGAAGCCATTCATACCGTCGAGATAAGAGCACGCACGGAAGGCGTGATTACCCAGGTTCATTTTCGCGACGGACAATACGTGAAAAAAGGTGACGTGCTGTTTGAGCTGGACGATGCCGAGCCACGCGCCGCCGTGCGTCTGGCACAGGCTGAGGTAAAGAGCGCGGAAGCCACGCTGCGTCAGGCGCAGCAGCAGCTTTCACGCTTTGAAAGCCTGGGCAACAGCAATGCCATCAGCCGTCACGACGTGGATAACGCGCGCATGCAGCGCGATGTCGCCAGCGCTGCGCTGGAGCAGGCGAAAGCTCGCCTCGAAACCCGTAACGTGACGCTGGCGTACACGCGCATCACATCGCCGATTGATGGCCGCGTGGGGCACAGCCAGTTCCATGCCGGCAGCCTGGTGAACCCGTCAAGCGGCGTGCTGGTGGATGTCGTGCAGCTTGATCCGATCCGTATCGCCTTTGCGCTGGAAGAGGGGGCGTTTGCCACCAAAGCCGGACAACATGCGGATATCAGCGCCCTGAAGCGCGCCTGGCAGGCGCGGATTGACAGCAATGGTCAGCGCCTGAGCGGTGAACTGACCTCCGTGGACAATCGTATCGACCCGCGTACCGCCAGCGTGATGCTGCGCGCCGAATTTGCCAACCCGCGCCATCAGCTGCTGCCGGGCGGCAATGTGAATGTCTACCTGCGTCCGGCAAGCGCGCAGCCGGTGCTGACAGTGTCCGCTGCGGCGGTACAGCAAAACGGCGAGGGATTCTTTGCCTGGGTGGTTAACGCAGAAGGCAAAGCCGAAAAACGCCCGCTGAAGATTGCCGGACAGATTGGCCAGCAGTTTGAGATTTCATCCGGCTTACATCCCGGTGAGCGAGCGATCACCGACGGTGCCCAGCGCGTACAGCCTGGCGCAGCCGTCCAGATACTGAATTAAGGAGCCATCATGCTGACGTTTTTCCTCAAACGCCCGCGCTTCGCGATGGTGATTGCGCTGGTGATAACCCTGCTGGGTGCCATCGCGCTGAAGATTATCCCGGTGGAGCAGTACCCGCAGATCACCCCACCGGTGGTGAATGTCTCCGCCAGCTGGCCCGGTGCCAGTTCGGCTGACGTGGCGGAAGCCATTGCCACGCCGCTGGAGACTCAGCTTAACGGCGTGGATCACATGCTCTATATGGAATCCACCAGTTCCGATGAAGGTGCCTACAGCCTGAACATCACATTTGCGGCAGGGACCGATCCGGATCTGGCCGCCATCGACGTGCAAAACCGCGTGGCGCAGGCTGTGGCGCAATTGCCCACCGAGGCGCAGCAAAACGGCGTGCAAGTGCGTAAACGCGCTACCAATCTGATGATGGGGGTAAGCCTTTACTCACCGGACAATACCCACACGCCGCTTTTCGTCAGTAACTACGCCAGCACGCAGGTGCGTGAAGCGCTGGCGCGTTTGCCGGGCGTCGGGCAGGTGCAGATGTTTGGCGCACGCGACTACAGCATGCGTATCTGGCTGCGTCCGGATCGCATGAACGCCCTGAACGTGACCACCGATGACGTGGCTCAGGCGTTACGCGAGCAGAACGTCCAGGGGGCGGCAGGCCAGGTCGGAACGCCGCCGGTGTTTAACGGCCAGCAGCAAACCCTGACGATTAACGGCCTGGGGCGTTTAAATCAGGCTGAGGACTTTGCGGACATCATTATCCGTGCGGGGGAGATGGGCCAGCTGGTGCGCCTGAAAGATGTCGCCGCGATTGAACTGGGGTCGCGCAGCTACAGCTCCGGCGCCCAGCTGAACGGGCATGACTCCGCCTATCTTGGCATCTACCCTACGCCGTCCGCCAACGCCCTGCGCGTAGCCGATGCGGTTCGCGCGGAGCTGGCGCGACTCTCTGCACGTTTCCCGGACGATCTGACCTATGAAGTAAAATTTGATACCACCACCTTTGTCGCCGCGACCATCAAGGAGATTGGTGTCTCGCTGGCGCTGACCCTGCTCGCCGTCGTGGTGGTGGTTTCCTTATTTCTGCAGAGCTGGCGTGCGACGCTGATTGTGGCGCTCGCTATTCCAGTGTCGCTGGTCGGCACCTTTGCGGTGCTCTATACCCTCGGTTATTCGGCCAACACGCTCAGCCTGTTCGCCATTATTCTGGCGCTTACCATGGTGGTGGATGACGCCATTGTGGTGGTGGAGAGCGTTGAAACGCTAATGGCGGAAGGGCAAAGCCGCACGGCGGCTACCGCACAGGCGCTGCGCCAGATTGCCGGGCCGGTGATTGCCACCACCCTGGTGCTGCTGGCGGTGTTTGTGCCGGTGGCGCTGCTGCCGGGGATCGTGGGGGAGTTGTATCGCCAGTTCGCAGTCACGCTCTCCACCGCCGTCACGCTCTCAAGCCTGGTGGCGCTGACCCTGACGCCAGCGCTCTGTGCGCTGTTGCTGCGCCCGCGCCCGAAGAAGCCAGCCGCGGTTTACCGCGTTTTCAACCGCGGACTGGATACCACGCGCACCGTTTATACCCGCATCGTTAACTGCATTAACCTCCGTCCGTGGCTGGTGCTGCTGGCAACGGCCGGTGCGGCGGGCGTGGTGGTGTTCAGCTTTATGTCAATGCCAAAGGGCTTCCTCCCGCAGGAAGATCAGGGCTACTTCTTCGCCAGCGTGCAACTGCCGGAAGCGGCGTCGCTGGAGCGTACCGAAGCGGTGATGACCACCGCGCGGGAGCTTATCGCCAGACACCCTGCGGTCGAGGATGTGATTCAGGTCTCCGGTTTTAACATTCTCAACGGTACCAGCGCGTCTAACGGCGGGTTTATCTCCATCATGCTGAAGACATGGGGGGAGCGTCCGCCGCTTGATGAGGTGATGGGAACGCTGCAGCGTCAGCTGCTGGCGCTGCCGGAAGCGACCATCATGACCTTCGCCCCGCCGACGTTGCCGGGGCTGGGCAACGCCTCCGGCTTCGACCTGCGTATTCAGGCCCAGGCGGGGCAAAGCCCGGCTGAGCTGGAACGCGTTACCCGCAACGTTTTGATAAAAGCTAACCAGCATCCGCAGCTTAACCGGGTGTTTACCACCTGGAGCAGCAACGTGCCACAGTTGACGCTGACCGTTGATCGCGAGCGCGCTGCCCGCCTCGACGTGCCGGTCTCGCGCATCTTCAGCAGCCTGCAAACCGCCTTTGGCGGCACGCGTGCCGGGGATTTTAGCGTTAACAACCGCGTCTACCACGTGGTGGTACAGAACGAAATGCAGTGGCGCGAGCGTGCCGGGCAAATCAGCGAATTGTTCGTGCGCAGCAATAACGGTGAGCGGGTGCGTCTGAGTAATCTTGTCACGATTACCCCGACCGTTGGCGCACCGTTCCTGCAGCAGTA
Organism: Enterobacter sp. V89_11; assembly: GCF_029967775.1. Lineage (NCBI taxonomy): Bacteria > Pseudomonadati > Pseudomonadota > Gammaproteobacteria > Enterobacterales > Enterobacteriaceae > Enterobacter > Enterobacter sp. V89_11. Next base: position 20,569 of record NZ_JASCAN010000025.1, on the reverse strand, counting down.
TAACCAGTCCCCGTCGGTGTCAGTGAGCGGGTCGGCGGCAGACGGCGTGAGCAGCAGCACGGCGATGGCCGTGATGAGCGAGCTTCTGGCGGAAAACCTGCCTGCCGGGTACGACTATGCCTGGAGCGGGATGTCTTATCAGGAGCAGCAGACCGGAAATCAGGCCATCTGGATTGTCCTGGCCGCGGTGGTTATGGCGTGGCTGTTCCTTGTCGCGCAGTATGAGAGCTGGACGCTGCCCGCGAGCGTGATGCTCTCAGTCCTGTTCGCCATCGGTGGCGCGCTGGTGTGGCTGTGGATCGCGGGATACGCCAACGATGTGTATGTGCAGATTGGCCTGGTGCTGTTAATCGCGCTGGCGGCCAAGAACGCGATCCTGATCGTCGAGTTTGCCCGCGCACGGCGTCATGAGGGGATGGCGATTGTCGATGCGGCCCGTGAAGGCGCCTCACGCCGCTTCCGGGCGGTGATGATGACGGCGGTGTCATTTATTATCGGTGTGCTGCCGATGATGCTGGCGTCCGGGGCAGGGGCGCAGAGCCGCCGCATCATTGGCACCACGGTGTTCAGCGGGATGCTGGTGGCCACCGTGGTCGGCATTCTGTTTATCCCGGCGCTGTTTGTGCTGTTCCAGCGCCTGCGTGAGTGGGGACATCGCCTTACGGACTCGTCGCCCACAGCTCGCAATGTTTCTGAACCAGAGAAATAAGCGAACCGCCGTCTGCGATAAAATCGCGCATGCGCTGCGCCTCGCTCTTGCCCTGTTTTAACATCAGGGCTATTTCCTTAATCGCGCTCGTCGCGCCGAGCTTCTCGGCCGACGGCGCAACCTGCTCCAGCAGCCACGCAATATCTTCCGCTACGGTTTTGTGCTCACCAGTCTGCACGTCTGTCAGAATGCCCTCTAACCCATAACGACACGCCTGAAAACGGTTAAAGCGGTACAGCAGAAAATCCTTTTCCTGATGCTTATAGGGCCGCGTGGTCAGCAGCCAGTGAGACGTCGCCTGAATCAACCCGGCGATGTTGATCGCGTGGCCGAGCGTCAGCGGTGTATCCATCACCCGCACCTCGACCGTGCCAAAATGCGGGCTGGGGCGAATATCCCAGTGCAAATCTTTAATGCTGTCGATCATGCTGGTGGCGTTCAGACGACGAAACAGCCCTTCGAACTCTTGCCAGTTGTTCACCCACGGCATCTGTCCATTATCCGGAAATCCCGAGAAGATATTGAGTCGCGACGAGGCGAACTTCGTGTCCGTACCCTGCATATAGGGTGAGGACGCCGCCAGAGCAATAAAGTGGGGGACAAAGCGCGACAAACCATGCAGCAGATAAATAGCGTCGTCGCCGGTCCGACACCCGACATGCACGTGCTGGCCGAATACCGTCGCCTGCAAAATCAGATAGCCAAACCGTTCGAGCGTGACGTTATAGCGCTCGTCATCGCACACCTCCTGACGCTGCCACTTCTGAAAAGGGTGCGTCCCACCGCCGCAGATCTGAATATGCTGCTCCGCAGCGGCGCGCAGAATACTTTGCTGCATCACCGAGATTTGTGCGGCGGCCTGATCAATGTTCTGACACACGCCGGTGGCGATTTCGAGCATGCTCTCGGTGATATCGTGCTTCACTTCCCCGCCTTTGATGTCGTCTTTGACGGCAGCGATAAGGGCGGAGGAGTCCTGGCTCAGATCGTACCCCGGCGGGTTAACCACCTGCAGTTCAAGTTCAATACCAAGGGTATAAGGTTCAGAGGAATGGAAATCGGGTAATGGCATGGTGCACTCCGTTGTCGTAGATGAAATGAGTATAGACAACGGGTATGGCTCCCACTTCAGGCGGTGGTATAAAGGGACGTGTGGCGGCTATGCTGAACGCCACGGCACACTGATTAGGGCTTTAGCGACCAGGGGAGTTAACAATGTCTGACTATCCAACCATTGCACTGATTGGACCCGGTGCAATCGGAACCACTATCGCTGCGGTGCTGCATGAGGCTGGCCGCACGCCGCAACTGTGCGGACGTACCGCACACCCGCAATTACGTTTGCGGCACGATGAGGGTGAAATCGTGGTACCCGGGCCGGTATTAACCGATCCGACGGTCATCGATCGTCCGTACGATCTGGTTTTTATCGCAGTGAAAACGACCCAGAACGCCGACAGCACGGGATGGCTGAACGCGCTGTGCGATGAAAACACGGTGGTTTGCGCGCTGCAAAACGGCGTCGAGCAAAAGGCCCAGCTTGCACCGTGGGTCAATGGCGCGACGGTACTGCCGTCGGTGGTCTGGTTCCCGGCGCAGCGTGAGCCGGATGCCTCCGTCTGGCTGCGCGCCAGTCCGCGGTTGACGCTGCCGGATGTGCCGCAGGCAAAACGGGTGGCTGATGCGCTGAACGGCACGCGCTGCGCGGTAGACTTGTCGGCAGATTTTCTTACCGTCGCATGGCGCAAGCTGCTGCAAAATGCGGTTGCAGGCCTGATGGTGCTTGCGAATCGTCGTGCCGGGATGTTCTCCCGTGAGGATATCAGCGAGCTGGCGCTGGCGTATTTGCGCGAGGGGCTTGCCGTGGCCCGAGCAGAAGGCGCGGTGCTGCACGATGACGTTGCGCAGGAGATCCTGGCGAATTTCCAGCGCGCACCTGCCGATTTGGGCACGTCTATCCTCGCCGATCGTCAGGCCAACCGTCCCATGGAGTGGGATATCCGCAACGGCGTGATCCAGCGCTATGGTCGTGCTCACGGTATTCCCGTTCCGATTAGCGATGTGCTGGTTCCCCTGCTTGCTGCAGGCAGCGAAGGGCCGGGTTAACGGCCGCTGACTTTTCGTTCGGCAAAATAGTGCGCGGGCGTGGTGCCCATGGCTTTCCTGAACATGGTGATAAACGCATTCACGGATTCATACCCAAGCGTTGTCGCCACGTTCTGGACCGGGACACCGCTTGCCAGCTCCTGCAGAGCAATAATCAACTGTAGCTGCTGACGCCAGCGGCCAAAGCTCAGCCCGGTCTCGCGCGCCATCAAACGCGCAAAGGAGCGCTCGCTCAGCGCCAGCCGTTTCGCCCATGCTTTCAGGGTGCTTCTGTCGTCAGGATGGCTGACCAGCGCGTCGGCCATGGCGCGAATTTTGGGATGGGCTGAAACGGGCAGGCTCAGCTTCTGCTGCGGCATGCTGGCGAGCTCATCAAGCGTTACTCTGGTCAGCCGCGCGGCATGGCTCTCTGGCGGATAATCAACGCGTTCATGCGTCAAACGGTCAACCAGCGCTTTGATTAACGGGGAAATGGCCAGTGTGCAGCATTTCTCCGGCAGCGCGGCGGCACCGGGCTCAATAAACAGATAGTTGAGATGAGCATTCCAGGTCGCTTTGGCGCTGTGTGCGATCCCGCCAGGGATCCAGACGGCACAGTCTGGTGGCACGATCCAGATATCATTTTCCGCATGACAAATCACCGCGCCATACAAAGCAATAATCAGCTGCCCCTTACGGTGGGTGTGCACCGGCACTTCCGCGGCGTACTCCACGAAATCCAGATGTCGGGCTACGGCCGGGCATGCGGTGGCGTCAGGGTCGAAGAGCGTATTGGCAAGTTGAGGTTTCACGTTTCTGGCAATATTTAGGTATTTTTTGACAGAATAGAGTATTTAAGCGGGTTCGCAAGCCAGTAATAATTCTGGCATGAACACATTAAACGCTTTTCATTTTCATTCGTGGCGCGGCATGCGTGAGCGCTTATCTCCCGTGCTGCGTAACGATGCCAGCGCGCTGCTCTATTCCGCGAGAAGTTTTGCAGCGGCGATGCTCGCTTACTACATTGCGCTGTCGATAGGCCTCGAACGTCCATCATGGGCCATTATTACCGTCTATATCGTGTCGCAGACGTCGGTGGGTGCCTCGCTGAGCAGAAGTCTCTATCGTCTGGCCGGCACCGTTGTGGGGGCCTGCGCCACCGTTGCGATCGTACCTGTCTTCGTCAATATGCCGATCCTCTGCAGCGTGATGCTGTCGGGCTGGATCACGTTCTGCCTCTATTTATCTCTGCTGGAGCGCACCCCGCGGGCGTATGCCTTTGTGCTGGCCGGGTACACTGCGAGCCTGATTGGTTTTCCTGCGGTATCCGACCCCGGCGGGATTTTTAATATCGCCATTATCCGTGTGCAGGAGATTGTCATTGGGATCTTCTGCGCGGCGCTGATACATCGCTATGTGTTACCCGCGCGTATCTCCGGCCTGTTCAACAGTAAGTTATCGCAAACCCTGCGCGCCGCGCGTGAGCGGGTGGCTGACACCCTCGCAGGCAAACCCGTCGCGGTTTCAGACCCGCTGCATCTGGCGTTGGCGCTGCAGTTTCTGCAGGGTATAAGCCACCATATTCCGTATGATTTTGCCCTGTCTGCTCCGGTGCGGCAGGGCAGAAAGGCTATCCATGACCGACTGGCGCGGCTGGTCATCGTCAACTGTGAATTACGCGATCGCTTACCGGTGACGGTGCCTGCCGGGTTGCAGGTATTGCTCGACGACGTTCAGGCCTGGCTGGGGGATAAAGATGCTGCACGCCACAGCACGGCAGATGCGTTAATAGCACGCAGTGAACAGCTCGCAGAGCGCTACGCTGCACAGGCCCGGACGATGAACGACGCGCTGCTGGCCAGTTTTGTCCGTTATCTGACGCAGGCCATTACGCTGTTGCAGCAGTGCGAACGTCTTTCTGATGCCATCCACCATGCGAAGCCCGCCCACGGACTGACGGCGGGCAGGGCAGTTAAAGGGTATGTTTTTCATCGCGATCCTCTTACTGCCGCCCGCACCGCGCTGGGCGCGTTCGCCATTATCCTGAGCGGCTGCCTGGTCTGGATCTTCTCCGCCTGGCCCGATGGCAGCACGGCGGTCTCTATCCTTGGGGTCTGCTGCACGCTGTTTGGCAGTTTCGACACCCCGGCTCCGCACATTGTGAAATACATTATTGGCTCGTTCTGGGGCGTCTTGATTAGCCTGCTGTACAGCTTTGCGCTGCTTCCGCAGGTGAGCGATTTCCCCGTGCTGGTGGCCGTGCTGGCGCCGGTATATCTGCTGGCCGGGTCGCTTCAGGCACGTCCTCCCACTACGTTTATGGCGATGGGGATCACTCTGACGCTGCCAGTATTGTGCGAGCTGGGTGCCCACTACAGCGGAGATTTTGCCACGGCGGCCAATACCGCCATTGCGCTGTTTGCCGCAACCGGCTTTGCTGTTATCAGCATGAGCCTGCTGCAAACCGTGCAGGCCGACGCGGCCATCGCGCGTCTGCACACGCTGTGCCAGCGCGATATTCGTCGCAGCGTGAAGGGCAAGCTTCTGCTGGATGAGACGCACTGGACCAATCTGATGATTGACCGCGCTGCCCTGTTACTGCCGCGCCTGCAGCGCAGCGGACGTGCCTCAGAGCAGGTGCTGAACCCGCTGCTGCGCGCGCTGCGCATCGGCCTTTCGGTGATGCATTTACGCCGCTGCGGTATGCCCGCGAGCAGGGAGATCAGCGCGCACCTGTATCACCTGAGCGACACCGACGCCTTGCGTGAACACATCGCCGACCACATCCGCCTCTGTTTGCCTGCCGCAGATGCACAAACGCGCCAGTTTGTCGGCCATCTGGTGGATTTACATTGCGCATTACGGAGGGCAGACGATGGTCAATGATCTGAATATCGGGGGCGTTTTTATCCCGGGACTGCTTGTCACCGCGCTCGCGGCGCTGGCCTGCACGCTGGCACTCATCGCGCTTTTATCGCTCAGCAGGCTCTACCGTCGTTTGCCTTTTCGCCCGCTGCTGGACGTTTCAACTTATCTGGTCACCTTTTTCCTGCTGATGCAGGGCCTGACCGCGCTGGGGTTATTTAGATGAAATCATTACTTTCTCTGGTCGGTCGCTATGCGCTGACGTTATGTGCCGTCGCGGCGGCCACGCTTCTGGCTTTTATGATGTGGAAACATTATGCGCAAACGCCCTGGACCCGCGACGGCCGGGTACGGGCGGATGTGGTACAGATTGCGCCGGACGTATCCGGGCCGGTAATCCGCGTGGCCGTCCGGGATAACCAGTGGGTTAACCGGGGCGATGTGCTCTACGCTATCGACCCGCACTGGCTCACGCTGGCGGTGGCCAGCGCGCAGGCGGAGGTGGAATCCAGACGGCATGAGATGGTTATGCGACAGGATGCCGCCAGACGACGCTCACAGATTAAAGCCGCGATATCCAGCGAGGATTTGCAGCAAACGGGCAGCGCCGCGAACGTCGCGGTGGCGAATTATCACGGTGCGCTGGCCGCGCTGGAGCTGGCCGAGCTTAATTTGTCCCACGCCACCGTACGGGCTCCCGTCTCGGGTTATATCACCCATCTGCGGCTTCGCCCGGGGGACTATGCCACCGCGGGGGAGACTAAGGTCGCCATCGTCGATGCGCACAGTTTCTGGGTGGTGGGGTATTTCGAGGAGACCAAACTTCGACATATTCGCGTTGGGGACACGGCGCATATCGTGTTGATGGGCTATGACCCGGTGATTGCCGGGCATGTTGAGAGCATCGGCCATGGGATCGGTGATAACAACGATGAGACGGGCGGGCTTGGGCTTCCCGACATCGAGCCGACGTTTAGCTGGGTGCGGCTGGCGCAGCGCGTCCCGGTGCGCATACATATTGATGCATTGCCGAAGGGGATTGAGCTGGTAGCCGGGTTGTCGGCGAGCGTGGAGGTGGTGCGTTGAGGGCGACGGGAGTCCCTGTTTATATTGCGGCATAACGGCGATATCAGGGCAAATATCCTGCACCCTGACGCTTATTGGATATACTTCATGTGGCAGGTTGTGCTGTTTCCGGATTTTTCAGCCAGAGCGGAGACACCGCATCGTACATCCTGCAACGGGATCCAATGAAAATGTTCACCATGAAACAGTTATGGAGGTGTGGAAGATGGGATTATTAAGTTTTGTGAAAGAAGCGGGCGAGAAAATCTGGGATGCCGTATCCGGCGGTAGCAAGGAAGATCAGGCCGACAAGCTGAAAAAACATATTGATAGTCTTAACCTGCCTGGTGCCGAAAAGGTCAACATTAATGTCGCGGACGACGGTACGGCGACGGTGACCGGCGACGTGGGCTCCCAGGAAGATAAAGAAAAAATTCTGGTGGCGGTAGGTAACGTTACCGGGATTGGTCAGGTCAATGATAGCGTGACCGTCACCCAAAGCGGGGTGGAAAGCCGCTATTACACGGTGAAATCCGGCGATACCCTGAGCGCCATCTCAAAAGCGATGTATGGCTCTGCCAATGAGTATCAGCGTATTTTTGAAGCCAATAAACCGATGCTGACGCATCCCGACAAAATCTACCCGGGTCAGGTACTGATTATCCCGGCTAAGTAAGCCGTCAATCAGGACGTGTTAGCGATGTTTGTAGGGAGTCTGTGATGGGGTTATTAGATCAAATCGGCAGCCTGGCCGGCGGGCAGGGCGGTAAGACGGAGCAACTCCAGGCGATCATGACCTGGATTGAGCAGCAGGGCGGCATTCAGGGGATCCTCGAAAAATTCCGCAATGGCGGCCTGGGCGGCGTTGTCGAGTCGTGGCTTAGCCAGCAGAGTAATCAGTCGGTCAACAGCGAACAGATCACATCGGTGTTTGGATCGCCTGCGCTGCAGGATCTCGGCGCAAAACTGGGCGTGGATTCTCAAACCGCGTCGACGCTGATTGCTGAATACCTGCCTAAAATCGTCGACGGCCTTTCACCGCAGGGCGAAGCCCCGGCCCAGGGCGACCTGATGTCTGCGGGACTTAACCTGCTCAAAGGTAAGTTCCTGAGTTAGTGCAATCCTCAGCGTCATGACGCCGTGTACATACCAGGCCTGAATACAGGCCTGGTATGTAGTATCAGGCTTAATGGGAAGAGACAAATATCGACGCCTGCTGCACAGGTGGAACGGCGAAATTACGCTGCATGCGTTTTATTTCCTCTGCGGGTGGCAAACCAAACAGCCGCTTGAATTCACGATTAAACTGCGACGGACTTTCATAACCGACGGCGTAGCTCGCGGCGGCGGCGGTAATATGCTGACGCACCATCAACATCCTTGCCTGGTGCAGGCGCACCGATTTCACATACTGCATCGGCGGCATACCGGTTATCGCTTTGAAATGGGTGTGAAACGTCGGCACACTCATTCCGGCCTCCATCGCCAGTTGATTAAGCGTTAACGGCTCAGCGTAGGCGGCATGGATGTGCTGCAGTACCTTGCCAATTTTGCCGAACTGCCCCTGTAAGGCCAGCGCGGCGCGCATGGCCTTGCCCTGGGCACCCGTCAGGACGCGGAAATAGAGCTCTCGCACCCGCGCCGGGCCGAGGATCGCCGCCTCAAGCGGATTGTTCAGTACTTCAAGCAGGCGCAGCACGGCCGTTTTTACCGCGTCGTCCATCGGGCTCGACATCATGCTTTGCGGCGCAGCGGGAGGATGTGGGGCGTGATGCTGCTCAATCTGCAACATCAGTTCAGCGGCAAGCTGAAAATCCAGATGCAGATATATCGCCAGTAAGGGGTGTTCTGCCGACGCGTCGGTTTCCATCACAAACGGCACCGGAACTGACACGGCCAGATAGTGCTGTTCATCATACAGATAGGTCTGCTGACCGAAAAAGCCGCGTTTGCTGCCCTGGCAGACAATCACAATCCCCGGATCGTAAAGCACGGGCGTTCGCGCAAGCGGGCGGTCGGCACGCAAAATTCGCACATCAGGTAACGCCGTCAGGTTGTATCCCTCCTGCACCGCCAGTGCTTTTACTAAGGTAATCATCCCGGACATCACTGCACCTCATAAAATCAGGCAATAAAAAGAGAAGATACGGCCTAAAAATACGGCAGGGCAGAGAATACCATGCAACCTTCACTGTTCATGGGAGTAATTTATGGCATCTGCAAAAACAATCTTAATCACCGGCGTTAGCAGCGGCTTTGGTCGTGCTCTGGCGGAGGAAGCCCTCGCCGCAGGCCATCGGGTCGTGGGGACCGTGCGCACCCCCGAAGCAAAGCAGGCATTCGAGACACTCGATACGCAGCGGGCATTCGGCTGCCTGCTGGATGTCACGGACTATGCGCACATTGATGAAGTGGTTACGCAGAGTGTATCTACCGTCGGTCCGATTGATGTCCTTGTGAACAATGCCGGTTACGGTCACGAAGGCATACTGGAAGAGTCCTCGCTCGCAGACGTGCGCCGCCAGTTTGAGGTGAATGTGTTTGGCGCCGTCGCGATGATCAAAGCCGTGCTGCCGGGCATGCGCCAGCGTCGTCACGGCCATATTCTTAATATCACCTCGATGGGCGGTTTCATCACTCTGCCCGGCATCAGCTATTACTGTGGCAGTAAATTTGCGCTCGAAGGCATATCAGATACGCTGAGCAAAGAGCTTGCTCCGTTCAACATACATGTCACTGCGGTGGCACCGGGCTCGTTTCGCACCGACTGGGCAGGACGTTCGATGGTACGCAGCGCGCGCAGCATCCCGGACTATGACGCGTTATTCGATCCTGTCCGCCAGGCTCGTCAGGAAAAAAGTGGTCAGCAACTCGGCGACCCCGTAAAAGCGGCGCGCGCCATGCTGGCTATCATTGAGAGCCAGAACCCGCCGACGCATTTATTGCTTGGCAGTGATGCTTTGAGTTTAGTGCGGGAAAAGCTCGCGCGTTTAGGTGAGGAAATCGATCGCTGGGAAGCGTTAACACGTTCAACGGACGGCTGAGCGGCGAATACGGGGATATGATTACAGGCCGGTTTGCCACCGGCCGGTACCGGTCGCGGCGAAAGCCGCGACACTAGGTTGATTGCTGGCGTTCAGGGCAGACGGTATTGCGACGCCATGCCCCGGGGGCCTGGCCATACTGACGCTTAAAGCTGCGGTTGAAGGACTGCTGGGAGTCAAAGCCCAGCGCGATCGCCACGTTCAGGATCGGTTCATCGCTGTGGGTTAAGCGCTCGACCGATTTTTGCAGCTTTTGTGCACGAATATACTCGGCCAGCGGATACCCGGTATGTTCCTTGAAGATCCGCTGGAGATGCCATTTCGAGTAGCCGGCGCGCCTGGAAACGGTATTAATGTCCAGGCGGCTTTCAAGGTTGTTGTCGATCCAGTCGAGTAGATCATGAATAAATGCGTCAGTGTTCATGGTTTCCCCCACGCCGCGTTTTAAAAAGCATTTTTGTCTGTTGCATTTAAAGATGACTCGCTCTGACATTAAATGCAAGTTTTATTGTTGCATTTAAATCCTTGCCGAAAACGCGCCTTTTGCCCCTGAGCCAAATAGCACATAAAGTGTATTAATTATTCTTGCACTAAATCTGACGCCTTCCTACAATCGCCGCGATAGTGTATTCGCAACTGTTACAGTTTTGTGGCGATGAACGACACAAATAGTCTCAAGCCAGTCCGGACAAAGGAAGTGGCGCCGCGTCTCCCGCAGCGTCTTGCCCGGCGGCTACCATTACCGGAATAAAAATAATGAGCCTGCAAAAACCCTGGGTTAACGTTCATCTGACGGCGCTGGGAGCGATGTTCCTCTCCATGCTGCTTGTCGGATGCGATGACGGCGTGGCACAAAATGCCGTCCCACAAGCGCCCGCCGTGAGCGCCGCTGACGTGGTAGTGAAATCCATCAGTCAGTGGGATAGCTTTAACGGCCGGATTGAAGCGGTGGAAAGCGTTCAGCTGCGCCCCCGCGTCTCCGGCTACATTGATAAAGTGAATTACACCGACGGCCAGGAAGTGAAAAAGGGCGAGGTGCTGTTCACTATCGATGACAGAACCTATCGCGCTGCGCTGGAACAGGCGCAGGCCACCTTAACGAGAGCCAAAACGCAGGCCAGCCTGGCGCGCAGTGAGGCTAACCGTACCGATAAACTCGTCAATACCAACGTCGTCTCCCGCGAAGAGTGGGAGCAGCGCCGTTCGGCCGCCGCTCAGGCGCAGGCCGACATTCGCGCCGCGCAGGCAGCAGTTGACGCGGCACAACTTAACCTCGATTTCACCAAAGTGACCGCGCCTATTGATGGTCGCGCCAGCCGCGCGCTGATCACCAGCGGTAATCTGGTCACCGCGGGTGACAGTGCCAGCGTCCTCACCACGCTGGTCTCCCTGAAAACGGTTTACGTCTACTTTGACGTGGATGAGGCAACCTACCTCCACTATCAAAATCTCGCTCGCAGCGGGCAGGGCGCGTCCAGTAACCACCTGGCACTCCCGGTTGAGATTGGCCTGGTGGGGGAGGAGGGTTATCCCCATCAGGGCAAGGTGGATTTTCTTGATAATCAGTTAACGCCGAGCACCGGCACCATCCGTATGCGCGCGCTGCTGGATAATGCGCAGCGTCAGTTCACGCCAGGACTGTTTGCCCGCGTACGCCTGCCGGGCAGCGCTGAATTCAAAGCCACGCTTGTCGACGATAAAGCGGTGCTGACCGATCAGGATCGCAAATATGTTTATATCGTTGATAAAGAAGGTAAAGCGCAGCGCCGCGATATCACGCCGGGACGTCTGGCCGCCGGTTTACGTATCGTGCAGCAGGGGCTGAACCCTGGCGATAAAGTCATCGTCGACGGTTTACAAAAAGTGTTTATGCCGGGTATGCCGGTTAACGCGAAAACCGTTCCGATGACCGCCAGCGCCGCGCTTAACTGATCCCTTACCCGAGAATCCGACATATGGACTTTTCCCGCTTTTTTATCGACAGGCCGATTTTCGCCGCAGTACTGTCGATTCTGATTTTCATCACAGGATTAATCGCTATCCCGCTGTTACCGGTGAGCGAATATCCTGACGTCGTACCGCCAAGCGTGCAGGTGCGCGCGGAGTATCCGGGTGCCAACCCGAAAGTGATTGCAGAAACCGTGGCGACGCCGCTGGAAGAAGCCATCAACGGCGTTGAAAACATGATGTACATGAAATCCGTTGCAGGCTCTGACGGCGTACTGGTAACCACCGTGACGTTCCGCCCGGGTACCGATCCGGATCAGGCGCAGGTTCAGGTGCAAAACCGCGTGTCACAGGCCGAGGCGCGTCTGCCGGAAGATGTACGACGTCTGGGTATTACCACCCAGAAACAATCACCGACGCTGACGCTGGTGGTGCATCTGTTTTCGCCGGGCGGCAAGTACGATTCACTGTATATGCGTAACTACGCCACGCTTAAAGTGAAGGACGAACTGGCGCGTCTGCCGGGCGTGGGCCAGATTCAGATTTTTGGCTCTGGCGAATACGCGATGCGCATCTGGCTGGATCCCGACAAGGTGGCAGCCCGCGGGTTGACGGCCTCGGATGTCGTGACGGCGATGCAGGAGCAAAACGTTCAGGTTTCTGCCGGGCAGCTTGGCGCCGAGCCGCTGCCGAAAGAGAGCGATTTCCTGATTTCCATTAACGCCCAGGGGCGTCTGCATACGGAAGAAGAGTTTGGCAATATTATTCTGAAAACGGCGCAAGACGGCTCGCTGGTACGCCTGCGCGACGTGGCGCGTATTGAAATGGGCTCAGGCAGCTATGCGCTGCGTTCCCAGCTCAACAACAAAGACGCGGTCGGGATTGGTATCTTCCAGTCCCCGGGCGCGAACGCCATCGATTTGTCTAACGCCGTGCGCGCGAAAATGAACGAACTGGCCACGCGTTTCCCGGAAGATATGAAATGGGCAGCACCGTACGACCCGACGGTTTTCGTTCGCGATTCCATTCGCGCGGTTGTGCAGACCCTGCTGGAAGCGGTGGTGCTGGTAGTACTGGTGGTGATTCTGTTCCTGCAGACCTGGCGCGCGTCGATTATTCCGCTGATCGCGGTGCCGGTATCGGTTGTGGGGACGTTCAGCATTCTCTACCTGCTTGGCTTCTCACTCAATACCCTGAGTTTGTTCGGGCTGGTGCTGGCTATCGGTATCGTCGTGGATGACGCCATCGTGGTGGTGGAAAACGTCGAGCGAAATATCGAAGAGGGGCTTTCTCCGCTTCAGGCGGCGCATCAGGCGATGCGTGAAGTTTCGGGGCCGATTATCGCGATTGCGCTGGTGCTGTGCGCGGTGTTTGTACCGATGGCGTTCCTCTCCGGGGTAACCGGCCAGTTCTACAAACAGTTTGCGGTGACTATCGCGATTTCGACGGTGATTTCCGCCATCAACTCGCTGACGCTCTCGCCGGCACTGGCAGCGCTGCTGTTAAAACCGCACGGCGCCCCGAAAGACTTCCCGACCCGGCTTATCGATCGTCTGTTCGGCTGGCTGTTCCGTCCGTTTAACCGCTTTTTCCACCGTAGCTCTAATGGTTATCAGGGACTGGTGGGGAAAACGCTCGGACGCCGTGGCGCGGTGTTTGTTGTTTATGTGCTGCTGTTGTGCGCGGCTGGCGTCATGTTTAAAGCGGTCCCCGGCGGGTTTATACCTACCCAGGATAAGCTGTATTTAATTGGCGGCGTGAAAATGCCGGAAGGTTCTTCACTGGCCCGCACCGATGCGGTGATCCGCAAAATGAGCGAAATCGGGATGAATACCGAAGGCGTGGATTATGCGGTCGCTTTTCCTGGGCTTAACGCGCTGCAGTTCACCAACACGCCGAATACCGGGACGGTCTTCTTTGGTCTGAAACCGTTCGATCAGCGTAAACACACGGCGGCGGAAATTAACGCTGAGATCAATGCCAAAATCGCTCAAATTCAGCAGGGCTTTGGTTTCTCCATTTTGCCACCGCCGATTTTAGGGCTGGGGCAGGGGTCGGGCTATTCGCTGTACATCCAGGATCGTGGTGGTCTGGGCTATGGTGCGCTGCAAAACGCGGTGAACACCATGTCCGGTGCGATTATGCAGACGCCGGGGATGCATTTCCCGATCTCAACCTACCAGGCTAACGTTCCGCAGCTGGATGTGCAGGTTGATCGAGATAAGGCGAAAGCGCAGGGCGTGTCGCTGACCGATCTGTTCGGTACGCTGCAAACCTACCTGGGATCGTCTTATGTGAACGATTTTAACCAGTTCGGGCGTACCTGGCGCGTGATGGCGCAGGCCGACGGGCCATTCCGCGATAGCGTGGAAGATATTGCGAATTTGCGCACCCGTAATAATCAGGGCGAAATGGTGCCAATCGGCAGTATGGTGAATATCAGCACCACCTACGGGCCGGATCCGGTGATCCGTTATAACGGTTATCCGGCGGCGGATCTGATTGGCGATGCCGATCCGCGCATTCTCTCTTCGGCACAGGCGATGACGCAACTGGACGGAATGTCTAAGCAGATCCTGCCGAACGGGATGAATATTGAATGGACGGACCTGAGCTTCCAGCAGGCCACTCAGGGCAACACGGCGCTGATCGTCTTCCCGGTCGCGGTGCTGCTGGCTTTCCTGGTGCTGGCCGCACTGTATGAAAGCTGGACCCTGCCGCTGGCGGTGATCCTGATCGTTCCGATGACGATGCTGTCCGCGCTGTTTGGCGTCTGGCTGACCGGGGGCGATAACAACGTCTTCGTGCAGGTGGGGCTGGTGGTACTCATGGGGCTGGCATGTAAAAACGCGATTCTTATCGTTGAGTTTGCGCGCGAGCTGGAGCTTCAGGGGAAAGGGATTATGGAAGCGGCGCTGGAAGCGTGCCGCCTGCGTTTACGCCCGATTGTGATGACCTCCATCGCCTTTATTGCCGGGACGATTCCGCTGATCCTCGGCCACGGCGCAGGCGCAGAAGTGCGCGGCGTCACCGGGATCACGGTGTTCTCCGGGATGCTGGGCGTGACGCTGTTTGGTCTGTTCCTGACGCCGGTGTTTTACGTGACGCTGCGTAAATTCGTTACGCGCGGCAAACCGGTCAACGAGGTTTTACCTGCCTAGGTTTTTACAGGGCACAAAAAAACCGCCTTCTCGTTAAGGCGGTTTTTTTTCGTATCAGGAAGGGTATGACTACGCTTTTTTATGCAGGCCTTCAATTTCAGGCACCGGATCGCACCCGCTGGTATCGGCTTTTTTGACCTTTTCCAGCGCGCTGGCCACGGTATGTTGAGCCAGAACCTCTAACGAAGCCTGCTCTGCTTCATCGGCGATAGATTTGAAGTACCAGCACGCATTGGCGCTGACGACGCAGCGAGCCGGTACGTCAGGACGCGACGCCCACAGCTTTTTATCTTCTATGACAGAAACATAGATATCACGCAGGGTGATCTTATCCGCCGGACGACCAAGATGAATAGAACCGTTACGGCCAAGGGTTGAGACGATAATGCCGTCACGCGTAAGCGGAACCATTAACTTGCGGATAAAGCTCGGATTTGCTTCCAGTCCGTAGGCCAGAATCGCACTCGTCGAACGTTCACCCGATTGCTCCGCCATCGCTACGCTGAGAACCATCTGCAAAGCTGTCGGGAAGCGGTAATCTAACATTTCATTGTCCTGGGTTGCGGTGAATCTTGTTCTTTTTGGCACCGCAGAGGTGAATAATCAATAAGTAACAATATAACAAATACGGCAATTTTTTTGAAGCAGACAACGCCTGACCTGGCCCGTAAAAAAGCGTTTACGCTTCGCGTCGAATGGCAGCATAAGACCCATCCATACGCTTTACCGATTGTATAAGCATCGTCTATTTCATCATGGCGACTGATAAAAATATTATGAAAAAATGCTGATCGAATCGCCGCTGATTTTTTGAGCACATAAAGGGAATGACATTACCCTCGTCAGAAGAAAAGGAGTCAGACCTATCCTGTCATTCATACATTAAAAAGCGGGAACGGGTCTGGTTTCTGTTTGAGTTGCCCGGCAATCTCGTTGAGTTTCAAGAGTGCTTGTTTTAACTGGCTGAACTCCGTTCCGCCAATACATAACCTGACGCCGTACTGATCCGACTGTTGACCCACTTCAGTCGAGGCCGGTGCTGTCACTTTGATGCCTGTCGCCAGCGCTGCATTGTAGAAAGAGTGCGCGTCATCGCGTGAAAACGGTAACCAGAGATGAAAGCTGGGCAGCCCCGAGCGATAAACGTGCTCCCCTAAAATGTCGATAGCGAGTTGGTAACGACGCCGGGTTTCGTATTCAATTGCGAGGGTGACGGTTTCTGCTGTGCCATCAATCAGCCATTGCTCCATGATGGAGCTGCTTAGCGGAGAGACCATCATCGCTGTTGCCCTCAGCATGGATTCTGCTCGTAAATATAGCGCCTCAGGTACCAGTAGCCCGCCAATCCGCAATGCTGGATTAAGGATCTTAGATAAGCTATTCACATATAAGGTGATATCGGGGGCTATTTTGGCAATCTGGGGCAATTCTGTCGTGCTCATCAGCCGATAAACATCATCCTCAATAATCTTTATGCCCCTTTCCCGACAAACCCGAACCAGTTCCTGACGGCGGGCCAGGCTCATAATGCGTGTGGACGGACTTTGTAAGAGCGGCGTGACATAGACAGCACCGCCTTTTTCCGCATTTTCATCGAGGATCTTTTCCAGAACAGAGACATCCATGCCTTCGTCATCCATCGGGATCCCCACTAATGTGAGCTTCAGTAAATGCGACAGCTGAATCAGCCCTGAATAGGTTTGAGCCTCAACGTACAGTCGGCCAAAAGGTTCACAGACCGTAGACAACGCTACAGAGAGCGCATGCTGAGCACCGTTCGTTAAGATGAGATGCTGGTAATCTGCCGGGACACCCAGACGACTGAACCACTGCGCAAGAAGCCGCCGGTGTTCATCATGGCCTGTTGCCGGGGCGTAAGTGTTAAACATATCCATGTCAGGACGCCGGGCGAGGGTGGTGAGTGTCTTACTCAGTGACCGGGAGGTCAGTGCTGCCGGCGGGGTGTTTTGCGACAGGTCGATAAAGGTTCGGCTTCTGGAATTGGCCAGCGCGACAAACATTCCGCTGCCCTTAACGCTTCGAACCAGACCCCGTCTCTCCAGGATCCCATAGGCTTTCGTTACAGTACCCACCGCGATACCGAGCGTATCTGCCAGTTCACGATGTGCCGGAAGGCGCGCGCCGAGCCTCAGCAGGCCTGAAAGAATATCGTCTGACAACGCCTGGACCAGCCGATCGGTAGGGGATGAATTGCCTTCTGCAAGATGGGGTTGCCACGGAGAACGTTCGCGCATGAGATTACCATAAGTGTAATGTGACACTATTTATATTTACTGATAGTGTCACATCTTTTATTCTGGCGCCAGTATTTGAAATAGACGAAATGAGCGAAACGCATGAGTGAACAACGTGCGGATGTCAGTTCTGCCAGACCATTACTGGATAAGAGTGAAACGAAGAAAAAAGAAATCCTTCGTGGCCTGAAAGATGGGTTACCCGTATTACTGGGTGTGATCCCGTTTGCGCTGGTGTTGGGCGCGCAGGCAAGCCATAAGGGGCTCACGCCTCTCGACGTTCCCTTGATGACAGGATTAAATTTTGCCGGCGGGTCTGAATTTGCCGCCATACAAATCTGGACGTCGCCGCCACCTTTTTTACTTATTATGGCCGTAACATTACTGGTAAACAGTCGTCATATTTTAATGGGGGCGACGCTGGTTCCCTTACTTTCTCGTTTTCCAAAACGAAAAGTCTTACCTGCGCTTTTTTTTATGACGGATGAGAGTTGGGCACTCAGTTATAATGACGCGCATTCCAGAAATAACAAAACGGCGCCGCTGTTCAGCATGCCGTATTATATGGCGGTCTCTTTATCTTTCTATACGATGTGGGTTTTCTGTACCGCACTTGGCGCGTTAATTGGCCCGGTGCTGGGCGATGTTCACCAGTATGGTTTTGATATGGCCTTTCCGGCGGTCTTTCTTGTGTTAGTCAGAGGCATGTGGAATGGCATTCGTAAAGCTGTGCCCTGGATAGTCAGTCTGGTCGTCTCCGTGGCGGTATGTCATTTTATTGCCGGCCTGTGGTACGTCATTGCTGGCCCTTTAGCAGGATTAGCCGTTGCCGCATTTTTAGGGGGAGAGGATGCCTGATTATCAGACCTTCATCGCCATCGTATTAATGGCACTCACCACGTATGCAACGCGTGTGACCGCTTATCTTATATTACGAAACCGGGTGCTTACGCCCAGGGCGATGACGGTACTTAAATCCTCTCCCGGTTGTGTCATGCTGGCTTTCATTGCGCCTTTTTTTGCCTCCGGAAATCCCGCAGATCTGATCGCGTTAGGGTTAACGTTGGTTGTTGCAATGCGCTTTTCAATGCCGGTGACGGTGATCTCCGGCGTGATGTTTGCCTTTATACTTCGCTATTATTTAGGGTAAGTTTCCAGACCTGCCGCGCAACCAGAAACAGAACCGACTTCTTACGTCCCTTTCCCCGCCGCTGTGCGCGACGTGGTAATGTTGGCGTCGAACAGGTTCTGCGTTGAGGATCCCGCTATGACCACGTTTTATCAACTGACAGCCACCCGTCTGGATGGACAGCCTGTCGCTATGCTCGACTTCGCTGGCAAGGTGGTGTTGGTCGTGAATACCGCCAGCCAATGTGGCTTCACGCCACAATACGGCGGCCTTGAGGCGCTTTATAAGAAATACGCCGCCCAGGGGCTGGTGGTGCTTGGGTTCCCCTGCAACCAGTTCGGTAAACAGGAGCCCGGCGATGCCGACGACATTGCCAGGACCTGTCACATTCATTACGGTGTGAGCTTCCCGATATTCGAGAAGATCGAGGTCAACGGAGCCGCAGCGCATCCGGTGTTTCGCTATCTGAAAAACGAATTGCCCGGCGTGCTGGGGGGACGAATCAAATGGAACTTCACCAAGTTCCTGATCGGACGCGACGGTAAACCGCTCAAGCGTTTTGCGCCGATCACCACCCCCGAGAAAATGGAAGCCGCAATCCTTGCTGCGCTTGAACGCTAAGTATTGTGATCATGATGGCCTGAACTCAGGAGGGTATTCATTGCAGGGGCGTTTACTGCGCATCGCAGACACCATGTCCGCATCTAAAATAGCACTCACGGAAAGATGTCACTCCCTCTCCTCATGCTATATCTCCATAAACATACCCATTAATGAAAGGACGTATGGAGATGCTGAGAGGCAAAAGAGCGGTTATTACGGGTGGGGGCAGGGGATTTGGTCAGGCGCTGTGCGTATGGCTGGCGCGGGAAGGCGTAGAGGTAGAATTTTGCGCGCGGCGGGCTGATGATATTCAAAAAACCTGCAGCATCATCACTGCTGAAGGCGGTATGGCAAAAGGGTATATCTGTGATTTAACCCGGCCTGAATCCCTTTCTGCGTTTTCTTCATAGCTATTAACTTCAGACAAGCCCATCGATATTTTTAATTCTCAATGCTGCCCAGTGGTTGTCAGGAACGTTAGACGACCAGCCTGATACCGACATTATTAATACCGTCAGTTCCGGCCTGACAGCGTCGATTCTTCTGACGCAGGCTCTGATGCCTGGATTAAGACGTTCAGACAGTGCTGATATCGTCTCAATTATCTCTTCCTGCGGGATCCCGAATTTCACGGATTCAATTGCGCACCCCGCTTTTTTCGCCAGCAAACATGGGCTCAGCGGATTTACAACAAAACTCGCACAGCAATTGTCCGAAGAAAATATACGGGTTACCGGACTGTACCCTCCTGATTTCGAACTTACAGGGTTAGATTCGAGTGTCGATAGTCAATGCAGAATGGGAGAGCGGCTCTTGAACGGGCGATCGGTCTGGGAAGCGATTCGTTTTGTGTTGGTTCAACCGCGTAGTTGCCATATAAGTAGCCTCTACTTTCAAGGTCCAACCCGCGAAGACCTGAGTGATAGGGTCTAAATCGGGTGATGTTAAACAGAACAGTATTCGTACAGAGCAGCGTTGATACCAGATGAAACAGACTGCTCTGTGCCCTAAGTGGATGCGTTGAGTCAATATGGGGATTATGACAATTCAGGGATTATGACAATTCAGAGATACCGACAGGATACCCGGAAGATGACATTAAAGTGGTGAAATTGCCTCAACAACATGCTGGAAAACGTAAGGGTCAGAAAGTAGCTTAAATTCTTCATCATCCGGGTAAGTGACCGCCACATGATAGTTTTCTCCAGCAAATGCCTTCACTGACTGCAGATCCTGCCAGTAAGTTGCCAGAAAGAAATGCTCCCAACTTCCCTGCGTTTCTCTGCGAACGAACGCGCCTTTGTTCCCCGATATGCTCCTGGAATGCTCTACCCCTGTTTTTTCAAGGTGTTTTGCAAAACCTTCCGCATGTTCAAGCGGAACACATCCATGCCAGGTCCTTACAATCATTAGTGTTCTCTCTTTAGGGATGGTGAGGGTATAACCATATCATCAGAAAGCACCTCATGGTGTGATTAACGAAGAACGCTATCTCGCACATCGATTTATAGGACATTCTTCACCTTGCTTCAGACTGAATCTCATGACCACGATAAATTTAGGTCACTTCCGCTCCTCGCTCGTAGGTGATCGTACGGCTCTTATGTCGGTCCGCTTTGTGTCAGAAGCGGACCTCCGTTACTCTTCTGAAGAGGAAGCACAGAAATATTTAGGTCTGTTGGGTAATAATTACGATATATAATAAA
>NZ_JASCAN010000039.1:0-5179 GCF_029967775.1 Enterobacter sp. V89_11 | reverse complement strand
CTACAATCTGTTCCGGTATTACGACCCGGACTGCGGGCGGTTTACGCAGCAGGACACATAGGGCTAGTGGGAGGATAAACCTTTACCCGTAGGCGCCGAATGCGATTGGGTGGGGTTGACTTCTTACACATTGATTCATGATACAGCCGAAGAAGAGATGAAAGATATCACGAAGAGTGGTGTAATAAGACCTTCAACAGGAGATATACTTGTCCGCTTCGAGGATGGACAATACTTCATTAATATCATACCTGAAATGATTGGCGGACTAACACTTCAAAGAGATTGATGCAATTGTGAAAATGTTACTAGGCCAATTAGAAGTTGATAGATATGGTAATGCAAGAAAATTAAAAGGAATAAGCCATTTTGCCGAAATAGCTGCTATTGGCTTAGATGGTAATTGAATCACGAGAAAATACACTTTTGATCTTGTATATAAAAGATTTTGATGATTCTAAAAGAATTGTTAAAAGAGGGAGGGATTGTAGTTGGAGAAAAAATATTTTAAAGGAAACGTTGATTTTATCTCTGGGCAAGGGTGCATTCTTAGTGAATTTATAGGAGATGTCGCGACACGTCAAATAAATATTGTTGATGGTGAGTATTATGCTTCTTCCTCTTTGTTAGATAAAAACGAACAAGTAGGTTTCCTGCTTTATGATGGTAAGAAAAGCGACTTAGACTTAAGTGACTCTGAAGAGATTTCAAATGAAGAATTTGAAAGTGTCTGGATGGATTCACTCGATTCATTTAAAGAAAAAAACCGAATAAAGTATTTATCCGGAGATGCTGTAAAGTGTTTGAACAAATCCACAATCATTGCTCACATTGTAAATAACAAAGGCAAATGGGGAAAGGGATTTGTTTTGTCTCTTTCGAAAAAATATCCTGCTTCGAAGGAAAACTATCACAACAATTTTAAAGATAACGGCGTTCCAGAATTAGGTACGGTAGATTTTGTTATGGTTGATGATCAAAAAAGGATATTTGTTGCTAATATGTTTGCACAGGATGGGATCAAGAAAAATAACAATGATGATAATCAATATGTATGCTATGAATTCTTAGATGTTTGTCTCGCAAAATTGTCTGACTTTGCGTTGGTGAATCGTCTTTCAGTACAAATGCCAAGAATAGGAGCTGGCCTTGGTGGTGGTGATTGGAGTATTATAGAGTCATTAATATTAAAAAATATTTGTTATAAGATGATTGATTGTACTGTATTGACTTTATAATTTTAAGTTAAATTTAGATACGGTTTTTTTAGTAAGGCTTATTTGCCGCTCTAAAATAAATGCATTATTGACATAGGCAAGGACTTTAGTATGCAAATATCTATAATAAATACTATTGAAAAGGAAACGAGTTACACGATAACAAGAACTACATCGAGGCTTTGAGCAATAACAACAAGTCCAGAAAGCGCTATCTTAGCTGAAGGGTGCATTGGAACTTGCCAACTGGATATTTGTATGCTTGTACAGCCCTTACTTCGATCTCGCGGAGTATGATAAGGCGAAGAAATGGGGAGAGACCACATTACGCACACGTCGAACGAATATAGGCACTGCGCCATTGATCGACCTCGGTACGGTCCGTTACGAGTGGAATTATTCGAGGAAGCGAATAAATATTTTAACGATGCTTATGTTTATGGAAAACAGCGTGCTTTTCAGGATCGGCCTAAAAATACCTTAAGTTCTCTATGCGCAAGAGGGCATAAGATAGTTAACTTGTTAAATTTACAATTTAAACAATAGGTTAACACGATGCCATCTTTAACGATGTAGTCTTTCCCTTCCGCACGAACCTCGTCTGCTTCTTTTGCACCTTGCTCTCGATTAGCGGTTAGTATACTCGCGACGTACTCCACCGTGAGACCAGCCTTACGCAGGGCTGCTGACCATCCGTAGCGAGTAAGATTGGCTGACACAGCTGAATGGTATTCGCTGGCGTAAAGCTAACCGGTAAGCCCATCACCACCCGGTTTGCTTGAGAGGGGGTCCGCCTGCTGCAGGAAGTGCGGGGAATGTGCCGTTGACCTATGTCTACAGCGATCAGGAGAGCTACGATCCGCTGGCGCGTATTGATGGCGTTGCTGACCTGAGATTTCCTGGTTCTACTGCCATCCTAACGGCATGCCGGAGCGAATGATGGATAGTGAAGGGCAGGTGCGCTGGAGAGGGGTAGACAACGCCTGGTGCAAGTTGCTGCGAAAAGGCGAGACGCAGATATCATGTTATTCCCAGGATCTGCGTATGCAGGGGCAATACCTGGATTGTGAGACCGGGCTGCATACAATCTGTTCCGGTATTACGATCCGGACAGCGGGCGGTTTACGCAGCAGGGGCCGATAGGGCTGGTGGGGCGATAAACCTTTACCCGTATGCGCCGAATGCGCTGGGGTGGGTGGATCCTGTTGGTTTAACCGTTTGCAAAAACTGATGCCCTAAACGATCAATGAGAAACATGTCTTTTGCTGAGTGGATTAAAAGAAAAAAGTAGAAATAATACCCATGTGTATTTAAGATATAAAGATGTCAGACCTATCTATGTAGGGATCACTAAGGATGTAGATATCCGTGCTGTACAGCTTGGTGACTTGGTGAAATGTTCGACAAAATAGTTAGAATTACTGAAGAACTGTTAAATTGCGGTCATGCGTGGATCAGAGAACCAGAAATTATTCACAATAATCCCCACTTTTAAAATTCTATCAATAGCATAAGTCCGACAAGAAAGTTATACTCGGATGCTATTATGTGTGGCGGAAATTGGCTTAAATAATAGGGTTAATGGAAAATGGCCGATAGACTTACTATAGTGCCAGCAAAAGAAAATCAAAAAAAATGGCCTAAAGAAGGCGATGTTTTTTACTTTCAGTTAAATGATGGTCGGTTAGGCTATGGCATGGTCTCTTTGGGTAAAATAGATGTCGGCCCGTTCAAGAATGCCATAGTTATATATATATATAACTATTTTACATCTTCGCTTCAAGAAGATGCTGTATTGGCAAAAGATAATTTGCTGCTGTCGCCAATTATTACTGATAATTCATGTTGGAAAAACGGTTATTTCGTAACGTTTAAAACTATCGACATGCGCGAAGTGGATGTCTTACCTCAACATTATTTTAAAAACCCTGTTAGAAATAAAATATATGATCATCATGGCGTGGCAGTAAACTCGCCGATTGAGAATATACTAATCGGTGAAGAGTCGATTCAATTCTATAAAAGCGTTGTAAAATCTATAGAAAGTATAATTAACTAATATGCAGGTCGGTGAGTAGTTTGTGTTTTTCGGTCTTTTATTTTTACCGCAGCATGTTATGATGATTAGCTTATAAAAAAACATATTGTAAGATTTTTGAGTGCCAGGTGGGCTTATACCTATTTTTAACCTAATCCCTTCATTTATTACTTGATAATTTATAACTATAGAAACCGATACTGCCGTATTAGTTATTTATGATTTGATGCTATTAAAGCATAGAATTAATGAGGATGAAGATTGGTGCAGTCAACCAAAAGATGAAGAAATAAAAATGCAATATGTGATCTCCAATCTTGGTGGTGACGGAACCTATAATGTCAATATTAGATACGATGTTGGTAAGTATACAGTTGCATAATTCTTAAGCGTATCTTCTGGGAAAGTTTTCATCGGGGCGGGGGAGAATGTTACGGGCGGCGCCCTTGATCCTGATGACTCCGAAGCTATGTCAGATGAGTTTATTACTTTAGAACCTGGTAATTATGAAGTTAAATATACAAAACAAGGTGCGGATGTTCTCTTTTCCTTTACAAAAGCAGCGTTTACTGAAAATGCATTAGAAGAGGGTATTTATCTCTAAATACTGATAAATCACCGGCTATTAAATGGGCAGAATTGAGAACTGAATAAACTAAATATAAAAGTATTTGAGTCTGCTGATAATGAATGGGCTAAATTTGTAACTCAGGGTAGAGCCAATACACTTGCACATAGTTATGATGCCAATGTTAGCAAACCCTGGTGCTGTAAAAAAAGGAGGAAAGGCTAAGCCCATAGGTTCACAGCTTGCTATTTTCTTAAATAAAGCTGCAACCGTGTTTGATCGTTACAAAGTAAAACAAAGGTGTAAAGGGCAATGAATATTATCAATGGTATCCAATTTAATGATTCAAATGAAAGTGTTGTTTTTAATTACTATAGTTGGGTTGAGTTAATTAAAGCGATTATTGTTAAATATGCGAATAAAACAGAGAGTGAGGCTGAACGAATAGTATTAGCCTCTCCACTTGTTCGTTTTACGGAAAATGATTACATGTCTATTGCTTTGCGCAGTCATGAAAATGAATATCATTGGGCAATGTTAATTGCTTATGGTGATCAATATTGGACAACAGGAGTTTCTCCAAATGAACCTGACGGATACTTCGAGTGGGAAAAGGAATACAAGGAAAAAAATAAACTGGCAGAAGAAAACTTTATTTTTAGTGATCAAGTGAAATAAAAAGCTTAAAAATAAAGAGCTTACCAGTTTGTATCGTATGTTATGGAATTATTATGGTGAAGCGTAAAATAATATCTCATAGTGATCCCTTTTAAGATTAAAGTTTCCGCTAAAAATTATAACGTGATCTTATGGCATAAGAGGAACTGTTTCTGTAGGTCCAACGAACGACTTAATTATTACTTAGAGAAAAACCTAACGGAAAGGCAAAGGATGAGCACGGTTTACATAGTTATTTTGACCTTTATAAAACCACTCGAAGAGATTGACGCAGCGATACCTGCTCATGTTGAGTAGCTTAAAAAGGGATACGCAGAAGGAATTTTCCTGACGTCCGGTAGACGGATCCCAAGAAACGATGGTGTCATTCTCGCTAAGTGTGAGAGTCTTGCCTCTCTTGAAGAGCGCTTGCGCGAAGATCCTTTTCAGAGGTTAAAGCTTGCGACTGCTGATCCCATTCCTTTTGAACCCAGCATGAAAACAGAACTCCTGGAAAATGTATTTTGACCCTGCAATAAAAAATAAATCAAACGTTAAACAAGAAGTTCATCACATCGCCATCTTTAACAATGTAATCTTTCCCTTCCGCACGCATCTTGCCTGCTTCTTCGCGCCTTGTTCATCCTGCTCTCAATAAGCTGTCGGTCTCAGATTTTAGCCGCGACGAACTTCACCGTG
>NZ_JASCAN010000038.1:0-5639 GCF_029967775.1 Enterobacter sp. V89_11 | reverse complement strand
CAGTGAATACATCCCGGCGATGCAGTCGACCAAGACGGTCGTACTCGCTGCGGGTTGTAAGCAGTACCCGGGGGCGGCGATTCTCAAGGTGGAGTCGTTCGTCGCGGGTATACTGACAATTTATTGAGGGAAAGGGTAAGCGAGGCGCAAAAAACAAGCAAGATACATGCAAAAGGAAAAAAATGATATTGTCAAAAATGGCTACGTGATGAACTAATTGTTTAACATTTGTTTTTTTGAATCAAAAAATCCACACCAAGGCGTGGATTTTCATTCAGAGATAAACTCCCTCTTCTAATGAGTTTTCAATAAACGTTGCTTTTGTAAAGGAAATTAGAACATCTGAACCTTGCTTTTTAAATTTAACTTTGTAACTACCAGGTTCTAAAATAATAAACTCACCAGAAATAGCATCTGAGTCATCAGGCTCAAGATCTCCGCCCGTGACATCCTCTCCCGCTCCAATGAAAACCTTTCCAGAAGGTACGTTTAAAAATAGTGCCCCAACATATTCGTCAACATTATTTTTTATATGAATTTTATAGGCACCGTCCTCTCCAAGATTGAGAAATAATACATTCCCTTTATTTATTTCTTCAATTTCATCTTCTGGAAGACTCCACCAATCTGCATCATTATCAATTCTATGTTTTAATGACATCAAATCATAAATAACTAATGTGGCAGTATCCGTCTGGACATAAATGGATTTATTCATTTTACCCCCCCCCTATTGAAATATTATTTCCCTGATGACATCCCCAGCGGAAATCCCGCCTTTCTACCTGTATTTTCCATGAACTACCGACACTTTTATTAATTGTTTCATTCAGCATTTATACTCTTTGTACAGGCAAATCTTCAACAATTAAATGAACAGATGATCAGCATTTTACTTACTTAGATCAGGAGCTGAGCCGAACATCTTTTCAAAGCACACAGAAACAGCTTGCCTTATCATTTATAAGGGCATTTGATCTTAATACGCTGAGCCAGTTCGAGTTAACGCATTACGCTTCATATCAAAGGAATAAAACCAATCATACCAGCCATTCTCTTGTACTGCATAACTACAGACGACAACCACTTCCTTTGATAGATTGAATGTTAAGTAATAGAAAATAGCGCCTTCAGGAGGTGCAGACGACAACAGTGTTTCGCCCCGAGCATTGAAAATTGTCAAAACGGTTGGTAATGGCTTTGGTTCGCTTAACGCAAAGACTAATTGGCGTGTTGAATCTATCATTGCACAGTCTAAAAATGGCATAGTAATCAGTACGTTACTTTCACCATGCGTCCATTCAAGCAGATCATTTTCTTTAATACAATTGAGATTTTCAATCATAGGTAAATCTAAAATTACAATATTTGATCTGTTTCAAGTCACCTTCAAAAAACCCCACAAGATATACACGGTACCGGGCTGGCTGAACTTCTTTATACGTAAAGACAGTTGAAAAGTCTTTCAAACAGTTTTGACATGTGTTTTTCGAAACATACAATTGGCTTTCATCATAGCTATATTTATTATCTTCACTAAGATACTTCACACCTCTCATTTTCTTAACAAGAAAGCATTTTACCTCTTCGGTGAGCGAGTCAAAACCATATGAATTTACTATGGAATATATTATTACACCTTCGCATTCAGGGCATGCTAGTTCCTTTCCATACTCTATGAAATCATTGTCATTGCCATCCAGGACTAATAACTTCTTTTTCAGTCGATTTGTTATTTTCACTTTATCTAAACCTTTAACTCCATTAATAGACAGGTTAGGTGATAAGCAAATGGGGGGATTTTATTAATTGATAATTTCATTTAGTCAAACATTCCATTCGATATAAATTCCACAGTCGAAGTTTTTTTTCATTAGACTGTACAACAATTCTTCCCCATTCATGATCCCATTGAATTGAGGATTGTTAATTTCAAGCTTAGGGTTTGAGGTTATTTCATTCTCAACCTATTTTTCGTTTGAACAGTAATTGGTCCTAAAGGGTAGTTACTATTTCTGAGAAATAACAAATTCATGACCAAAGATGGTAATTGTTAATTAAAGGGAAAAATACGTTGCATTTTTAGTTTTTAACTAGAAATTTATGGCTTGCTACAGAGTTTCATAAAAAATAGACTTCACAGCAGCAGAATTAAATAAGTCGCAAACTTATTAATTATTCTTTAAGGAAGACTCTCTTCTGTTACCAATCCATCAACAAAGTTGGAAAATGAATTTGTCAGATATCTTTGAATTTTTATATGATTCTCTTGCATAGTCAAATCTTCATCAAAAGAATCTGTAGAAAAATATACAATTGAATAATTATCTAAATTCAGACAAAAGAAATTCCCTCCCCAATCATTTGCGAAAGGAAGTAGGTTCCTAGGAATCACTTCCCTATCCAACATGCTAATATAGCAACCGTCAATTAAAGACCTAGGATCATCATTTGTCTGAGTATTATAAACAAACGGTTTAAATCCTGCTACCTCTACTGGCTCAAAACCTTCATCACCGTCCCACCAACTTTTCTCAGGAATGCCACCATTAAATTGCAGATAATGTGATACGAAATCATCCGGAAGGGTAATAGATAATTTACTTTCCGTTTTATAAATATCTGCACGACCAATCTTTTTTTCACATTTTTTGAAGTTATTCATCAGATTATGACGTAGTAATTACACTCCGTAAGCAATTATATGGAACATATTTATTCAAGCCACCTTTAAAAGGTAAATAACGATGTATTCATGTTCTTTTGCGCAAAAAAAATTCAAGGTATTTTCTAGGTCTATCCTGAAATGCACGCTCTTTGCCGTAGTTATAAGCATCGTTAAAATATTTATACGCTTCCTCAAATTGATTCAACTCATAACAGACCATGCCGAGATCGATTAAGGGTGCAGTGTCTATATCCGATCCACATGTCCGTAATGTCGTCTCTCCCCATTTCTTTGCCTCAGCATAATCCGCCAGATCAAAATATGCGCTGTATATGCATGCACAGATCCAGTTGGCAATTTCCCATTCGAGCTTCGGCTCAGGAAGAGCTTGCCAGGCTTTGTGGTATTGCTCTAACGCCTCAGTATATTTTTTATCATCATGAAACTCATTTCCTTTTTCTATAAAAGATGTAACTCTTTTTTCATCAAATTTATCGTAACCGATTTTCATGTGTTTATTGATGGTGAATCGCAAAGAAACCTCGTAACCAATATAAAAGCTGACATGAGCCATAAATACTTTTGAATAAAGAAGTTCTCTAAAAAATGTTATTTTTAATATTAAAAAATAAAAGTTAACCAAAAAAGAATTGCTTAAACCCTTTTGCCTCAACATCCTTTAGTTTGCCTTTAAGCATAAAATCGATATCTTCCAGAAAATCCTCTCTGAAATTAAAATCATCATCTGTACCATCACCATCATATTTACTTTGCTCTATCTCAATGGCAGAACAAAAAACATCCAAAAAGTCAGCTAAGGAACCGGAAATGATAAAGTTTCGTTTTTGAATACTACCATAAACAGGAGATGTTATATTTCGGGTGTCACAAAAATGAACGTCTCCATTTCTTTCAGCAAAGATTATATACTCATCGTGCCAGGCCGTATCATTTTGAACTCGCCAACCTGATAATATTTCATTGAGATCTTGAAACTCAACAATTTGTATAAAGAAAGTACCATAAAATGTTGGATGGTCATTTAAAATCAAATGGCTATAAAAAAATCGAATTTCGCCATTTAAATTCACAGGGAGAGAACTTTCATTTTCTTCTGCTGTAAAGTCTATCTCTCCCATATTTAAATCATTCGTTTTGAATTTGATAACAAAGTCTTGAATAGTATTTTTTATATACATCATTCCTCTTTAAGAGTTAACATTATTGATTACTCGTAAAACTACTATGATTTATAGTTGAAAAATGGACTCATCATCCAAAGAAGTTTTTCGCGCCATTAAAAAAGAAAAATAAAGAATCAGTGATGGCACGACACCATTCAATATTAAGGTAGTTTATTGCCCTTTCTCTTACGATTTGAGTCTATTTCGTAGAAATAATCTTCACAGAAAACGTCTAAAGCATTTTCCAGTTGAACAAGCTTCAAACCCCGGAAGCCTTTACTTTCAATAACTTCCTTAACCTCTTTTTTAATAATGATAAACCCTCCTAATAATGTGGCGCTAAACGAAAAAATATCATATTCAATCGCATCATTCTTTAATTCAATTTTAATAGGTATGATATCTCCGAATTTATCATCTTCAAGAATAGATTTTTCTTCATCTATAACATCCACGCCGGGAAAATATACATATTTAAAATCATCTCGAAGAACTTGTCCATTCCCAATCGAAACTGGTGTTATATCTCGGTCAAAAATAACATTGTGCTTATAATTTTCTAAAATTGAAAATAAAGACTTGTCCATCAAGTGCCCAAAGTCTTTTTTATAATAGTCAAATTTCAAAGCCCCAACATTTTTATTGCACAACAAATAAATACGTTCTGGACATGCATCGTCTGTTATTCGATAAGGGAAGGAAAATGCAGAGCCTTCTATTTCGCAGTTTTCATCGATCTGTAATCTTTCATCAACCGTGCCCTGTAAATTTCTTGGCATGAGTGATGATTCAAAGTCATTCATGATCACATAATAGGACATTAATTCATTCCCCTGCATTTTGTTGTGGGAATATGACCCATCCAAATTTAATTCTTCATATCAATCTGGGTCCGCCTTATAGCTATCCTCGTCCCTTTATCATCTAATATCCCAGAATTATATCGTTGCTCAACACGAGCAATTCGCTGGCGGACAATACCACTATAGTTATGATGATTACTGCTATGGAAAACATCCATTCCTTTCCTGCATCTTGTTTCATTGCTGTTGCGCTGCCTGGCAAATAAATACCATTAAATGCAGAGTCCATGTCTTTACCGATGCCAATATTATTGAAGAATGATCGGTTCTCTTTCCACACCTCAGCGGGTATAACATGGTAAGCAGAGAGTCGATCTCCAACTTTGCCAGACTTATCTTTAACTAATATACCGCTATTAAATAACCCCCCACGGATCCACCCATCCCAGCGCATTCGGCGCATACTGGTAAAGGTTTATCCCCCGCCAGCCCTATCGGGTCCTGATGCGTAAACCGCCCACAGTCCGGGTCATAATACCGAAACAGATTGTTGTCAGTCCTATCTCACGGTCCAGGTATTGCCCCTGCATACGTAGGTTCTGAGAATATCCTGATAGCTGCGTCCCGCTTCCCTGCAGCATTTTTTCCAGGCACTATTCGCCCCTTCCCAGCGCATCTGCTCCTGGCCAGGCAGCGTGTCGTCCTGAACAAGCAAACGCCCGGCGCTGTCATACTGCCAGCGGTACCAGCTGAACGGGTTGTCGTCACGCTCTTCCCGCACCAGGTTATTGCGGTAGTCGTAATCCCAGCGGCGGGACTCGCATCGCGGTGCCGGACGTTGGCATTGTCGGTAAAGACGTTCCGGCAATGCAGTCGATCAAGGCGGTCATATTCGCTGCGGGTGGTCAGCAGCCCCTGGGGGCGGCTGGTCTCACGGTGAAGTTCGTCGCGGCTAAAATCTGAGACCGACAGCTTATTGAGAGC
>NZ_JASCAN010000037.1:0-5972 GCF_029967775.1 Enterobacter sp. V89_11 | reverse complement strand
CCAGTCAGAGGAGCCAAATTTAAAAAGCCTGCTTTTATAGCAGGCTTTTTGCTTTTCTGCGTTCTGAAAAGGTCCGATGCCACGGGCTTACAGCCGGGTCAGGCGAAACCGCCGCCCGGCATCCACTGCTATTCCTAATGGTTAACCCGAACCGGCATCGTCGCCTCAAGCAACCATTGCCGCGCGTCGCTGTCGACCAACGGTAACAGGGCCTCACGCACCTGCTGATGATACTCATCCAGCCACTGTTTTTCCTGTTCGTTCAACAGCTGTAACTCGACCTGGCTCAGGTCGATCGGGATCAGCGTCAGTGAGGAAAACGTGCAGAATCCCGGACGGCTTTCGACAATCTCCACCTGGTTTTCAATGCGGATCCCATGGCTGTCCGCCAGATAATATCCAGGCTCGATAGTCATGATGGTGCCGGCCACCAGGGGCCACGGGTTAACCTTTTTGGCGAGACGATGCGGGTTCTCATGGATAAGCAACTGATGTCCTACCCCATGCCCTGTCCCGTGATCGTAATCCAGCCCCATTTCCCACAGCGGGCGACGCGCGAAGGCATCAAGCTGATGGCCCTGGCTGCCGGAGGGGAACGGTAAGGTTATCAACGACAGGAACCCTCTCAGTACGGCGGTATAGTGCAACTTCTGCTGTGGCGGCACGCTACCCCATGCCAGCGTACGCGTGGCGTCAGTGGTGCCGTTATGGTACTGACCGCCGGAATCATTAAGGTAAAAATGATGATGACCGATGGGCTTATTGCTGGCTTCGCTTGAGTGATAGTGGCACATCGCCGCATTACTGGAGGAGGCGGAGATGGTGGCAAAACTTTGCTCAATAAATCCAGGCTGCTGTTTACGGAACGCAAGCTGCTGCGCCTGCGCTTCCAGCTCCGTCAGCGGTTTTCCCGCCGCCTCACGCAGGGGGACTTCACGGCTTAGCCAGGCCAGGAAATTCACCCAGGCAGCACCGTCCTGGTGATGACACTCGCGGTACCCGGCAAGTTCGACCGGGTTTTTAGTGGCTTTCATCAGAGTGATGGGATCGGTTCGCCAGACTATTTCGCCCTCTGGCTCAATGGCAAAGCGCAGGGCGACCGGTGCGGAATCGGCATCAACCATCACCCGCTTACCTTGTGACAGGCGCTGGCAGCGTTCGATAAAGGCATCCTGCGGCGTAATCCTGAATACGCTTCTCACGCTCTCGGGTAGCTCGCTGAGCTTATTGTCGTTAACAAACCACTCCACGCTACCGTCACGGTCAAGAAGGGCAAAGGAGAGGGGAACAGGACTGGATGGAATGTCGGCGCCACGCACGTTCAACAGCCAGGCGATGTTATCCGGCAGAGTCACGGCCAGATAATCGGCATCGTGTGCGGCCAGCACGGCGGCAACGCGCTGACGTTTGGCGAGGCTGCTTTCGCCACTGACCTCCACCGGCATTTCTCGAATACGTCCCGCCGGCGCGGCAGGGCGATCGTGCCATAAGGTATCAAACGGCGACTGACTGAGCGGAACCAGTTCACAGGGTGTTGCAGACAGTTGCCCGAACTCCGTATTGGTCATCAGCAGTGCTTCAAACCCAATACGCATGCCGGCCCCGACGTTGGCTGTGAGCCATTCGGCCAGCGGTTCATTGTGCAGATGGTGGATTTCAATTTCATCCATATTGACCTGAAGGCGAGCCTGAACCTGATAGCGGCCATCGACAAACAGCAACGCTGTGTTTTTCAGTATCAGCGCCAGACCTGCGGAGCCATCAAAGCCCGTCAGCCAGGCCAGCTTTTCATCGTACGGCGCGCAATACTCACTCTGCCAGGCATCCGCGCGCGGCACGATCATGCCATCAAGATTGTTTTCCTGTAGCCATCGGCGCAGGGCCGATAAGCGTGATGGGGTGTGCATGGTTATTCCTTGTTCTGGTTAGCGGAATGGCGGCTCGTTGAAGGTACGTAATTTACGGGAATGCAGCCTGTCACCTTCCGCACGCAGCAAATCAATGGCGCGAATGCCGATTTGCAAATGTTCGGAGATTGCCCCTTCATAGAAACGGTTGGCCTGACCCGGAAGCTTAATTTCGCCGTGCAGCGGTTTGTCGGAAACGCACAGCAGCGTGCCGTAAGGGACGCGGAAGCGATATCCCTGTGCGGCGATGGTGGCGCTTTCCATATCAATCGCGACGGCACGGCTGAGGTTGAAACGCAGCGCTGAGGCGGAGTAACGCAGTTCCCAGTTGCGGTCATCCGTAGTCACTACCGTACCGGTACGCAGACGCTGTTTAACTTCTTCACCCGGCATACCGCTCACCTCTTTGGTGGCGTCATACAGCGCACGCTGCACTTCGGCGATGCTCGGGATAGGAATATCCGGTGGAAGCACAGCGTCAAGCACATGGTCATCACGCAGATAGGCGTGTGCCAGCACGTAGTCGCCAATCAGTTGGCTTTCACGCAGGCCGCCGCAGTGTCCAATCATCAGCCACACGTCCGGGCGCAATACCGCCAGATGGTCGCAGATGGTTTTGGCATTTGACGGACCAACCCCGATGTTAATTAAGGTGATCCCCTGGCCGTCAGCGGTGATCAGGTGCCAGGCAGGCATCTGGTGTTTTTTCCACGCCAGGTCGGAGATGGCCTGCTCGGGTGCCTCGGTTTCCGCGGTGATCCAGATCCCGCCGGCGCAGGACAGCGCGATGTAAGGGCTATCCGGGTCGAGGATCTGGCTACAGCCCCAACGGACAAACTCGTCGACATAGCGGGTGTAGTTGGTAAACAGTACAAAGGGCTGGAAATGGTCGACGGGCGTCCCGGTGTAGTGTCGCAGGCGCGCCAGAGAGAAATCCACGCGGCGGGCATCAAAGTGCGACAGCGGTGAAAATTCTGCCGGGTGGTAGATACCATCCGCCGTCTCATCGCCAATCTGCGACAGCTCGGTGGTCGGGAAATGGCGCGTCAGCCCCGCGCTCATGGAGCGGTCAAGGGTTAATGCCGAACCGTCAATCACATACGGATACGGGATCTCATGCTGTGAGGGTTCAACGGCAATGTGCGCGCCGTAATCCTGATACAACAGCGTGAGTTGCTCTTCAAGATAAGGGCGGAACAGTGCAGGGCGGGTGACGGTGGTGCTGTAGCAGCCGGAGTGGGTAAAGCGTGCGTAGGCGCGCGTTTTCGGCGTGTTAGTCGCGCTGCCGTCCCAGGTGACGGAAAGCGATGGATAAACAAAAAGGCCCTTACTTCTGGCCTTTTCGTCGGGGAGTTTCCCTGTTTCGATATACTCACTGATGGCGCTGCGTAGCGCGTTGACGGACTGTTCATACAGTGCATCGAGTTTTTCCAGTGCCTGAGCCGGGGTCAGGCTGGAGCCCTTATTATTCATCTCTGTCTCCTTGTTCCACAGGTGTGCGACTCTACCCGATAGTATGTCACACGCCTGTGAAACAAAAGTGAGATCAGGTGTGGCTCGTCTCTTTCATCAATAGCGCCGTCGCTGCTGACAGCAGGCAACCGGCCAGCAGATAAAGTGCCACACTGTGCCAGTTGCCGCCGGAGAAGGTCACCAGCGCGGCGGCAATAAATGGCGTAAACCCGCCGCCGACCACGCTTGCCACCTGATAGCCTACGCCCGCGCCGCTGTAGCGATAGCTCGCCCCGAACAGTTCGGTAAACATGGGCTGCTGCACGCAGACCACCATATCGTGGGCGATGTTAGCGAGCATGATGGCAAAGAAGACAATCCAGAAGATCGACTGTGCCTCCAGCGCCATGAAGAACGGCCAGGCGCTGAGGGTGCCAATCAGCGCCCCGGTGATATAGACGCGACGGCGACCAAACCTGTCCGCCAGCCAGGCGAAGCAGGGGATAGTCAGGCAGCTGATCCCGCCGACCAGCAGGCCAATGTTCAGGAACAGCTCGCGGGGCAGACCGAGATTTTGCGTTGAATAATTGAGGGCAAAGGCGGTCACGATATACATCGTCAGCAGTTCGCACAGGCGCAGGGCAATAATTTTCAGAAAAGCGCCAGGATGCCGGACAAGCGCTTCCATCACCGGCAGCCGTTTTCTGGCAACGGGCGGTTCTTGCCGCTGTTGTTCGAACTCAGCAGATTCTTCCATGCCGTTGCGGATCCACAGGGCAGCGACAACCAGCACGATGCTGAAGATAAACGGAATGCGCCAGCCCCAACTCAGGAATTGTTCATCGGTGGTGAAGTGGCTCATCAGCGACACCAGCCCGGTGGAGAGCAGCAGACCTACGCCATAGCCCACCTGCACGCCGCTGCTGTAAAACGCTTTCTTGTTCTTTGGGGCACTCTCAACGGATAACAGCGCCGCGCCACCCCATTCGCCGCCTACCGCGAAGCCCTGAATGGCGCGCAGCGTAACCAGCAGCACCGGCGCCCACCAGCCAATGGTGGAAAATGAAGGGAGAATGCCAATCAGCGCGGTGGCGATGCCCATCATCCAGACGGTGAGCATCAGCATGCGTTTGCGACCGAGACGGTCACCGAAGTGGCCGAAGATCACCCCGCCCAGTGGACGAAACAAGAAGCCGACGCCAAAGGTAGCAAACGCGGCGAGCGTACCCATTGCCGGGCTAATCTGGGGGAAGAATTCGCGGTTAAACACCAGCGCGGCAGTAATGCCGTAAAGCAGAAAATCATACCAGTCGACGATGGCACCCGCGAAGCTGCCGAGGGCTGCGCGGCGGGCACGATTGAGCGAAGGTGTCTCCTCGTTGGGATGTGTGGAGGTGAGAGTGGAGTCCATAGTTGTCCTGTCTGCACGTATTTCTAATTATTGGTATAAGAAAAGGTCACTCACATAGCCACCGTCATATAAACGGAACGTATGAGACTACCGCGCCAGGGCGCGTGTGCAAACTGATTTTATTTCCTGATGGGTAATGCAAAGCGGCTACGCTATGCTTAGCAAATCAAGGTGCGACTGAGGAAGGGAATATGTGTCGTATAAATGTGTTGAGTTGTCTTGCTGCATTACTTATCAGCCAGAGCGTTCAGGCGGTAAGTTATCCTTTACCGCCGACAGGCAGTCGGCTGGTGGGCACTTCGCAAACCATTACCGTGCCGGATCACAATACGCTACCGCTCGAAGCGTTTGCCGCGCAATACGGGCAGGGTCTGAGCAATATGCTGGAAGCGAACCCGGGCGTGGATCCTTTTTTGCCTAAATCCGGTACGCAACTGGTGATACCCCAGCAGCTGATTTTGCCTGACACCGTCCGCGAGGGAATTATTGTTAATGCGGCAGAAATGCGCCTCTACTATTACCCACCGGGAAGCAACACTGTTGAAGTGTTACCCATCGGCATTGGTCAGGCCGGGCGAGAAACCCCGCGAAACTGGGTCACGGCGGTAGAACGTAAGCAGGAAGGCCCCACCTGGTCTCCTACGCCGAATACGCGCCGTGCCTATGCGGCAGAGGGGAAAACGCTGCCTGCATTCGTGCCCGCCGGGCCCGATAACCCAATGGGACTGTATGCGATTTATATTGGCAGGCTGTATGCCATTCACGGGACAAACTCCAATTTTGGCATCGGACTGCGGGTGAGCCAGGGGTGTATTCGTCTGCGTAATAACGACATTAAATATCTTTTCGATAACGTCCCGGTAGGCACCCGTGTGCAGCTTATCGATCAGCCCGTTAAAGTGACGACAGAGCCGGACGGCAGCCGCTGGGTAGAGGTGCATGAGCCGTTATCACGGAACCGGGCGGAATTTGAATCGACCCGGAAAGTGCCTTTGCCGATATCTGCCTCGCTGCGAACCGAGCTTGTCAACGAGGGGGCGGGCGCGGAACTGGAACGTCGGTCAGGGATGCCGGTTAAGCTCAGCAACTGAGGGCAATTTTACCTGCCGCAGAAAAGCAAAAAGCCTGCTATAAAAGCAGGCTTTTCAAATTTGGCTCCTCTGACTGGACTCGAACCAGTGACATACGGATTAACAGTCCGC
>NZ_JASCAN010000036.1:0-6245 GCF_029967775.1 Enterobacter sp. V89_11 | reverse complement strand
TGCGCTTTGAGGACAAGGCGGGTGCAGAGCAGGTGTGGATCCAGGCCGAGCGCAACATGGACACCAGCATTAAGAACGATGAAACGCACAGCGTCGGTGGCGAGCGCAGCCATTATGTGAAGAAAAATGAACTGCATCGGGTGGAAGCGAATCAGATCCAGGCGGTGAAAGGCGGAACAGAGATCCTGACGGGCAAAGGCAAGCTGGATGCGGCGGTGGAGCAATATGTCATTGCTTCCGGTACGAAGCTACGGCTGGTCTCTGGTGAAAGCGCAATTGAGCTGAACGCTAACGGCAAGATTAACCTCATCGGCAAAGAGTTTAATTTCTTCGTTGAAGGGGATGGTCATATCACCACCGGCGGTAAGCTGCACCTGAATACGTCTGGCACACAACCGGGCACCACGGCGCCGGGTTCCGGGCATAAAGGGGATATTGATGCGGCGGTGCAGGAGAAATTTACGACTAAAGGTGAGTAAGGTCGTAGCAGTGCTTATTGCATTATTAACGACGGGAATGGCTGAGGGAAATTCAGAGAAAAAGGATCTCTGGGCGTTCATTTCACAAATGAGCGCCTCACTCAAAACGTTATCCGTTACGAGTCTAAATGACATGCCGTTGCATTTTACCTACATGAAAAATAATGCATATATGAACCTCTACCATGCTGATGATTTCAAGCTTTTGGAGGGTACGAGCATTACTACCATTGATTTACGAGTAAGCAAAAAAAATGATGGCATGGCTCCCTTACTGAATTTTTCACCATCAGGCCAGTGCATCACACTTCAAACCGTTAAAAAGCATTACCCACAACTGACGTTAACTGATTATCCCCGAGGCCGCTCGGAGAATGAAGTGACCAGTTATACAGCACCAAAAGATATGAATGGACAAAAAGTGAGTTTCAGTTTCACCGTAAAAAAACCTGACTGTCTGAGCTCTGTTGTTATTAGCGCTGACTAAGAAAACAGCTTCCATGACTCGCGGTTTCCCACATCGGTGAGAAGCGTAATTTAGATTGAGAAAATGACGATTAACGTGAAAAAACAGACTCCGACATATCTTTGTTTTGTTCTGATGCTTACCTGTCTGTGCAGCAGTTCGGTATTGGCTCAAGTTATACCGCCCGTTCTGACAAATCACGATTTTTCTGTGCAGATAAAAAGCCAGCCTGTTGAATTGGGTGACAGATGGACTCCTGACGTTGCGCGCAGAATTGACGTGCCAGTGGAAGGCAGTTTTACCGGTGAGGTTCCTTTTGACGGAGCTAACTATAAATTCTTCCAGCATCAAAAGTCTGGGTTAGACATTTTCAGTTCCAATCTCTGGTGGGATAAAGCGGAACGAAGCGTTGATGATTATATCGTGTCGCAGATCACGCTGACTGCAACAGATGTCGCAACGCCGCGTGGTGTCCATGTTGGTTCAACGAGAACGGACTTGAACACAGCATACGGTGACGGTCAGGTCGCAAAGGATGCCGGAGAACAATGGATTACCTATGAGTTGGGTAAAAAGGTCCTCTCTTTTGAGATCAAAGACAGTAAAATTGTGAAGATAACAATGAATTACGACAATGGAAATCCAGAGTAATTTATGAAAAGGAAATATCTGGCAGCCGTATTGCTCACCGCTTTCTTGGCAGATGCAATTGAAACTGCAACTGCGCTAGAGTTATCACAATACAATAAGCTCAATACGGTCAGTCGCATCGTTAACGATAGCGAAGTGACAGACCTCCTCAGAAAGGCCCTGGGAAGCGATTACCAGACGTTTATCAACAATTTTGATGTATTTGGTGAACCGCATTCCACGGCTGACGGAGGATTGTTAATTGAAGGCTGGCTAAAAGATCTTTATCTGGAAAACGCCTCTGCTTTGGTTATCGAACCAGATGGCAAAATCTACGCTGCCTGGGTCATACCCGAGTCTGACGTTATTCATTATCAGTCTTCTGAACATCGCCAGGATATTAACGGCGATATTAAAAAATGGGCTGCAAGATTTGGCACACTGCATTTTGAAACGATAAGCCAATCTGGTCCCGCATTTGGCGGAGTATGGTCAGGCGAGTACGCGAACGACTCGACGTTAACTCTGCGGTTAGCTGAATCAGGTGGCCGTATCTCCGGATCTTATTGCTATATTTCGCAAAGAGGAAACCGCATTGATTGCCCGGAAGATGATGAGCGTAATCTTAGCGGTACGATCGCGGGCAATCGTGCCAATGTTGAGTTCAACTCATCGTTTGGCGGTATAGGCGGACGGGTTGTTCTGGAAATTAAGGGGAGTAAAATGGAATGGCGTTTAGTTACTCCTCCTCAAAAAGGAAATTATTATGCTCCGCAGCGTTATACGTTACAGAAAGCTGCTTCGGCTCAGACAGTTGAAACCCGAAAACTCAATACTCAAAAGTTCGCTATTTCTCTGGTCAATAAGTGCGGGCGTTTTACTAGTGAATGTGACCAGATGTATTATCTCGGCGTGCGCAAAAGTGATAATAGTACGATCTCCCTTAAGGGGAAAACGTTGCACGATCCTGCAGGTAAAATAATTGGCTCTACCTATAAGAATGGCGAGATCGCTTACACCGTGACTTACTCACCCGTGAAATTGGTCGTGAGCAAAGGCAACCATGTTTTAGTCGAACAATCAGGTCAATGGCTTAAAGAATAAAACAGCCAGCCCAAAGGCCAGCATGGATTGGCCCCTTTTATTTCTCACAATATTAATCATCCCGAGTTCACTTATGAAATACACCCTCCAGGAAGGTTCGTTTTCCCTTTTTCCTGCTGCCTGGCAGGATAACAGTATGAACATTATTCGCGACGACGAAAGCGGGTTGTCCGTGGTGGTCAGTCGCGGCGTTATTCCGGATGGCAGCGACTATGAGAAAGAGTTTCACCGCCAGTGGGAACTACTACGTCCGCAGATGGGCGAGATTGCCCAAAGCGCATTCCAGAGCATAAAGGTCGGGCCTGACGGAAAAATTAACGCGCTGGAAGTCGAGACGACCTTTGACAGTAACGGACAGCGCATTTGGCAAAAACAGCTGGCCGTACAAACGCCGGGCAAACCGGTGTTGATGATTTTTACCCTCTCGGCGCTCAGAGCATTCACCGCAGAGGATGAGGGGCGCTGGAGCGCGCTTAAGCAGAGTCTGACGCTAAACGACAACCGGAATGTGTAAGGCATGAGCGATAACAACGCGGCCCGTCAGGGCGACGAGATCATTCACTCCAGCATTTTTGCGGATATCACCAGTATTGTGGCGGAAGGTGCGGCCTATGCCGTTATCGGCGCTGCCGTGGGCGCGGCGGCAACCGTTGCTGCTCCGCTGCTGGGGGCGGGTGCTGCCGCCGCGGGCGTGGCGGCGATTGGATCCAGCTGTCTGTTAAGTGGGATCATTGGCGGCGTACTGGCAAACGTGGCAGGTATAACTGACGATATCAGCAACGCCGCCGAAGGTTTAGGCAACGCGCTGTTCCCGCCGTCGCCAGCGGGCAAAATTACCACCGGGTCTGATAACGTTCTGACGAACGCGATTCCCGCTGCACGAGCGGCCGGGACGCTGACGCCCGCCGACACACCGTCACCTGAACCACAGTCTCCGGGCAGCTTTGCCGATTACGCCGGCATGCTGCTTTCCGCCGCTGGACAATTTGGCAGCGAGATGTGGCAGCCGAGCGTGGCCTCTGCCGCTTCGGGAACCTCGCCGCTGGAAGAAGACAAGGTGGCGTGCGAAAAGCACTCCGGGCCGCAGTATCTGGCGGAAGGCTCTAAAAGCGTCTTCATTAACGGGCAGCCCGCGGTACGTGCAAAAGATCGCACCACCTGTGAAGGCACCGTTTCCGACGATGTTTCCCCGAATGTGATCATCGGCGGGGACACGCTCACGGTACGTGATATCAAGAGCGGTAAAACGCCGGGTCTGGCGCTGGGGATGATCGCGCTCTCCCTGCTGCGTGGACGTCCGGGTAAAATCCTGAAAAATATGCCCTGTGCACTGGCGGCAGCCGGCGGTGGCATGCTGGCCGATATGGCCGTTAATGCTGTGTTTGGCTCCTCGCACCCGGTACATGCTGCAACCGGCGTGAAGGTGCTGAATGATGACGATGAACTCGATTTCTCGTTGCCGGGGCGCTTCCCGCTGCGCTGGCAGCGCAGCTACAACAGCCTGACCACCCGTGAAGGGCTGTTTGGTCTGGGTTGGGCGACAACCTTTGACAGCTATCTGACGCTCGAAGAGAACAACGCGACCTGGTTCGACGAAACCGGCCGTGAGCTGAGCTTTGAGCTGCCGCCCGTCGATCGCGCGTTTTACAGCATCAGCGAAGGCATCATCATCCGCCGCAATGAGAGCGGCGACGTGG
Source organism: Enterobacter sp. V89_11 (assembly GCF_029967775.1). Taxonomy (NCBI): domain Bacteria; kingdom Pseudomonadati; phylum Pseudomonadota; class Gammaproteobacteria; order Enterobacterales; family Enterobacteriaceae; genus Enterobacter; species Enterobacter sp. V89_11. The sequence goes on along the minus strand of NZ_JASCAN010000036.1, from coordinate 1,869 downwards.
CGATTGCCGACGATGACGGCGCGGTATGGCGTCTGTATAAACCGACCCGGGCGAATCCCACCCTCCTGCGTCTGGCCTCCCTCAGCGACGAATACGGTAACGCGCTGCTGACGGAGTGGGATGAACACGGCAGGCTGGTCAATCTTCACGATGAGCCACGGGCGATTGATGTCACCCTGCGCTATGAAGATGAGCGTTTCCCGCAGCGCGCCACCTCTGCCAGCCATTTTGACGGCAACCGTACCTGGCCGCTGATGCAATGGGGTTACGATGCGCGCGGCCAGCTGGCGAGCGTGACGGATGCCTCTGGCGTAGTGACGCGCGAATACCGCTATAACGACCACGGCCTGATGGTCTGGCACCGCCTGCCGGGCGGGCTGGAGAGCGAATACCGCTGGCAAAAATTCGACCACTGGCGCGTGGTAGAAAACCGCACCAGCACCGGCGACGGCTGCCGCTTCACCTACGATTTAGCCGCCGGGCTGACGACCGTCGAGCACGACGATGGCCAGACGCGTAAGCACTACTGGAACGCGCAAAATCTGATTGTCCGCTACGTTGACGAGCGCGGTGAAAACTGGTGCTACGAGTGGGATGAAAACGAACTTCTGACCCGTCGCATCGATCCGCTCGGTAACGCCGTCACCTTCGTCTACGACGAAATGGGCAACCGGGTGCAGGAAATTGACGCCGACGGCAATACCCGCACCACCACCTGGCTGGAGCACCGCGCGCTACCGTCAGCCATCATTGAAGCCGACGGCAGTACGACCCGTTTCTGGTACGACGAACATCACGGGCTGAAGCGTGTGGTGGACCCGATGGGGCAGACAACACTGCTGCGCCGGGACGAGTTTGGTCAGGTCGTTGAAGAAGTTGATGCCGCGGGAAACAGTCGCTACCAGGAGTACAACGAGGCCGGGCAGGTCATTCGTGCCACAGACTGTTCAGGACGTATAACCCGCTATACCTATCATCCGCTGGGCTGGTTAACGACTGAGATCGGCGCTGACGGCGAAGAGACGCGCTATCGCTACGATGCCGCAGGGCGTCCGGTGCAACTCGATCGACCGGAAGGCTGGACAGAGTCACTTGCATGGAACGAACGCGGCCTGCCGGTGACGCATGCGGGCGCTGATGGCAAAGAAAGTGAGTTTAAATACGACGAGGCAGGACGATTAACCGCTACGCGTAACACTCAGGGTGAAGAGGTCCGTCGCCGCTGGGACAGCCGCGGGCGACTGATTGCCCTGGAAAATGAAAATGGCGAAGCCTATCAGTTCCGCTGGGGGCCCGACTCGCTGCTGCTGGAAGAGGTGGGGCTCGATGGCGTGGCCTCACAGTATCGCTATGACGCCTGCGGGCGTACGATAGCGCGCACGTTTGCCGCCGGTCATCCGGAAGCCATCACCCATGCCTTCGCCTGGAGCGCGAGTGGCCAGCTGGTTGCCCGCACCACGCCGGAAGGGCAGACCCGTTATCACTACACACCGTCAGGTTTGCTGAGTCGTATTGGACTTCATCCGGCACTTTCCGTTGACGCCTGGAGTGCAGAGGCAGAACAGGAACTTGCCTTTGAATATGACGCCCTGGGGCGTGTCACGCATGAAGTGGGCGAGCACGGTGAGCTGGCATGGGAGTATGATGCTCTCGGCAACCGCACCTCCGTCACGCTGCCCGATGGCCGCGAGCTGAAACAGTTCTACTACGGTAGCGGGCATCTGCTCAGCATTGCCCTCGATAAGCTGTCGGTCTCCGATTTTACCCGTGACGAACTCCACCGTGAGACCAGCCGTACCCAGGGGCTGCTGACCACCCGCAGCGAGTACGACCGTCTTGGTCGACTGCATCGCCGGGATGTATTCACTG
>NZ_JASCAN010000035.1:0-8114 GCF_029967775.1 Enterobacter sp. V89_11 | reverse complement strand
GCGCAACTGGTTTGGGACCAGTGGGTCGGAGGTTCGAATCCTCTCTCGCCGACCACATTTAAAGAAGGGCTAACCGCAAGGTTAGCCCTTTTTGCATTAGCAGCTTACTCATCCTGATTCACCAAAACGCCCCTTATCCCGCCTTCTTCCTGTCTGTTAACGATTTTGTGACATAATCCATTGTATTTTTTTATATATAGATTGATCTTTTTTCGCGTTGCTTATGGATAACCTCAGCATTTTTCGCTGTGCGTTTTAACGTTCGCGGTATTTAGTGCTCAGATAATCACCGTTCTGCAAGAAAATTTACCCGATCTGAATAAAAGTTAATCACTGATTGTTGCGAAATATGAAGATAATTGTGCTGCAACATAGCGAGTAGCATAAATTTCCCTGCTGAAAACTGGCATACATAGTTTTTTTAATCTTTGTTTGCGGTTTCTCACACTCAGCGTAAATCCCCGTCACCTGTATTGACGTTTTCACATTCTGTTGACAGATTGTAGGGCATGAGGGGCATTTCAGGGACGATCTGCGCTGCAACTCAAACGCTCTTCTGAAAGGATTCTCCATCCCTTAAACGCCTTCGGGCATCACCGACCGGACCGGGTAAAAAATAAATAAAGGTCTGGCGGCGTAACACAACAAAGCAAAACATCACATTGGAGCAGAATAATGAGTATTTCCTTGAAGAAGTCAGGGATGCTGAAGCTTGGTCTGAGCCTGGTGGCTATGACCGTGGCAGCAAGCGTACAGGCAAAAACCCTGGTTTACTGTTCTGAAGGCTCGCCGGAAGGCTTTAACCCACAGCTCTTTACCTCTGGTACGACTTACGACGCAAGCTCTGTGCCTATCTATAACCGTCTGGTTGAATTCAAAACCGGTACCACGGAAGTGATCCCAGGTCTGGCGGAGAAGTGGGACGTCAGCGAAGACGGTAAGACCTATACCTTCCACCTGCGCCAGGGCGTGAAGTGGCAGGACAACAAAGAATTCAAACCAACGCGCGATTTTAACGCCGATGACGTTGTGTTCTCCTTCGACCGTCAGAAAAACGCTCAGAACCCGTATCACAAAGTGTCTGGCGGCAGCTATGAATACTTCGAAGGGATGGGCCTGCAGGACCTGATCGCTGAAGTGAAAAAAGTGGACGATAAAACCGTTCAGTTCGTGCTGACGCGTCCGGAAGCACCATTCCTGGCTGACCTGGCCATGGACTTCGCCTCTATTCTGTCTAAAGAGTACGCGGACAACATGCTGAAAGCCGGCACCCCGGAAAAAGTGGACCTGAACCCAATCGGTACCGGTCCGTTCCAGCTTCTGCAGTACCAGAAAGATTCCCGTATTCTGTATAAAGCCTTCCCGGGCTTCTGGGGCACCAAGCCGCAGATCGATCGTCTGGTCTTCTCCATCACGCCTGATGCTTCTGTGCGTTACGCAAAACTGCAGAAAAATGAATGCCAGGTCATGCCATACCCGAACCCGGCTGACATCGCGCGCATGAAGCAGGATAAAAACATCAACCTGCTGGAGCAGGCTGGTCTGAACGTGGGTTACCTCTCCTTCAACACCGAGAAGAAACCGTTTGATGACGTGAAAGTCCGTCAGGCGTTGACCTATGCGGTGAATAAAGAAGCGATCATTAAAGCGGTCTATCAGGGCGCGGGTGTTGCCGCCAAGAACCTGATCCCACCAACCATGTGGGGCTATAACGACGACGTTAAAGACTACACCTACGATCCTGAGAAAGCGAAAGCGCTGCTGAAAGAAGCAGGCCAGGAGAAAGGCTTTACCGTTGAGCTGTGGGCGATGCCAGTACAGCGTCCGTATAACCCGAACGCACGCCGTATGGCTGAAATGGTTCAGGCTGACTGGGCTAAAGTGGGCGTTCAGGCCAAGATTGTGACCTACGAGTGGGGCGAGTATCTGAAGCGTGCCAAAGCGGGTGAGCATCAGGCGGTGATGATGGGCTGGACCGGTGACAATGGGGATCCGGACAACTTCTTCGCTACCCTGTTCAGCTGTGCAGCCGCGAAAGACGGTTCTAACTACTCTCGCTGGTGCTACAAGCCGTTTGAAGACCTGATCCAGCCGGCGCGTGCGACCGACGATCACAACAAACGTATCGAGCTGTACAAACAGGCTCAGGTTGTGATGCACGATCAGGCTCCGGCTCTGATTGTGGCTCACTCCACCGTGTACGAACCAGTGCGTAAAGAAGTGAAGGGCTACGTGGTTGATCCACTGGGCAAACACCACTTCGAAAACGTCTCTGTTGAATAATAAGTAGGGTGTTCACCCTCTCCTTCACGGAGAGGGCAGGGGTGAGGGCGTGCATGCATTCCCTCACCCTAATCCTCTCCTGAAGAGAGAGGGAATTTACATTTGTGAGCAATACAGACGTCACGCCAACTGGTTGTACGTCATCAGAGAGAATCCGGGTTATGTTGCAGTTCATCCTCCGACGTCTGGGACTTGTTATCCCCACGTTTATCGGTATCACCCTTCTCACTTTTGCCTTCGTCCATATGATCCCCGGCGACCCGGTAATGATTATGGCGGGCGAGCGTGGTATTTCACCTGAACGCCATGCACAGCTGCTGGCTGAGCTTGGCCTGAACAAACCACTGTGGCAGCAATACCTCAACTATATCTGGGGCGTGTTGCACGGTGATTTAGGGATTTCGCTGAAAAGCCGTCTTCCGGTGTGGGACGAGTTCGTGCCGCGTTTTAAAGCGACACTGGAGCTTGGTGTCTGCGCCATGATTTTCGCCACTGCGGTGGGTATCCCTGTTGGGGTCCTGGCTGCCGTGAAGCGTGGCTCTATTTTCGACCATACGGCTGTTGGCCTGGCGCTGACGGGTTACTCCATGCCTATCTTCTGGTGGGGCATGATGCTGATCATGCTGGTCTCGGTGCAGCTAAACCTGACGCCGGTCTCCGGACGCGTCAGCGATATGGTCTTCCTGGATGATACGAATCCTCTGACCGGTTTCATGCTGATCGATACGGCTATCTGGGGCGAAGAGGGTAACTTCATTGATGCGGTGGCACATATGATCCTGCCTGCGATGGTGCTCGGTACCATTCCTCTGGCGGTTATCGTGCGTATGACCCGTTCTTCAATGCTGGAAGTGTTGGGTGAGGATTACATTCGCACCGCACGCGCCAAAGGTCTGACGCGTATGCGCGTCATTATCGTTCACGCCCTGCGTAACGCCATGCTGCCGGTGGTGACCGTTATTGGTCTGCAGGTGGGGACGTTGCTGGCGGGTGCGATCCTGACCGAAACCATCTTCTCCTGGCCGGGCCTCGGACGCTGGCTGATTGACGCACTGCAACGCCGTGATTATCCGGTAGTGCAGGGCGGGGTATTGCTGGTCGCGACGATGATTATTCTCGTCAACCTGCTGGTCGATTTGCTCTACGGCGTGGTGAACCCGCGTATTCGTCATAAGAAGTAAGGGGCCATCATGTCACACGTTTCTGAAAATAAAGTGGTTACTGCACCGGTTCCCATGACGCCGCTGCAGGAATTCTGGCACTACTTCAAGCGCAACAAAGGCGCGGTGGTGGGGCTGGTTTATGTCTCTGTCATGATCCTGATTGCGGTGTTTGCCAACGTGCTAGCACCGTATAACCCGGCGGATCAGTTCCGTGATGCGTTGCTGGCACCACCAGCATGGCAGGACGGCGGTAGCCTGTCGCACCTGCTGGGTACCGATGACGTGGGCCGCGATGTGCTGTCGCGTCTGATGTACGGTGCGCGTCTGTCGCTGCTGGTCGGCTGCCTGGTGGTCGTGTTGTCGCTGGTTATGGGGATCGTACTCGGTCTGGTTGCTGGCTACTTCGGCGGCATTATCGATAACATCATCATGCGTATCGTCGACATCATGCTGGCGCTGCCCAGCTTGCTGTTGGCGCTGGTACTGGTGGCGATTTTTGGTCCGTCGATCAGTAACGCCGCGCTGGCATTAACCTTCGTGGCGCTTCCCCACTATGTGCGACTCACGCGTGCGGCGGTGCTGGTGGAAGTAAACCGCGACTACGTAACGGCCTCCCGCGTGGCGGGTGCTGGCGCGATGCGTCAAATGTTCGTCAACATCTTCCCGAACTGCCTGGCGCCGCTGATTGTTCAGGCGTCGCTCGGTTTCTCTAACGCCATTCTTGATATGGCCGCTCTTGGCTTCCTGGGCATGGGTGCGCAGCCACCAACACCGGAGTGGGGCACCATGCTCTCCGATGTGTTGCAGTTCGCCCAAAGCGCCTGGTGGGTTGTGACCTTCCCGGGTCTGGCAATCCTGCTGACGGTGCTGGCATTTAACCTGATGGGTGATGGCCTGCGTGATGCACTTGATCCCAAACTGAAGCAGTAAGAGGCACGAGATGGCGTTATTAAATGTAGATAAATTATCGGTGCACTTCGGTGACGAAGGCACTCCGTTTCGCGCCGTGGACCGCATCAGCTACAGCGTAAATCAGGGCGAAGTGGTCGGCATTGTGGGTGAGTCGGGTTCCGGTAAGTCGGTCAGTTCACTGGCCATCATGGGGCTGATTGATTATCCCGGCCGCGTCATGGCCGAAAGTCTGGAGTTTAACGGTCAGGACCTGCAGCGTATCTCCGAAAAGCAGCGCCGCCAGCTGGTTGGTGCGGAAGTGGCGATGATCTTCCAGGACCCAATGACCAGCCTGAACCCTTGTTACACCGTGGGATTCCAGATTATGGAAGCCATCAAGGTGCACCAGGGCGGAAATAAGAAGACCCGGCGTCAGCGTGCGATCGATCTGCTAAATCAGGTCGGTATCCCTGACCCGGCATCGCGTCTGGACGTTTACCCGCACCAGCTCTCCGGTGGGATGAGCCAGCGTGTGATGATCGCCATGGCGATTGCCTGTCGGCCAAAACTGCTGATCGCGGATGAACCGACAACGGCACTGGACGTGACTATCCAGGCGCAGATCATCGAGCTGCTGCTGGAACTGCAGCAGAAAGAGAACATGGCGCTAGTGCTGATTACGCATGACCTGGCGCTGGTGGCCGAAGCGGCGCACAAAATTATCGTGATGTACGCAGGTCAGGTGGTCGAGACTGGACATTCGCACGATATTTTCCGCGCGCCGCGTCACCCGTATACGCAGGCGCTTTTGCGTGCGCTGCCGGAGTTTGCCCAGGACAAAGCACGCCTGGCATCACTTCCGGGCGTCGTACCGGGTAAATATGACCGACCGCAGGGCTGCCTGCTTAATCCGCGTTGTCCGTATGCTACAGACAAATGTCGTGCAGAAGAGCCAGAGCTCAATCTGCTTGCTGACGGTCGTCAGTCGAAATGCCACTACCCACTCGATGATGCCGGGAGGCCAACACTATGAGTACGCAACAGGCCACCACGCAACAACCGCTGTTGCAGGCTATCGACCTGAAAAAATACTATCCGGTGAAGAAGGGGCTGTTTGCGCCTGAACGCCTGGTGAAAGCGCTGGATGGCGTCTCCTTTACCCTTGAACGCGGCAAAACGCTGGCGGTGGTCGGTGAGTCAGGCTGTGGCAAATCGACGTTGGGTCGTTTGCTGACGATGATTGAAGTCCCCACTGGCGGTGAGCTCTATTATCAGGGACAGGACCTGCTCAAGCACGATCCGCAGGCGCAGAAACTGCGCCGTCAGAAAATCCAGATTGTGTTCCAGAATCCGTACGGATCGTTGAACCCGCGTAAAAAAGTGGGACAGATTCTGGAAGAGCCCCTGCTGATTAACAGCAATCTGAGCAAAGAGCAGCGTCGTGAAAAAGCGCTGGCGATGATGGCGAAAGTGGGCCTGAAGACCGAGCATTACGATCGTTATCCGCATATGTTCTCTGGCGGCCAGCGCCAGCGTATCGCGATTGCGCGTGGTTTGATGCTCGACCCTGACGTAGTCATCGCCGATGAGCCGGTATCTGCCCTCGACGTTTCTGTGCGTGCGCAGGTGTTGAACCTGATGATGGATCTGCAGCAGGACATGGGGCTGTCGTACGTGTTTATTTCGCACGACCTGTCGGTTGTGGAGCACATTGCCGACGAAGTGATGGTGATGTATCTGGGGCGCTGCGTGGAGAAGGGGACAAAAGAGCAGATCTTTACTCATCCTCGTCACCCGTACACCCAGGCGCTGCTGTCTGCTACCCCGCGTCTGAACCCTGACGATCGTCGTGAGCGTATCAAGCTGACGGGTGAATTGCCCAGCCCGCTGAATCCGCCTCCAGGCTGTGCATTCAACGCCCGCTGCAGTCGCCGCTTTGGCCCGTGCACCCAGTTGCAGCCACAGCTCAAGGATTATGGCGGTCAGCTGGTTGCCTGCTTCGCGGTCGATCAGGATGAGAATGGCGAAAAGCCGATGGCGTAATCCATCAATAAAAAAACCGGCGCTAAGCCGGTTTTTTTATGTCTGCGTGATTACTTGCGCAGACGGATCTGGTCGACAGCGTGTTTCTCACTCTTGGTGAGGATCAGGCTGGCGCGCTCACGTGTGGGCAGAATGTTCTCTTTCAGGTTCACGTAGTTGATCTCATTCCACAGCCCTCGCGCCACATTAATGGCTTCTTCTTCAGAAAGCTGGGCGTAGTGGTGGAAATAGGAGTCAGGATCGGTGAACGCGCCTTCACGGAACTTCAGGAAGCGGTTGATATACCAGTTCTGCAGCAAGTCTTCCGGCGCATCGACATAAATAGAGAAATCGACGAAGTCAGAGACAAACACATGATGGGGATCGTGAGGATAATCCATCCCGCTTTGCAGAACGTTTAATCCTTCGAGGATCAGGATATCCGGCTGAACCACCGTTTTGTCTCCACCCGGGATGCGATCGTAGATCAGGTGCGAATAGACCGGAGCCGTCACGTTAGGCGCGCCCGATTTCAGGTCAGAGACAAACTTCACCAGACGGTGCATATCATAAGAGAGCGGGAAGCCCTTCTTCTTCATTAGCCCGCGTTCCTTTAACACCTCATTCGGGTGCAGGAAACCGTCAGTGGTGATGAGCTCCACGCTGCGGTGTTCTGGCCAGCGGCTCAGTAACGCCTGCAATACGCGTGCGGTGGTGCTTTTACCGACGGCCACGCTGCCTGCAATGCTGATGATATAAGGAATGCGTTGGCCGTTCGTCCCGAGGAACTGCTCCAGCACCGCCTGACGGCGCAGGTTGGAGCTGATATAGAAGTTAAGCAAGCGCGAGAGTGGTAAATAGATTTCTGCCACTTCTTCCAGCGACAGATCTTCGTTTATCCCCTTTAACCGTGCGATTTCGCCTTCCGTCAGCGTCATCGGGACGGAGTCACGCAGTGCAGCCCACTGGCTACGGTTAAACTGAAGATAAGGTGTCATTAACGTTTGCTCTTTTTTGCTCATAAGCATGCTTCAGTGAGCCAGCACAACACAGCGCGTCCGGGCTCAACATAGTTAATTTTGGACAATGGGCAGGAGGTTAACACCAGATGACAGGAATAATAAGAAAAAATATGGGGAAGCGATGCTTTACGCGGGAGTCACCACGATACGGTATAAGTGGTATAAATCGGGCGCTGATGTTGAATTTTTGACCTTGAGTGGATGAATTTACAGCGGTTAACCCTGGTTTCGAATAAAATGTGAGCGAAAGAACGTTTTATGCAATTTTTTAGTTGCATGACTGCGCATGTCTCCATAGAATGCGCGCTACTTGATGCCGACTTAGCTCAGTAGGTAGAGCAACTGACTTGTAATCAGTAGGTCACCAGTTCGATTCCGGTAGTCGGCACCATCAAGTCCGGTGGGGTTCCCGAGCGGCCAAAGGGAGCAGACTGTAAATCTGCCGTCACAGACTTCGAAGGTTCGAATCCTTCCCCCACCACCACTTTCTGGCAGCGTTAAGCCGCCGGAGCTGGTTTGAAAATTGAATCAGCTCGAACCTAAAAAGAGAGAAATCTCTTTTTTTGTTACAGAAAGAACTGGGTAGCCGAGTTTCAGGATGCGGGCATCGTATAATGGCTATTACCTCAGCCTTCCAAGCTGATGATGCGGGTTCGATTCCCGCTGCCCGCTCCAATACGTGCTGATATGGCTCAGTTGGTAGAGCGCACCCTTGGTAAGGGTGAGGTCCCCA
>NZ_JASCAN010000034.1:0-9489 GCF_029967775.1 Enterobacter sp. V89_11 | reverse complement strand
GTGGAGCGGTAGTTCAGTCGGTTAGAATACCTGCCTGTCACGCAGGGGGTCGCGGGTTCGAGTCCCGTCCGTTCCGCCACTTATTAAAAGCCCTGAGTTAACGCTCAGGGCTTTTTTCATATCTGTCGTATCATTATTGCCAAATCAGCAAAAATCCTCTGCGTTAAACGCTCTTTTTCTGCATAACGGCAGCAGCGATAATCCTCCTCAGTTAACAATCATTATGAATAACGAGGATTACATGACTATCCCTGCACTGGGTCTGGGCACTTTCCGCCTGAAAGACGACGTTGTTATCGCATCCGTTAAAACTGCACTTGAACTTGGCTATCGCGCAATTGATACGGCGCAGATTTATGATAACGAAGCTGCCGTTGGTCAGGCTATCGAAGAGAGCGGCGTAGCGCGCAGCGAGCTTTTCATCACCACCAAAATCTGGACTGAAAACCTCAGCAAAGACAAATTGATCCCCAGCCTGAAAGAGAGCCTGGAAAAACTGCGTACCGATTATGTGGATCTGACGTTGATCCACTGGCCATCACCGAACGATGCCGTGTCAGTCGAGGAGTTCATGCAGGCATTGCTCGAAGCGAAAGAGCAGGGCTTAACGCGTGAAATAGGTATTTCTAATTTCACCATCCCGCTGATGGAAAAAGCCATAGCCGCCGTGGGGGCAGAAAACATTGCAACCAATCAGATTGAACTCTCTCCCTACCTGCAAAACCGCAAAGTCGTGGACTGGGCAAAACAGCACGGCATCCACATCACCTCATATATGACCCTGGCCTACGGTAAGGCACTGAAAGATGACGTGATTAATCGTATCGCAGAAAAACATAGCGCAACGGCTGCACAGGTGATTCTGGCATGGGCGATGGGTGAAGGTTACGCCGTGATCCCCTCTTCAACCCGACGTGAAAACCTGGCCAGCAACCTGTTAGCGAGGGATCTCCAGCTGGACGACGAAGACAAAAAAGCGATCGCTGCCCTGGAATGCAACGATCGTCTGGTCAGCCCTGAAGGTCTGGCACCTGACTGGGATTAATATTGACCCTTTCCTCTGTAGCCTGAAACCCTCACACAGCTCCCCCGGGAGCTGTTTTTATATGTTCGCTCAGGAAATCGATAAAGGCGCGTATGCGCGTACTTACCGCTCTGTCACTGTAATAAACTGCACTAAAAGGCATCTCCACAGGCAGACGTTTATCTGCCATCAGCTCTACAAGCTCACCGCGTGCAATTTCTTTATCAATCATATAGTCCGACAAACAGGCGATCCCATTTCCTTCGAGGCAAAGCTGCTTCAGCGTTTCTCCACTGTTGGACGATAACCCACTGGTGATTTCATGCAGTTGACCATCATGACAGGCCACAGGCCAGGTGTTCAGCGATACGGGTTCCGTGAAGCCCAGGCACAGGTGCTGCTTCAGCTCTTCAACCGTCTCTGGTTTGCCATGCTCTGCGATGTATTGCGGTGACGCGACTATCTTGCGGTAGCTGGCAAAAAGAGGGCGGGCCCGCAAGCTCGAGTCGGTCAGGGTGCCGGCCCGGATCGCCACATCCACTTTCCGCTCGATGAGATTGATAAACGTCTCTGAGGAAACTAACGAGAGCGTCATCTCCGGATAGCGTTCGCGGAAAGGCTTGATCAGCGGCATCAGAAAATGAAGAACAACCGGTGTTGCCGCATCAATGCGCAGCAATCCGCGTGGCGTGCTACGGGTTTCCATAATCTCTGTTTCTGCCGCCGCCATCTCCTGCAGGACGGACTGCACACGGCGGAAGTAACGCTCGCCTTCCTCCGTCAGGCTTAGCTGACGCGTCGTTCGGTTGAGAAGACTGACGCCGAGCTTCATCTCCAGTTTTTTCACCGAGCGGCTGATGGCTGAATTAGCCTGCCCCAACTGCTCGGCCGCACGGCTAAAACTGCCGCTTTCGACGACGGCGACAAAAATTGTCAGCTCTTCCGACGTTGCTTTCATTGTTGCACCACCTGCAAAATTCTATTGATATTTTGACCATTTTTGTTATTTAAGCACTGGCGCATACTGCCTGTCATCTTAATCCTGATGATATGGAGTTATTTATGCCACTGGCGCTACTTGCCCTGACGATCAGTGCCTTTGCAATTGGCACGACCGAATTTGTTATCGTAGGACTGGTGCCTACGATAGCTAACCAGCTTTCAATCTCGCTGCCTTCTGCCGGCCTGTTGGTTTCTATCTATGCGCTCGGGGTTGCCATCGGCGCCCCCGTCCTGACCGCGTTGACGGGACGTTTCCCGCGTAAGCCGCTGTTGGTTGCGCTGATGGTGTTATTCACCGCTGGCAATATTCTGGCCTGGCAGGCGCCGGACTACACCACGCTGGTGATTGCCCGGCTGCTGACCGGTCTCGCTCACGGTGTGTTCTTCTCCATTGGTTCAACTATTGCAACCAGCCTGGTACCAAAAGAGAAAGCAGCATCCGCCATCGCGATTATGTTCGGTGGTCTGACCGTCGCCCTTGTCACCGGTGTACCGTTAGGAACGTTTATCGGACAGCACTTTGGCTGGCGCGAAACCTTCCTTGCCGTCTCTTTACTGGGGGTGATTGCCCTGGTTGCCAGCCTGCTATTGGTACCGTCGACGATTGCAGGACGTGCGAGTGCCAGCCTGAGCGATCAGCTCAAGGTACTCACGCATCCGCGTTTGCTGATCATCTACGCCGTCACAGCGCTCGGCTATGGGGGAGTATTCACGGCTTTCACCTTCCTGGCTCCGATGATGCAGGACCTGGCAGGCTTCTCACCCAGTGCAGTGAGCTGGATTTTGCTGGGGTATGGTATCTCCGTCGCCATCGGTAATATCTGGGGAGGGAAGCTTGCGGACAAACATGGTGCAGTGCCGGCCCTGAAGTTTATCTTCGCAGCACTGGTTGTTCTGCTGATGATTTTCCAGTTCACGGCATCGATGCAATACGCCGCGCTGATAACGGTACTGGTGATGGGGATCTTCGCCTTTGGTAATGTGCCAGGCCTGCAGGTTTACGTGGTACAAAAAGCCGAACTTTATACACCCAACGCGGTAGATGTCGCATCGGGCCTGAATATTGCCGCGTTCAATATTGGGATTGCGCTGGGTTCTATCATTGGTGGGCAAACCGTTGAACATTTCGGATTAACCCAAACGCCATGGATTGGTGCGGTGATTGTTCTGGTCGCTTTCCTGCTGATTAGCCTGAGTGGGCGCCTTGATAAACCCGCTCGTGTAGTGCTGGGATAACATCAGTAAGTGCTTGCTTACAAAACTGGAAAGCGGTTTATCTGAAATTGCGTTGAAAGTGTAACCTAAAGTCCCTATAACATTAGAACCAGTCCGTTTTCCGGGCTGGTTCATGTTACAGAGGCCGTTTCCAAAAGTGCGAAAAAATACCTATGCCATGCGTTATGTTGCCGGAATGCCCGCGGAGAGGATCTTGCCTCCGGGGTCGTTTGCGAGCATAAGTCAGGCATTACCTGCCGGGACACCCTTAAGCAGCGATGAAAAAATCCGGGTGCTGGTGTGGAACATCTTTAAACAACAGCGCGCTGAGTGGTTATCGGTACTCAAGAATTTTGGGAAAGACGCCCATCTGGTGCTGTTGCAGGAGGCGCAAACCACCCCCGAGCTGGTAAGGTTTGCTACGACTCACTACCTTGCTGCTGACCAGGTTCCCGCGTTTGTCTTGCCGCAACATCCTTCTGGCGTGATGACCCTCTCTTCGGCTCATCCGGTCTATTGCTGCCCGCTGCGCGAACGCGAGCCGATTCTGCGTCTGGCGAAATCGGCGCTGGTAACGGTCTACCCGCTGCCGGACACGCGCATGCTGATGGTTGTGAATATCCACGCGGTCAACTTCAGCCTGGGCGTGGATGTGTATAGTAAGCAGTTACTTCCGATCGGTGACCAGATCGCCCATCACAGCGGGCCCATCATTATGGCCGGGGATTTTAATGCCTGGAGCCGTCCGCGCATGAATGCGCTGTATCGCTTTGCACGCGAAATGTCGCTGCGTGAAGTTCGTTTTAGCGATGACCAGCGCAAGAAAGCGTTTGGTCGTCCTCTCGATTTTGTCTTCTATCGTGGTCTGAACGTTCACGACGCCTCTGTTCTGGTGACGCGTGCCTCCGATCACAATCCTCTACTCGTTGAATTCAGTCCCGGCAAACCTGATAAATAATGGTATGTCAGGTCTGCCGTGGGGCAGGCCATTCGGGTGCTGCCCTTTATTTTAAACAACAAAAGGACAGTACGATGACAACAACACACTCCCATCATGACAACGTAGAAAAACAGTTTGGCTCCCAGGCAAATGCTTATCTGAGCAGTGCCGTGCACGCGTCTGGCCGTGATCTGGTCCGTCTCGGTGAACGCCTGGCGGCAGTGCCGCACGCGCACGTCCTGGACTTAGGCTGTGGTGCCGGGCATGCCAGCTTCACGGCAGCACAGCAGGTGGCGCAGGTCACGGCCTATGATTTATCCAGTCAGATGCTGGAGGTGGTTGCAGAGGCCGCAAAAGCCAAAGGGCTGAACAACATCGCAACGCGTCAGGGCTATGCCGAATCCTTACCCTTTGAAGATGCCTCATTTGAAGTTGTTATCAGCCGTTATTCTGCCCATCACTGGCATGACGTCGGCCAGGCATTACGTGAAGTTAAACGCGTTCTGAAGCCGGGCGGGGTCTTTATCATTATGGATGTGATGTCGCCGGGACATCCGGTGCGTAATATCTGGCTGCAAACGGTTGAAGCGCTGCGCGACACCTCGCATGTGCAAAACTACTCCAGCGGGGAGTGGTTAGCGCTGATTACTGAAGCGGGGCTGATCACACGTGCATTGATAACGGACCGCTTGCCGCTGGAGTTCAGCTCGTGGATTGCCCGTATGCGCACGCCGGAAGCGTTAAGCCAGGCCATTCGGTTGTATCAGGATAGTGCGTCAGCGGAAGTGAAGGCGTACTTTGAATTGCAGGATGATGGATCATTTACCAGCGATACCATCATGGCTGAAGCGCAAAAAGCAGAGTAAAGAAAAAAGGCACCGAGGGGAATCGGTGCCTTTTTATCGTTAGGTCGTGTCATCAGGAGTCTGGCGTGGCGCTGTTTTTCACAAACAACGTCAGCTGGTCGCCTGGTTTCAGATTGTCAGTATCATTGTTCCAGCGCATCACATCCTTGATATTTACGCCGTGTCGTTTTGCGATACTGGACAGTGAATCACCTTTACGCACACGATAGGTAATGCTATCGCTGTTGCTGGCGAGACGCTGTGCACTGTTACCTGCACCCACCGTCAGAGTCTGACCCACTTTCAGGCCTGAGCTGCGCAGATTATTCCACTGCTGCAGATCGTTTGCCGTCACGCCAAGACGTGAGGCAATGCCCGAAAGCGTATCACCTGACCGAACCTTATAGCTCCGGCTGTTCACGGATGATGCATCCGCGATCAGTGTTGACTGAACAGCGGCAATTTCACCCGATGCTAAAGACTCACGTAACTGCTCAGCATGTTTCTGCGGAACCATTACATACTGCGGACCACTGGCCCCCAGCGTTGAGCCTTTAACGCCAGCATTAAAGGTTTTCAGTTTACTTACCGACATACCCGTCATATCAGCAACCTGTTGAATATCAACCGGATTGCTGAGGCGAACACGCGCCAGTGCACGACTTTCGTCTGGTGTTGGCAGTTGTACACCGTAACGCTTGCTGTTCTTGAGAATATCGCTCAATGCCAGCATTTTCGGTACGTAAATCTTCGTTTCCTGTGGCAGTGAGAGCGACCAAAAATCGGTGGATTTACCCCGTGCTTTATTCGCTTTCATTGCCTTCAGTACACGACCTTCGCCACTGTTATACGCTGCGACCGTTAACAGCCAGTCGCCGTCGAACATCTTATTAAGACGTTCCATCATGTCGAGAGCGGCTGTCGTTGAAGCGACAACATCACGACGCGCATCATAGTTGCGGGTCTGTTTCAAACCATAGTTTCGCCCGGTGCTCGGAATGATCTGCCAAATGCCTGCGGCATTGGCGCCAGACGTCGCGTGTGGGTCAAAAGCGCTCTCCACTATGGGTAGGAGTACCAGCTCCATCGGCATGTTACGTTTCTTAACTTGCCCGGCTATCCAGTACATATACGGCTCTGCCCGTAAAGTTACATCGTGGAGATAGCTCTTATTTCTTAAATACTTTTGCTTCTGTTCGCGAATCCGGTTGTTTTCCGGAATTCCCATCTTTAGCTCGTCGCCAATAGAGGTCCACAAGTCTTCATCCTGTGCGAAAGACGTCCCATCGTCCATCCATCGCGCTGAACTTGTAAACTTCCCTGCTTCCCCTTGACCAGCTGCAGAAAGGCTCTGTGCGTGCTGTTGTACGTTGCTGCCGTTCTGCGACTGGCAACCTACAAGCAGGACAGAGGCGAGTAATATCGCTTTTGCCTTCATGTGTGTGTCAATAGTTGCTTAAAAGACGAGCGATGATAACGGCGAAATTTTGAAAAGGCAACCCGCAATTATCTGAAGTTATCTTTCTTTGACCTTAACCATGCAAATCGTTGTTCTGGTTGTGACAAATTTGTTTCTTTGTTAATTTCATCAATTAAATCAATATTATCTGTTCGTAAAAATAAATTAGTTTTACGCTCATTTTTCAGAATTACGGGGAGTGTTTTTTGGTTTTTTGCACGTAACTCCTTCACTTTGTGATAATAATCTTGAATCGCCCGATCCTCTGGCAAGATGCTCGCCGCAAACTTCATATTTCCTAATGTATACTCATGTGCGCAACAAATAAGGGTATCGTCAGGTAATGCGCTAATCTTCTGTAATGACTGGTACATCTGGGCTGGGGTGCCCTCAAAAAGTCTTCCACAGCCGCCGGAGAACAGCGTGTCGCCGCAAAAAAGATAAGGTTTGCTGTAGAAACAAAGATGTCCCAAAGTGTGACCTGGTGTAGCAAATACAGAAAACTCCCACTCGCCTATGAGGATATTTTCACCTTCTTCGACTACCTGCGTTGTTCCCTTATCTTGTGTCTCTGCCGGTCCGTAAACCACCAGATGCGGGAATTGGGCACGAAGGTCAGCAACGCCGCCGGTGTGATCGTTATGATGATGGGTCAGAAGGATGGCCTCTGGTTGCCAGCCGTTCTCTTTTATCGCGTCTGATACGGGAGCCGATTCTCCAGGATCGACAATGACGCACCGACGCTCGTCATCGACTAAAACCCAGATGTAATTGTCCTGAAAGGCGGGAATACTGATAAGATTCATAAATTACCTCTTATAGCGTGGTGGGTGTGTTGATGAAACCGGCAAGGATACCTCAGATTGTCCCGGCACCTGAACGTTGGGCCGAATTGCCCTGGGGTGAATACTATCGCGAGAACCTGGAACAGCAGCTTAAACCCTGGCTCGCGAAAATGTATGGTTTTCACTTGCTTAAGATTGGCAATCTCAGCGCGGAAATCAATACCGAAAGCTGCGCTATCTCACATCAGGTTAATGTCTCTCTTGGCGCATCGCCGGTTCAGGTGAAAGCGGATCCTTTACATCTGCCGTTTGCGGAAAAGTCCGTTGATGCCTGCCTGCTGGCACACACGTTGCCCTGGTGCAGCGATCCTCATCGCCTGCTGCGCGAGGCCGACCGCGTCCTGATTGATGATGGCTGGCTGATACTCAGCGGGTTCAATCCGCTGAGTCTGATGGGGCTGCGCAAGCTGGTTCCGGTGCTTCGCCGGACACCGCCGTATAACAGCAGGATGTTCACGATGATGCGCCAGCTTGACTGGCTTTCACTGCTGAATTTTGAGGTGCTCTGCTCGGGCGGTTTTCAGGTACTTCCCTGGGCGCGGCAGGGGGGCGTTGTTCTGAGCACCCATCTGCCGGCATTAGGCTGCATGCAATTTATTGTCGCGCGTAAGCGGACCATCCCCCTTACGCTTAATCCGATGAAGCAGAGTAAATCGAAATCGCCCATTCGCCAGACCGTGGGCGCCACGCGGCAGTACAGAAAACCCTGATCAGGATTCGGGCTGATAGCCTGTGTCTTCATGAGCGGGGTTGGATGCCGCCGCCCGTGCCAGTTCGTCACAACGTTCGTTTTCGGGGTGGCCTGCGTGACCTTTAACCCATTCCCATTTAATCTCGTGCTGGCCCAGCGCAGCATCAAGACGTTTCCAGAGATCGACGTTTTTGACCGGCTTTTTGTCTGCCGTCTTCCAGCCGCGTTTTTTCCAGTTGTGGATCCACTGGGTGATCCCCTGGCGTACGTACTGACTGTCAGTGCTCAACACCACATCGCAGTGTTCTTTTAGCGCTTCCAGCGCCACAATGGCGGCCATCAACTCCATGCGGTTGTTGGTGGTCAGAAAATAGCCTTCGCTAAAAGTTTTTTCATGCTCACGATAGCGCATAATCGCGCCATAACCGCCAGGCCCTGGGTTGCCGAGGCAAGATCCATCGGTGAAAATTTCTACCTGTTTACGCATCTCTGGTAGACTTCCTGTATTTGAAACGTTCAGTTAAACGATAAGTCTGACATAAATGACCGCTATGAGCACTGCAATTACTCGCCAGATTGTCCTCGATACCGAAACCACCGGTATGAACCAGATCGGCGCGCACTACGAAGGGCACAAGATCATCGAGATCGGTGCCGTTGAAGTGGTGAACCGTCGTCTTACGGGGAACAACTTCCATGTCTACCTCAAACCCGACCGGCTGGTGGACCCAGAAGCGTTCGGCGTGCACGGTATCGCCGATGAGTTCTTGCTGGATAAACCGACCTTTGCGGAAGTGGCAGACGAGTTTCTGGAATATATCAAAGGCGCCGAGCTTATCATTCACAACGCGTCGTTCGATATCGGCTTTATGGACTATGAGTTCAGTAAGCTCCATCGTGATATTCCGAAAACGAACACGTTCTGTAAGGTGACCGATAGCCTGGCGCTGGCAAGGAAAATGTTTCCTGGCAAGCGTAACAGCCTGGATGCGCTCTGTTCTCGCTATGAAATAGATAACACCAAGCGAACGTTGCACGGCGCATTGCTCGATGCCCAGATCCTGGCGGATGTCTACCTGGCGATGACCGGTGGTCAGACGTCCATGAAGTTCAGCATGGAAAATGAATCGCAGCAGACGCAGGGGGAAGCGGGGATTCAACGCGTTGTTCGCCAGGCCAGTCGTTTGCGAGTGGTTTTAGCCAATGATGAAGAGTTACTTAACCATGAATCCCGTCTTGATTTAGTGCAGAAGAAAGGCGGAAGCTGCATGTGGCGGGCCTGAAAAAGGGCCGGAATGCCTGTAAAATCATCGTTTGGGTGAATTTTGCAGCAAACGATTCAAAACGTGAGAAAAAGCGTTGACGAGTCCGGAGGCAAACCGTAATATGCGCCTCGTTCCCCCAGCGGGAACAGTGGAGCGGTAGTTCAGTCGGTTAGAATACCTGCCTGTCACGCAGGGGGTCGCGG
>NZ_JASCAN010000033.1:0-15696 GCF_029967775.1 Enterobacter sp. V89_11 | reverse complement strand
AAAGCAAAAAGCCTGCTATAAAAGCAGGCTTTTTAAATTTGGCTCCTCTGACTGGGATCGCCATAGCCATTAACTAGCTGAAGATTAAGCTAAATCAGAAATCCAGTCTTGTCAAGACCACCAGAATGACCACCATTTATATTGTATATCTAGAATGGTGCTAATCAGCAACGCACCTATTAAAGAGGATGCGAAATCTTGAGCTCATTTGATCTACTGGCACTAATTTGACGTTCCATCAATTGTGCTTCATGTAAAGCTGCATCACTGAAACTTTTTCCAGTTAGAAGAGTATCAATCGCTTTAAATAATGACGAGTCAAACTGGTTATGAAGCCATTGATATCTCCCCCAACGGAGTTTTTTAAACTCAGAAGAACACTCTTCACCAAATGCAACTAAAATTAAATTTTCAATATTAGCATCGCAATGCCATGCCACTTTAGATGGCTCATCCTTTCCTGCCTTCAATAAATAAATGGAACGCATCAGAATAGTGCAGTAAGTAGAGTAAAGCGCCCACACAAATTCACCAATATGTGGCCTTACTAACTTAACTTCTTCAGAGCTGGCATTGATTAAACATATCATATCAAATTGCTCCAATTCATGTGAATATTTATGTAATCGTGGATCAGTATAGAAATTTTTCATTTCTTCATCAGTGAGGACGTCCGTAAAAGAGGCTGCACCAGGAAAATTTTTGCGAAAGTCGATTATCCCTTTCCAAAGAATATCGACTGCATCAATTTTTCTTGAAATTGTTGCTTTTTGTACCTCAGAGAAAGACGCCGCAGCAATTTTTAATATATTTGATTGTCGTTCTAATTCTGCCTTCATATCTGTTAGATGAGCATCGCTTTCGGTTTTAAGTTCAGCCTTAAGCCTCTCTAATTTATTATCATATTGATTTTTAATGCTTAAATGAATTTGGTTTCCAATCCAGGTTCTAAAAATCCAACCAACACCAGTCAGAAATACCAGACTGAAAACAGTAGATGTAATCGTTTGTAAAAGAAAATTTCCCAACATCTCCATTTTTAATCCCCGTTTTTTGTTTATATCTGTGAGAAAGTATCGTAATTTGATGCGGTCAATCCTACCATTTTATATCGAAAAGCACTGTAACTTAATGAATTTATTGATTTAATTCATTCTGTGAGGTATCTATTTGATTCTCTTAATTTTGTCTTGCAAGTATCTGAGTAATGTATTTGAATATTAAGAACATAAAAGTTCAATGACTTGGTATATGTAATCATTTTGTTGGGAGGGTGTTGGTATTATGAGTGACCGAAGATCAGAGAAGCGATTTAGTAACAGCCCCCTAAGTGCCGCCCACAGGGGTTACGTCTACCAAGATTTAGTCACGGCATATCTATTCATCTGTTGCCTTGTTCGCCGAGACGAGAAGATAACTGTTGATCGCAAAACCGTTGAAGACGACCGTTTTGATGATATTGAGGTCATTGTAAATGGGCATAAATTACGTAGACAACTAAAATCAAGTGAAAATATAGCTAGGCCATTAACTTTCGATGATTTTGATAAAAAAAATTCATCTTTACGGTTTGATCGATTAGTCAACACATTTCTCTCCTCAGAAGAGGATACTGCTACAGAAGAATATCGGCTCTGTGCAACATGGCTGTATCCTGATTCTGACGATCCTGTTGTTGAATTACTTATACCAGCTAATAGCGCTGCTGGTACTTTCGATGGATACTCTACGGAGCTATACTATTTAGATCCTGATAGGGTCTGGCCGAAGAGTTCCTCCCCAGTATTTAAACCATTGATGAGTATCCCTGGAGGGGAAGCTGCACCTAGTCGCGATGATGTAATTGCTTTTTGCGAGCGGTTTATTATTGAAATTGCATTTCCTGCTGCTTCCCTTGATCTTGAACATCCTGGGCCTCTCGAGAATTTACTATTAAAAATGCTTGTGGAGTATGTTGGTATTGGTCGCTATCCAAATGATGAACGCCGCGTGGAAGATGTGGCAGCACTGGCAGTTCATATTGCTAATGTTGCAAGGACAAGGGGAGAATCATTATCGCCATCCCTTATAGCGCAACGTTTATCACTCCGTACTGACTTTGGTCGTATTGCTCAAGCATTCCCTCTAGACAGAGCTGTTTTATTCGAGCGGAAGTCATTACAGAAACAACTCTTTGAGGCAGCACAACAACAAGGGGTTCATCTTGTTCTTGCTGGTCCAGGAGCCGGTAAATCATGGTCTTTGACGCAGCTGTCAGAAGAACTGGTACAACAGGGTTTTATTGTAGCTCGCCATTATTGTTTTTTGGAGCCTGGGGATGAACTGGTTGAACGAAGAATTACAACAAACGTTTTCTTCGCTAATTTACTGGCTGAATTGCATGAATCCTGTCAAAAACATGTAATTCCTATACAACAGGTTTTTTCTTCAGGTATTCATGAGCTCGAACAGACCTTAGGTGAAATCTCTGCCTGTGAAAGACATACTGTGATCATTGTTGATGGGCTGGATCATATTGCACGGGTTCGTGATGCATCATTAGGCCTCAGTGATAATGAAACAGATATTGTTGAACAATTGGCAACGCTTGAACTACCAGAACGAGTAACGCTAA
Organism: Enterobacter sp. V89_11; assembly: GCF_029967775.1. Classification (NCBI taxonomy): domain Bacteria; kingdom Pseudomonadati; phylum Pseudomonadota; class Gammaproteobacteria; order Enterobacterales; family Enterobacteriaceae; genus Enterobacter; species Enterobacter sp. V89_11. The sequence continues at coordinate 13,082 of NZ_JASCAN010000033.1, read as the reverse complement.
TTATCGGCTCACAACCAGGAAAACATCTTGAGCCATTACGGGAAGTATACAACTCTAATTTAAACGAATACGTTGTTGAATCTTGGTCATTCGAAGAAGTCAGGGAACTAACTATAAAACTAGGGTTAGGTACTGCACTAGCAGAGATTAACCTACAAGAAAAAGAAAATGACGTAATACAAATACTGTTCCAGCGCTCGGAAGGTAATCCTCTATATACTCGCTACCTTTGTTTTGGTCTGATGGATGGTCTTTTATCTGGTGCAATTACTGAACCGTTTGAATGGCTCATAGGGGCGCCCGACTTAAATGGCGATATTAAACATTACTACGGGCACCTGTATTCGTCGGCAGGAAAACAAGCTCAGGCTATTGCTGATCTTATGGGGGTAATGGATTTCTCAATAACTGAAAGTGAATTATGTGAAATTGTCGGTCCATTACTTAGAGGATATGTTTCCGCGGCACTACAGATACTACGTCCTGTCCTAACCCAAGCAACTACTCAGGGCGGCATGAGGATATTTCATGAAAGTTTTCGACGTTTCATGATTGATGAGTTGGTTCGTCAGGGAAGACACGTTGCTGATATTTTATATCCCGTTGCGGTATGGCTGGAAACACGAGGTTTTTTTGTTGATGCTAAAAGTTATCGCTTTTTGCTACCAATAATGAGGCGGGCTGGAAGAGATAACGAAATTCTGACATACGTTTCAGCATCATTTGTACACGACAGTGTCGCTCATGGCCATCCTTCCGAGGCTATTCAGAAAAATATTATGCTTGCGACGGATGTAGCTGCTCGTACTCTTAACTGGCCTGCATTGGTCCGCTATGCTGAATTATCCAGAGCACTTAATTCTTGCTTTGAGGAAGGGAACAATGATTGGCAAGAGTATTGGCGGACTTACTATTCTATTTATGGGGCTGATTTATTGGCCGAGAGGTTGTTGTTCGATGGTCGTCCAACACTAACTCAAAAAGAAGGTTTGCTGGCCTGTCAGTTAGTTGATTCCAAGGGGGTTGCCGCGCCTTGGCAAGAATACTTATCTATTACAACAGAAATAGAGGATAGACTCGATTATTCGGATACTGAGTCTCATGGTGACGTTCGTTGTGATAATGAAGAGGAAGCCCTCGCAACTATTTACGGTACGTTACGGTTAGGGCGGTATAGGCAAGTTATTCGACATATTTATTGGAATCTATGTCGTTCAGGGGGGCTTTTTTCGCCTTGGTTCTTGCGTAATTTAGCTCAACAACTTGCTCAGTTTATGTCCCCAGCCTTAGTAGAAAGGATTTGCCATAGAGGGGATCCTGCTTATACCGGACGCTACAGATTACCAGACAGATCTGTCTGCCTCTTATTTCTTGGTCTTTCTGATTTCTACCGGAATATAAAAGCAGTAGATGACAGTCTGCATTATGCCGAAATGGCCTTATGCCAGGCTGTTACGCCAATAGAAGCTATGTGGTGTGTTGAGGCTGGAGCTTCAGGTGAACGCGCACTTGATATAGTACGTAATGAGTTGAAGGTTGAAACAACTCCAGCAAATGAGCGTTATTCACCAGAGGCTGAGGTTGTACATCAATGGCTGGCGTCAGTACGTCTGAAAGCTCACGATGTGGATTGTGAGAGGTTTTTCCAGCTTCAACGACTTAGTCTGGAGGGAGAGGGCTGGTATCGCTGTTGGCTGAGGTTTGTTCTTGCTGTTGCATTGGCTGAAGCGGCTGCGGTGAACAATGAATCATACGATATTCTAGCCGCTTTTGAAGAATTAACTAAGGACACAAGACCATTCGTTGGTAGCCCCAGAGCCTGCGATCTCTATTCGATACATCCCATTATCAAAGCGAGTCTCATTCGTGCACTTAAACTCCTCAACACTCGTGAGGAGTGGGAAAAAGCTCTAAGTATTATTTCTATGGTTCGTAATGATACGACAACATATCTGGATCGAGATGAAAATAGTCCACTTTCAGGAGATGTATTGTATTCATTTTTTCTTGCACACACTGTAAAGCCCGAGATTGCAGATTTAATCATTAAAAAGCTAGAAGATGAGCTTGAATCTATGGAGGCAAATGGTACTTATTACAGTGTACATGCAATAGAACGAATGAAGTTGGCTCAACTTTATGCAAAAACGTCTCCCTTGGAGGCAATCAAGCACTGGCAACAGGCCATTGTATTTTTATTAGGCTATGGTTTTCGAAAAGATATTACATTGTTTGATATCATCGAATGCGTTCCTGCGTTAAGACTTCATTCAAGAGAATCAGCGATACGTGCATTGATTAGTATCCATCCACTACTAAGTGCGGTACTTTGTCATACCGACCATAGAACGACAAAACATGCCCCCAATGCATGGTTTAGTTCATTGTTACAAGTTGACGAAGTTCAGGCAATCGAATTACTTAATCGTACTCTAATGTATGAACGAGGTGTTTTTTCTTGGACAAGTATAGAGGCGCAGAAGGAGGCATTACGTCAACTGGCTGACCGGGGGGATTCAATTTTATTGAATGCACTATGGTCAACATTATTGGTTGATATTGACTATGAGAATGCCGGAGAAGCAGTAGTAAAAGAGAGGCTGTCCTCTGTCCAACGCTTACTTACAGAATATCCGGCTTATGCTCAGGAACGATTCACGGTACTTTGTGCAGAAGTATTTAATGATTCTTCTAACTACCAATTAAGCGCAGTTGGGCCTTTGCGGGAATTTGCCGAAGAGCATAGTCTGCATATGCCAGCTTACAAATTATATGAAACGAATGAAAATAGAGAAACTCATCGAAGAGAATATATCGGAGATACATCTCCGATTGCCTCTATAGCTTTACGCATTCCAGTATTTCCGCCAGCACCCAAATTTGTCGAACTGCTAACGATATTGCGAAAGGTTTCAAAATCAACTCTTTCTCGTACTGAATATAAAGAGTCTGTTTCACTACCATTAAGTTATATAATGACAGAAATGGTTCAAAGAGGAGAAGAAGATCAGGCTCTGCGTCTACTCTATTTTTTTGTTCACGAACGTTCTTATTGGTCGCTGGAAAATATTACGCCGGTATTGTGTCTGGCGGAGTGTCTAGATAATTCTGGACATGAAAAATTGGCTGTTGTTGCCTATACGCTTGCTTTCACTTCTGCAAGAGGAGGACGGGGATGGCTCAATTTTGGTGATGACACACAATCCGCACCTCTCCGTCGGGCTCTGGAGATGGATAAAAAGCTGGCACTTCAAACGCTGGCACAGGAGACGCTCCGACGGCTAAATATGGACGGCTATTATGGGTTATCCCGTCACCTGATTGAAAGGATAGCTGACTGGGGCGATCATGAACTGGCAGTGAATGCCTGGGAAGAGGCCTTCACCATTATTGAAAGCCGATTACCGCTCCCCGGTCAAATTCATGTGTTTGAAAAACTTGAACTTCAGGCTACCCCTGAATGGTCTTTGGATGAATCACTTTGCGTGCTTTTACTCACGAATACAGGCAATGCGGTTATCTCCAGGCGAATAGCAGCCCTGTCAGGTGTTGCTCGACTGGTAAAAGAGAGAACAGAACTCTTTTATGACCCTCTAAAATATTATCTGATGCATACCAGTAGTGTTTCCTCACTACAATCCATACTACAGATTCTTAACGAAACGCTGGCAGATGTGACTGCTTTGGTTCAAAGGCTTAAAGAGCCATTAAGGGATTATGCTCAAAGTCCTTCATTAAGTTTGTCACTGTTGGCCAAGCTTCTTTTATCGCGTATCAAAGAAACAACATTTAACGCGAAATCAGGGATGTCATGGGCAACAAACACACCTTCAAATAAATCCATGGAAGTAGTTTCCTTTGCTGATGAAAGCTGTTTATTGAATATTTTCCAAGAAGTATGGCCTGAGTTACCTACGCTTGTGGCTACCAGAATGGAATCATATATTACTGGTGACGCTGAAAGCGTTTTCAAGCATTTTATGAAGGAACGATATGAACTCAAATATGACCGAGGAAATTACGTAAAACCTTCGGCTCGAACTTTGCTATGGCATTCTGAATTATTTCTTGCCATTTTTGATAATGTTTTTACCGAATATCCGGCACAACTCTGGCGTAAGGGATTGTGGGAAGCAGATATAGAACGTAGCATCCTGGGACAAATTCTGCCTTTTATGCCTCTTCATCTGGCTATGGACGCCAGTCGGATCCCCAGACCAAACTGGCCGTTATATGAAAGTAAACAATATATACTGGCAGAATTTACACGGGTCTCTAATGAAGACCCAACATGGGGAGGATGGATAAGATTAGGGCTGTTTGAACAATACTATTTTCGGGCAGATGGTAAACATTATGGCCCCATGGACAGGAAAACGGTGCAATGTGCTGCGATTGTCAGGACAAATCCTGATGGGATGGTTCCTCCGAAAGTATCGCCTTTAGGTAGTGATGATGTCTTAGTTTGGTGGGAAGACATTGATTGGATGGAGGCAATGCAGGCTCGAGCAAAGCCACAATTAGTTAAGCTGGATAAAGTCAAAGACTGGTTAGATGATGTCTTTGTCCTGCTTCCTCCTGCGGCTCTGAAATATGATGCACAATTGAAACCATCTCATTACGCGGGGCCGCTATGTTGGTACGATGAGAATGACCAACCGGTCGTTGTATTACGAACATGGCGAGTTAAGGGAAAAGGTACTGGTGACATAGATGCCCACGTAATTATCGGCGCTGATTTAATTATGCATCCCAAACTGGAAAAGGTATTGCATACGGCATACGGCGGACCTCTTAAAGAGCTTAATTCTGTTCACTGCGAAACCATTTCGTAGAAGCGCGGAGAATAAAACAATTAGGATGTTAATGGGCAGAGGAAGGCATATGTTTCAGCTGCCCAATAGCATTTTTAATATAATTAAACGTGCTATTTGTTAGAGGAAATTCATAATCTCTTCTGACAACGCCGCAAAAAACGCCCCTCCGACACCTTATCCGCAAAGGGGCGCAACAGCATCGCAACCTTCTGCGCTTCCACTTCATTGATATGGCAGTTGCCATCGCGAAATAGCGCCATCATGCCGCGAAACAGATAATCATACAGTGACAGGTTTTTATCGTGCTCCTTACTTTCCATCCGATACTGTTGCAATGTTGTTACCACGGACTCACGGTTTTCCTGCGAAGCACCGACGCTACTTCGAATATAGCCCCAGTAGTTGACAGTAGTCTTATTCAACAAAAAGAGAAAGGCATCGCAGAGCTGTTCAAACTCGGTTGCCTGAAAGTATACCCGGCGAGTGTAGATATTAAAAAAGTCTTGTAGCTCAGTCAGTAACACCAGAAAACTTTGTTTGCTGTCTACCTGTTCAACAGAGACATTGCTTTCGGGCTGGTAGTACGAATAAATATCATGGGGTGTATAGGGAACATGTCGCTGTGCAAGAAACGGTAGTCGTTGCCAACCTCTGCGTTCTTGAAAGAAATTAGCACAATACCATCTATCCGCTGCAGGGATTAATTTCTCCATCAGCCAGCGATATGCCGTCAGCGCATCCCAGTAATTACGTGGCCCGATAGCATCCTCTTCCATACTATCGAGATCGTAGCGACTGGGAGGTTGCCAGATGAGCGCTACGCGATGATTAGTAAGACGATTACAATTAGGGTCGCGACTGGCCAATAGCGTGACGTGATGTCCTTCATTCATGTTCTCATCTTTATTCCGGGTTAAGACCATGATGCGCTCACGCATAGGATTAAATATCGACCATTCGCCTTCTGTATTCAGATAGTCATGATGTTGACAGAAAATGTTGATGCGGCCCCATAACCAGAAAGGAATGGTGATGAGATGAATATTATCGCCGAGTGGAGTGCTATTCATAAAATCAGCAGTACGGCAAAGTCGGTCAATTTCTTCCATGCGCTTTTTGTAACCGCACCAGAATTTGTCAAAAGCGTCACAGAGCGAGCGGGTTTCATTGAGGGTAAGTGCAAGGCGGCAGTTACCGATATCACAATAATAATTCTCCCCTTGATGCTCTTTAAAAACCCACGGTCTGACTCCCGCCTCCGGTGGGCTACCGATCCCTTCGAAGGCGGAATTTAGCAGGTTATTCTGACTCATTGTCAGCAATACATGGCTATAGCGGCCATTGCGAAAATCAATAAAACAGGAAAGAGTGTCACCTTTCAGGTTAGGTAAAAACGCCTTAATCAGTACATGATCGTTCTGAAGTGTATAGGTATCACCAGTAATGTGTTCATATGGATGCGTGTAATTTTGCCAGGCAGACGATTCGTTATAGTCCCACAAGCCATAGTTTTTGATATTTAACAGTGCTCGCTCGCCATAAAACAGAGACACCCAGCTCTCGTGACAAAAGCGATACAACAGATCTGGACAATACAGATTTTTCAGCCAGTCGTGGATTAGTTCCGAATCAAGCAGACGATGTACTATATTTAGCTCCTTAAAAAGAGCCTCTTGTTTTTTGTATTCTGCGATTAATTTTGCTGGCGCTTTCTCACTGAGGAAAATGTAAAACTCATTGATATTCACCTGCCATTTTTCCCTATGTTCATTAAAGCGCTTGACAGTGGGGATATAGTGGTTCTTTGTGAATTTTTTACAACGTTTCACTTCGTATAACGAATAAACGTCCTGATTGCCGTGTTGGCGATGCGTAAAAATATCCGCCCCAAATTGTGATTGGCCGGAGATGCCAATTGTCATGGCATCAACTATCTCGCCGTCTTCGATTTTCAGCCGTTTTTTGATGAGTTCACAACAAAATAGCTCAAACGTTTTCGGCTCCATAAGCTCCAGTGGTAAATAAGCATCTGCTTTCCCTACTGGCGGCCCCAGTTTTACAATCTGTTGTTCTATGTTTTCCACCGGTCCCTCTCCATCCGTTTTTTAAAGATAAAAATTTAGCGACTAATGCTTATATTTATAACAATCTGCGATCTCTATTCCACTACTCTCTCTTGCCGTTTTTGACTGAAAGCGGTATCTTTTACCCGCACCTGCAAAATCAGGTGCCGGGATTGGAACCCTGAGAAATGTTACAGGCGACATACGACGCGCCCGCGTCTTTTTTATGTCGTGCGCTCAGCTATACCTCAATGGTGGGCTGGGCGGGGGCACCGTAAGGTGCGCCGGTTGCCTGTAACGCCGGTAGTTCCAACCCCGTTCAGTCCACCACCATGAGATTGGAACCTCTGGTGGTGGGTTTTAAACCCGTTACAGGAGGCTGCCTCATGGCTACGATCCCCACTCAAATTCACCCTTTACTCACACTTCCCTTCAGCGCTGCCACGGATTTCACCGTACTGGCCGAACACTGCAAACATTTCGCCGAAACTCTCGCCGAAAGCAACGACCCTGCGCTAAAAATGGCGCTCTGCGGCAGACTCAGTACCTGTCTGACATTGTTGCAATCCACGCTGCTCGACCCGATCCCGGAGTCTATGAGAGACAGCCTGACCGTTGACACGTTCCCCGCCAGTTTTCCCCGCTTTGAACCTGACTGCACCGAACTCTGCCACTACTGCCTTGCTCTGACGCAGATACTGACGACACAGGGACTGTTGCCGGAAACGCGGAATTACCTTAGCTGCCTGCTGTGCGACCTGACCCTCTATTTCTCTGCTGAAATCACCGCCCCGCGCTGGATACGTACCTCAGATGGCGTGAAGTTTATCGATGAGGTGGCCGCATGATGCAACCGGACTGGCATTCTGCCGACATTATTGCCGCGTTGAAAAAGCGCGGAACCTCAATGGCGGCGCTTTCCCGCAAAGCGGGGCTGGCATCCTCCACGCTGGCAAACACCCTTAACCGTCACTGGCCCAAAGGCGAGAGATTGATTGCCGAAGCGCTGGACGTTACACCTGAACAAATCTGGCCTTCGCGTTATCGCTGACATATCCCCGGCGCAGGTCTGATCCGGAAGCTGCGCCGCATTTTGTTTATCTGATTAGAAATAATCCTTTGAACCGCAAAAATAGTTATCTCTAATCTTCATACTTTGCCGTGAAGTAAGCTCCTGCCTGCACGAAATGCTTCACGACCAGAGAGAAGCGCCTGATGTATCAGGACGGTCGCCTTTTTACCGGCAATGCCGCCTTTGAAAACTGCCGGATCCGTCTCCGGATGGGTTAAGGCTTTCTTCACGCTTCGTTACGCTTAGGAGGTCACAATGAATCTGACTAAAAATTGCGCACCGCCCGCCGTTGATGTTATATTAAAATATAATATCCGGAGGTTATCTATGTATACCACTCGCCTGAAAAAAGTCGGCGGCTCTGTCATGCTGGCAGTCCCTCCCGCCGTGCTGAAAACGCTGGCGCTGTCTACGGACAGCGAAGTCGGCATGACCATTGATAATGGCTGCCTGATTATTGAACCGCAAAAACGTCCTCGTTATTCACTTGACGAACTGCTGGCACAATGCGATCCGCACGCTGAAATAAGCGTGGAGGATCGGGAATGGCTCGATGCGCCTGCGGCAGGCAAGGAGATCCTGTAAATGGAAAGAGGAGAAATCTGGCTCGTTTCACTTGATCCCATTGCAGGTCATGAACAAAGCGGAAAACGTCCGGTACTCATTGTTTCTCCTGCATCGTTCAACAAGCTGACCCGACTGCCTGTTGTTGTACCTGTGACCAGTGGCGGAAACTTTGCCCGCATAGCCGGTTTTACCGTTTCACTGGACGGGGCGGGAACAAAAACAACGGGCGTTATTCGCTGTGACCAGCCCAGAACCATTGATATGGGCGCCCGGAACGGCAAGCGACTGGAACGTATACCTGACTCTGTCGTGAATGAAGTATTGGCCCGACTGGAAGCCATTCTGACCTGATGCTTTTTATGTAAGTTGAATGAGGGTGCTGTCGTATACAGCACCCTCGTTTTTTTATAACGACAAGTGATTAAAAATCCTTTTGCAGTTAAAAACAGTTTTTCCTTTCTGCGCCAGTGGTACTGGCATAGTCTCCCTCCTGCTCCATGCTGTCGTCGACAGCGCCCAAAGCTTCATGACCTGAAAGAAGCGCCTGAGCCATCAGGACGGTTGAGCCGTTTACCGGTGCAAACCTCTGCAAACACCGGATCGCAGATTATCGCGACGGAGGCCTGAGTTTTAATACGATACGTCCTTTTACTGCGCCAGAATGCTGGCCCCATCTACACCATGCCGGAATTATCCGGCCAACCGATACTGGCTGACACTATCAGCGCCTTCTACCTTACGGGCTGCGGCCTGCATTGCCGTCAAGCTTTGCTGCCGCGTGACCGTAAATCTGCACCAGAAACGTAACGTTTGAGCACTGCACCAGACCAGTGCGTCACTTTATCCGCGCAGAGCGGGAAAGTGACGCACGCAGCCCTTTAGACCTGCACCAGACAACTCAGCTGCGCCATCTACTGGCTGGATTCTGACACCGCCTTTTCAGGCCATTTACCTATAAGGAGAACATGAACCGATACCGAGGCGGATCCGGACGATCCGGGGGATAACCCGCGCAAGCGGGCGGCTGCTCAGAGAGCACAACCGAAGCCCCACCACACCTCAACGGCTGCCGCCCCGGCGCTCAGGTATCGTTCGCAGCCCCGACAAAAAAACAGGGGCTATCGGCCTGTGCGCCGGGGAAAGCTGTATCAGTGTTGGGTTTTTTGGGATGAGTTTACGGTAATCATGAAAAGGGGAATATATGGGAATACTGGAGCAGGAAATGAAGCGGCTGGCGCAGCAGGCGGGCGGCAGCTACAAAACTGTGGATGACCGCATCAGGCTGGTGCAGCGTTTTTGTGAGCGTCTGGTACTAGCGCAGAATGTGCAGATCCGCCGGGTGGAGCAGCTTAGAGCCCGGCATATTGAAGGCTATATCCGTGAACGGCTAGCGCAGGGTATCACGAAGCGTTCCCTGCAAAATGAGATGGCGGCGGTGCGCTGCATCCTGAAACAGGCCGGACGCGCAAAACTGGCAGACGGTGACCGGATAAACAACCGCTCACTGGGGTTGTCCGGCGTATCCCGTAGCGGTACGAAACGGGCTATCACGCCGGAGCATTATCGTCAGGTACTGGAGACTGCCCGCGCCAGAGATCCGGGGCTGGCGGCGGCGCTGGAACTTGCAAGGCTGATGGGATTACGCTCGCAGGAAGCGGTACAGAGTGCGCAGTCGCTGAAAACGTGGAAACAGGCGCTGGAGCGGGGCGAGTCCCGGCTGACTGTGGTGTTCGGCACCAAAGGCGGCCGCCCGCGTGAAACCATTATTCTTGATGCTATAGCTGTCAGAAAAGCGCTGGATAATGCGCTGGCTGTGGCAGAAGATCGCCACGGCAGGCTGATAGATAAGTCAGATCTGAAAAGCGCGATGAAATACTGGCACAGCCAGGCGTCACGTCTCGGGTTAACTGGCGCATATTCTCCGCACTCGTTACGCTATGCGTGGGCACAGGATGCCATTCGCCATTATCTGGCGCAGGAATTCAGCGAAAAGGAAGCGTTGGCAATGACGGCGATGGATTTGGGGCACGGCGACGGGCGCGGGCGCTATGTGGCGCAGGTTTACGGGCGAAGGGATGAGGCAAATTGATAGCCTCGAGCTTGCAATATGATGGTTATTCATCGTTTTTCACCTGATGATATTTGAGGTCAAATATCATCAGGCTGTTTCCTGTTGATTTCGGGCTATTAATTGGTTTTCGTACAAAATTATTTGCCCCAAATAATTTGGGGGGACTTCCTATTAATCTCAGGTATCAATCGGTTTTCATACAAAAAATTTTGGACCCAAAATTTTTTGTATGCTTTTCTATCAACGCTGACGAGATTAATATCATCGACTATTAAACTCATGATTATTTATTATAAATGAGTTTATTAGGTGTTTTGCGGTTATTTTGATAGCCATCATATTATAAAATACTCTTTATTCATCGTTATCCACCGGAAAAATTTCTACGTAGAAATTTTTTGTACGATTTCCTCTCAATAACAACATATCCGAGAGGTATGATCGATTAAAATCTGTGTGGCTATTTTTTTTGACCTGAATTATTTGAGGCCACATATTTTGGGGGGATTTTTGTACAAAGCTCTGGTACAGCATCAGGACGTTGCCACATCAACCTGCGCCAGCCAAAGGAAAAAGGCCGGAAAGGGTAAGGGGTGACTAAGGGTAACAGCGCCAGACCGGAAAAGGCCAAAGGGCTTAAAAGGTTAAAGCTGGCGCAGATCGATATGTATCCGACGTTATCTGGCGCAGTCCAGCCGTATACAGGTGACGACAGGCTGGTGCAGATAAACGGTGACAATGGACTGGTGCAGTTATGGTATTGCGATGAACCGATTTCTGGTGCAGGCTGTCTGGCAGCGATCGCCAGAAATTATTTACCGTGAGTAATTCGATATGTACCTATTGATTGGTGATGTATTGATAGGTTTTCGTACAAAATTATTCTGCGTAGAATAATTTTGTGTGCTTTCCGATTAATAGCAAAAAAGACGAAGGTAAAGCCTTTTAATGCAGAAACGCAGATCCGGTTCAATCAGGATCTGCGTTTTCATTTTCAACAAATTACATTGTCGCTGGCTCAGGCCACCTTATGCTGCCGCGCATAAATATACGGTGCAACGTACCCTCCGCGGCTCGAATCCAGATAATCTGACCACCACTGCATCATAGCTTTACGGGCGTCGAGATGTTCAGCCCGGTGGATATATGCCGCCCGCACGCTGTTGCGCTCCTGATGGCTCATCTGCCGCTCCACGGCATCCCGCGACCAGAGTTCAGATTCCACCAGCGCGCTACAGGCCATTGCCCGGAAACCATGCCCGCAGACATCCGTTTTGGTGTCATAGCCCATTAAACGCAGCGCCCGGTTGATGGTGTTTTCACTCATTGGCTTATACGGATTATGGTCGCCGGGGAACACCAGTTCCAGATGGCCGGAGATGTCCTGTATCTGTTTCAGAATCGCAATCGCCTGACGGGAAAGCGGCACAATATGCGGAGTACGCATTTTTGCGCCACGGCCAGAAAACCGGACTTTCTCAATCGTTTCGCGGGTGGCGGGAATAGTCCAGATTTTGTTTCTGAAATCAATCTCGCTCCAGCGGGCAAAGCGCAGTTCGCTGGAGCGGATAAACAGGTGGAGAGTCAGCGCCACCGCCAGCCTTGTTAACTGCCGCCCCTGCTGATAGTCGCCAACACGCTCAAGCAGTTCGGGCAAGCGCTCCAGCGGCAGGGCAGGATAATGATTTTTGACAGGCGGCGCGGTAACGCCTTCGAGGTGAAGCGCCGGGTTGTTTTCGGTGAGTCCCTGCTGAACGGCGTAACGCATGATGTTGCAGAGTTGCTGCCGGGTACGGGACGCGACTTCAAGGAAGCCTTTATCCTCGATAACCCGCAGTAAAGCGGTGAAATGCTGCGTTTTCAGCATCGTGACGGGCAGATGACCAATCGCCGGAAAGATATGATTTTCCATGCTGGCAAGAATACGCGCGGCATAATCTGCCGACCACTTTTTGTTAGATTTGTGCCAGTTCAGCGCCACGGCTTTAAAACACTTTTCCGGTGATGAAGCGGCTTTTTCAGAAATCCGTTGTTGCGCCGGGTTGATATTCTGCGCCAGTAACTTACGGATACCGTCACGCTGTTGCCGGGCTTCGGCGAGAGACACCAGCGGATAGGCACCGAGACTGACGCGGGATTCTTTGCCGTTGAAGCGATACTTGAGATACCAGATACGCGAACCGCCCGGATTGACCAGCAGATACAGACCGTGTGAATCAGAGAGTTTTACGGGTTTGGAAGAGGGCTTTAAGCTGCGGATTTTTGAATCATTTAAAAACATTTGGGGGTCACTCCAGAATCGAACCAAACTGACCCCAGATCTGACCACCAAATTTACCGGATGCGGAGGGAAAACCGGATATGCATCGGGAATGATTTTTACGCTAACTTACTGAATCACAACAGAATAAGGACTCATAAGGAAGCGTAAGAATCGAAATTTGGCTCCTCTGACTGGACTCGAACCAGTGACATACGGATTAACAGTCCGC
>NZ_JASCAN010000032.1:0-21700 GCF_029967775.1 Enterobacter sp. V89_11 | reverse complement strand
TCGATAATATGCGCCCCGTTCACACGATTCCTCTGTAGTTCAGTCGGTAGAACGGCGGACTGTTAATCCGTATGTCACTGGTTCGAGTCCAGTCAGAGGAGCCAAATTTTAGTCTTAAGACATCTCAGTGAGTCTTAAGACGTTTTAAAAACAAGCAGTTAGACTGAACCGGTTGTCCTGATAAGGATTGCCGGTTTTTTGGCATCTGTGTTTTTGGGCTTGCTCGGGGGTCTCACGGTTCGTTGAACGCATGGAGCCCCCCCCGCTATATCACTCACAGATACCGCTATCCGCAATCTCAGACCCACTGACAAACCCTTCAAACTCGGCGACAGTTCAGGACTGTACCTGCTGATCAAGCCTAATGGCTCAAAACTCTGGTATATGAAGTACCGCATTGACGGGAAAGAGAAGAAGCTGGCCTTTGGCCCCTACCCGGATGTTTCCCTGCTTAAGGCGCGCCACTTCCGCGATGCGGCACGCTGTAAAGTGCGTGAAGGAGCCGATCCCGCCGTTGACAAAAAAATCGCACAGCAGAAAAAGAAAAACAGACAGACATTCCGCCAGATCGCCATGAACTGGCATGCCGACCACCGGCGCTGGTCTGCACATTATGCGACGACCATCCAGCGCAGGCTGGAAAGGTATGTGTTTTCGGATCTCGGGGACAAATATATCCATCAAATCGTCACGAAAGATCTGCTGTTTACCCTGCGTAAAGTGGAGAACAAAGGCTTTCTGGAGAAAGCCGCAAGGCTGAAAAACTACGTCACCGAAATCATGCGCTATGCGGTGAAAAAGCAGTTCATCAAATCAAACCCGGCGCTGGATCTGGATGGTGAGTTTACCCCACCGGGGACGCAACATTACCCGGCCCTGCCGCTTGAAAAACTGCCTGAACTGTTATCCCGGACGGATAACTACTCCGGCAGGCTGCTGACACGGTATGCGCTTAAGCTGTCGCTGCTGTTCTTTGTCCGCTCCAGCGAACTGCGCTTTGCCCGCTGGAGTGAGACCGACTGGCGGCAGAAGCTCTGGATAATCCCGGAAGAACGGGAACAGATCGAAAACGTGCTCTTCTCCCATCGTGGCGCAAAGATGAAAACACAGCACATCGTCCCGCTATCCGTTCAGGCGATCGCGATCCTGAAGCAAACTGAAGCGCTCTCCGGGCATCTGACGTTTATTTTCCCCGGCGAATACGACCAGGATAAGTGCATGAGCGACAACACTATCAACAAGGCATTACGTGTGATGGGCTATGACACCAAAAAAGAGGTCTGCGGTCACGGTTTCCGGGCGATGGCATGCAGTGCGCTGAGTGAGTCGCGGCTATGGAGCAAGGAGGCCATTGAAAAACAGATAAGCCATCAGGAAAGTAACAGCGTGGGTGCCGCCTATATCCATAAGGCAGAATATCTGGAAGAGCGGAGCAGCATGATGCAGTGGTGGGCGGATTATCTGAATGTAAACACAGAGCGGTATCTATCGCCTTATCAGTATGCGGGACACGAGAGAGAAGCGTCATAGCACAGACCTCTTTTCAATCGTGTATGTTTGTAGATTTTACGTAATTACCGGATATTGAGGTGTTCAATTCAGAATAAAATGTAATTCAGTTCTGCACCAGACCAATTATCAACCCACTATAATTATGTAAGAATTAACGCTTTTCAGCGCCTCAAAGAGGCCGCTACAAGATTGTATCTTGCGGCGGCTTTTTTAAACTTACTGTTATTTGTACAGTAAAACCTTGCTTCGACAAACCAAGACCAGGAGCCTGAGGATACAGTTATGGAAGCATTGCATCAAAATACTTCATTTCTTCCTGATAGTTTTTAATAAGACAATTATTCATTTCGGCCATTTCTGCATCAGTCCCTTTTGACTCTATAGTTTCCAGCTGGCATTTTTTATTAATCATCTGCCCCCACGAATTTTTCAGATCCAAAATCAAAGACTTACGCTCTATATTGTTATCGATTTGTTCATCAATAGATTTATTCAAATTGTCCAGTGCGGATTTAACTTCTCCTGAACTTTTCTGATTAATGCTCGCCAGTTGATTATTTTCCGTCTCGGAAAATGCGGCAAAACCTGCTGTAGAATATGAAGCAAATAAAATAAGTAATAGACATTTAATTTTCATAAAATCTAACTCTCCTTAAGAATCTATCTTGTGGAACATTTAGCCACTGAGCTCTATTTGATAATATCTGACCGAATGCAGATAGATCCCCAGTGTATGCGTAGCGCTGAATTAAAGAGCGAGCATGAGATGTGTAATCTCCACGATATCTAAGGTCAACAAGTACCTCTTTTATTTTTTCTGGAATATCATTCCATGCCTGTTCCGGAGTGATATTTTGATTCGGATGATATGCCCTGATGGTTGCAGGCTTCTGACATATTCTTTTGACATCGGCTTCTAACCTATTGTAGGTAATAACAAAAAGATCATATTGCTGTTTTCTGGTTATCTCATAACTACTAATGTCATTGTTTGCTGATTCATAACGATTTTGAGCCTCTAAGCCAGACAGACCTTTTGATTCGACAAGCCAGGTATTAAGCGGTTGACTTAATTCAATAGAGTCGAGGTCTGATGTTGGATCATTTTGTTGACCCAGGTCATATCCCCGGCCAATCGTTATTCCTGAAACACCACCCGGCCAGTGAATATGGCGACTGAAATAAGGACTACTGTTATTATCATTTCCTTCAGCATCAAACGTTAACTGCCCTTTAGGTACAGTTAACCATTTTATATCCATATCATCATCACCGGACATTACATATAAGAACTCCAGAGGATGAAAGTGCCATACTGAACGTTGGCTGGCGAACGGCTGAACCTTATCCATCCAGTGCGTGGCATCCAGAAATCCGCCGTTAGCCAGTTTCACAACTGGACTTTCGTCCTTGTCCTTAAATACCGATGACCAGCGTGTATCATCCCGGGTACTGTGCCAGTCGCTGTCATGTTTCACTATCAGCCGTCGCGCATACTCCGGGATATTCATCTGATTCGTATGCAGTGCGTCAAACAAATACTGGTCCTGTGATTTATCAGGGTATGGGCTGGGTGGTCTTCTGTTTTCAGCGTTGTGGATCAGGCTGTCATAAAACATTTTTGCCTGTGAACTTTGTGGCCCTTTTTCGCCATCAAAGTGAGAATCGATGCTTTTCAGGGCATCAGTAACCCAAGGTTCATCCAGCGTGCGGGTAAAATCGGTTGTGGGGGCAGCTTCGATGCAGTGAAAGTTTAACGCGGCTAAATCATGCTGACTGAGCTGCTCCACATCGTCCTGGTGCATCCAGCTGTGTGGGCGGATCTGAAAGTACGTTATCCCGGTTTTATCCGTAAACGGGTACGTGGCATCGCGCGGGATAATTCTTCCGGCATCAGCGCGGGTAATGGCGCTCATCTGCTCAAAGGTACTGTCTTCATTCTCTCCGTTTCGCAGGTACATTGGTCGTTTCAGCTTAAGCTTGATAAACTGTTTGCCGGTTTTAATGCCCTTCACGTTGGCCACAAAATCCGGCACATGCTCATCAAGGCTCAGCAATTCGATATGCGCTTTATAGTCCGTGGTGATTATTTGTGGGTAATTATCTTCATCGGCCAGATCCTGAGCGCCGAGGAATCCGACCGAATCACCCGCCTTAACCGTCACTTTAAGTGGGACAGGTGGCACCACCACATCATCAAACATGCCGTGATTCAGCGCATCGTGCATCCAGTCAGGCAGACACACGTGACATTCACCGTCAGGCTCCAGATATTCAGGACGCATTGAAACCCAGAAGAGCTCCCCGGCGGGTTTACCATTCTGAAGGCGCTGCACCAGGGCGAACGGCTCAGGCTGTCTTTCCATCAAAAACGATATTTGTTGCAGTACTGCGAGCGTATCGCCCTGCATCAGCGTCCTGCGCTGACCGTGTTTGTTTGTCAGTACTTCCGGCACAATTTCGCGGCTGTCGTCATGGCGGGAATATTTACGCATCCGCACACCATGACCTTTCGGCGTAACCCGATAAAGCGGGCGTTCAGGATATTCTGACAAAGGTGCCAGGTGCATATAAAGCTGATACAGCGTCAGCCAGGAGGACTCATCTCGTTCATCAGGCTTGTACACAGATCTGACAAGCACAAAGGTACCGGACTGGCGAAGCGATTGCGCCTGCATGCATTCAATATTCGCGTAGTCCCGGTTCACCCGCCATGCCACCACTTCGCCGTCCATCATGAACTGGAGCGGTACAGACGTTTCCGGTGCATTCTGGCTCAGCACCGATGCCGGAGAGGAGGATGATCCGATATGGATACCGCCGTGCCAGTAACGACTCATGCCAAGTAACCACCAACCGTGGGCATTTTTGCGGATGTCGGTCAGCAATTCGTCATAGTTCTTATACTCCCGCCCGTCGGCCTTCCGTACCGGGTAACGTATGTCCATCGTTTTTCCTTAAGTTAAATCCCTAAAACCCTAATAGTCGCAGGGAGTTAATACGAAGGGGAGTAAAATTTATGCAGATTTTATTACAGGCAGGTAATTATGCGTTTGCAGACGATAACAGATGTTACCGCAACAGCACGTAGGTATTAAGGGTCTTACGAAAGGGAAAAGGCTGAAGGGTAATGGCGCATAAAGGTAACGGCCCTGCCCGAAAAGGCTACAGGGCTGAAGGCCAAAAGACAGGGCTGATGCGGCATTGCGTACTCAGACTGTATCAGGAATCAATTTCGGACAGTCTGCCAACTCAGCCACGTTACCGTCAGGATGTTTCCGCCCCTTGTCTGAGGTGGCGTATGTGATAAAAATACATACGCCACCTCAGACAGGCTTCTCTTTGGGCAACTGCTTCCGTTTACTATGATGGTTCGGCGCGTGGCGATTTCCCTTGAGCTTTATGGCGTTGCGTTTGAAAGCCAGCCGCTAAATCTGATAATCAATCGCCACTTCTTCTGGCTCCATCACCTGACGTTTAATCTCATCTACCGACAGCCCGGCGTTGCAGAGCTCGATAAAGCGCCACACATAGTTGCGCTGCAGTTGTCCACGCTTCAGGCCGAGCCATACGGTATTGGCATCAAAGAGATGACGCGTATCCAGTCGTACCAGGCTCTCCGTCTCGCGTTCACCACCGGACTGTTCCGCCACCAGACCAATGCCCAGCCCCAGCTCGACGTAGGTTTTGATTACATCAGAGTCCTGTGCACTCAGCACCACATCCGGCGTTAAGCCTTTGCGGTTAAAGGCTTCATCAATGCGCGAGCGTCCGGTAATACCCTGCCGGTAGGTAATCAGCGGCCATTTCGCGATATCTTCCAGCGTCAGGGGCGTAACCTGATTCAGCGGATGGTCGACGGGAAGTAACAGACTGTGGTACCAGCGAAACCACGGGAAAGCCACCAGCAGCGGATCGTTGCTCAGGCGTTCACTGGCAATGCCGATATCTGCCCCACCGTTTTGCAACAGCACGTCAATTTCCTGCGGTGTGCCCTGGATAAGCTCCAGACGGACGTCAGGGAAAAGTTCACGGAAGGCTTTAATCACCGGCGGCAGGCTGTAACGCGCCTGGGTGTGGGTGGTGGCGATAGTGAGGACGCCCGAGGCGTCATTGGTAAAGAGATCCGCCAGGCGACGAACATTACTGGCCTCGTTGAGGATCCGCTCAGCGATGGTCAGCAAGGCTTTTCCCGGCTCCGTCATGCCAAGCAGACGCTTGCCGCGACGGATAAAAATCTCTATCCCCAGTTCTTCTTCCAGCTCGCGGATATGGCGACTGACGCCGGACTGAGAGGTATAAAGCATATTGGCGACCTCGGTCAGGTTGTAGTCCCGCCTGGCCGCCTCACGGATAATTTTAAGTTGCTGGAAATTCACGATTCACTCCGGCGCATCTGACATAACGCTATTGTTAGAGTCAGCCGACCTGCAGAACAAATAATAAAAACCAGCATCTTATGCTTTTATGGAATATCAACTCACCAGCTGCAGCTCACGATTCTCCAGAGACGGTTTGCTGACCAGCGACATCAGAATCTCTTTTACCGCCTGCGCCTGAGGTGACAGCGATCCGCGCGCGGACATATTCAGCGACAGCGGTAAGCTCATCGAAGGCGTGGTGATGCGCGCCATCCAGCCGTTGGCTGCGCTGCACAGCGAACGTGCTGCGGATTCTGGCAGAACGGTCACACCCATACCGCTGGCTATAGCGGCGGTTAGCGTGGAGATGGAATCAATTTCACCGATAATTTTTGCCGTCAGGCGGCGCAGGGAGAACGCTTCATCCACACGCACGCGCACCGCGCTGTAGTCACGCGGCAGGAACAGATTCATTTCTGCAACGGCCGTCAGATCGACGCTCTGCCCCGGACAGTCGCGGGTGCCCACAAGGTAGAGATCTTCTTTCAGCAGCGGCTGGCTGGTGATCCCGGCCACCGGTGAGCGGTCGTACAGCACCGCCATATCCAGCTGGCCGCTAAGAAGTTTGTCATTCAGCACAGAACCGCTGTTCTCATGCAGGTAAACCAGCACTTCTGGCAGCTCTGCGCGGACGGCCTGCAGCAGCGGCATGGTAATAGAGGACGCGGCCGTTCCCGGAGCCAGCCCAATGGATACGTGGCCGCTCAGCGTCTGGCCCACGTTATTCACCGCCAGCTGCGCCTGTTCGCACTGGCGAAGGATGGTGCGCGCATGGGTATAAAGGATTTTGCCTGCTTCCGTTGGCGTCACGCCACGTTTGGTGCGGATCAACAGCTGCTGATCCATCTCGCCTTCCAGAGTAGCCACCTGCTGGCTCAGCGCAGGCTGCGCGATATGCAGCACTTCCGCCGCTTGAGTCAGGCTGCCGATATCGACGATTTTTACGAAGTATTTCAGTCGTCTTAAGTTCATTTTGCCCCCTGTTCGAAATGCTGTGCCGGTACTGGCTTTTCATTGTTGATAGGGTTTTGCAATATGAATGCCAGTTTTACGAAGAGGTCTGATTTGTCGCTAAGCGGCTGAAAATAAGGAAAGCTAATCATAGGCAGCGGTTTTATTACTGAAACAGCAGTTTATGATCTGCCCCATTAGGGGTATGTGCGCACCATTACGGTGCATTCCGGCGTCAAAAACGCCATTTTGCTGATTTTGTCAGCAAACGATCAAAAGGCGTTGATCCACCCTTTGACAAGGCCGGCTGACGTCGATAATATGCGCCCCGTTCACACGATTCCTCTGTAGTTCAGTCGGTAGAACGGCGGACTGTTAATCCGTATGTCACTGGTTCGAGTCCAGTCAGAGGAGCCAAATTTTAGTCTTAAGACATCTCAGTGAGTCTTAAGACGTTTTAAAAACAAGCAGTTAGACTGAACCGGTTGTCCTGATAAGGATTGCCGGTTTTTTGGCATCTGTGTTTTTGGGCTTGCTCGGGGGTCTCACGGTTCGTTGAACGCATGGAGCCCCCCCCGCTATATCACTCACAGATACCGCTATCCGCAATCTCAGACCCACTGACAAACCCTTCAAACTCGGCGACAGTTCAGGACTGTACCTGCTGATCAAGCCTAATGGCTCAAAACTCTGGTATATGAAGTACCGCATTGACGGGAAAGAGAAGAAGCTGGCCTTTGGCCCCTACCCGGATGTTTCCCTGCTTAAGGCGCGCCACTTCCGCGATGCGGCACGCTGTAAAGTGCGTGAAGGAGCCGATCCCGCCGTTGACAAAAAAATCGCACAGCAGAAAAAGAAAAACAGACAGACATTCCGCCAGATCGCCATGAACTGGCATGCCGACCACCGGCGCTGGTCTGCACATTATGCGACGACCATCCAGCGCAGGCTGGAAAGGTATGTGTTTTCGGATCTCGGGGACAAATATATCCATCAAATCGTCACGAAAGATCTGCTGTTTACCCTGCGTAAAGTGGAGAACAAAGGCTTTCTGGAGAAAGCCGCAAGGCTGAAAAACTACGTCACCGAAATCATGCGCTATGCGGTGAAAAAGCAGTTCATCAAATCAAACCCGGCGCTGGATCTGGATGGTGAGTTTACCCCACCGGGGACGCAACATTACCCGGCCCTGCCGCTTGAAAAACTGCCTGAACTGTTATCCCGGACGGATAACTACTCCGGCAGGCTGCTGACACGGTATGCGCTTAAGCTGTCGCTGCTGTTCTTTGTCCGCTCCAGCGAACTGCGCTTTGCCCGCTGGAGTGAGACCGACTGGCGGCAGAAGCTCTGGATAATCCCGGAAGAACGGGAACAGATCGAAAACGTGCTCTTCTCCCATCGTGGCGCAAAGATGAAAACACAGCACATCGTCCCGCTATCCGTTCAGGCGATCGCGATCCTGAAGCAAACTGAAGCGCTCTCCGGGCATCTGACGTTTATTTTCCCCGGCGAATACGACCAGGATAAGTGCATGAGCGACAACACTATCAACAAGGCATTACGTGTGATGGGCTATGACACCAAAAAAGAGGTCTGCGGTCACGGTTTCCGGGCGATGGCATGCAGTGCGCTGAGTGAGTCGCGGCTATGGAGCAAGGAGGCCATTGAAAAACAGATAAGCCATCAGGAAAGTAACAGCGTGGGTGCCGCCTATATCCATAAGGCAGAATATCTGGAAGAGCGGAGCAGCATGATGCAGTGGTGGGCGGATTATCTGAATGTAAACACAGAGCGGTATCTATCGCCTTATCAGTATGCGGGACACGAGAGAGAAGCGTCATAGCACAGACCTCTTTTCAATCGTGTATGTTTGTAGATTTTACGTAATTACCGGATATTGAGGTGTTCAATTCAGAATAAAATGTAATTCAGTTCTGCACCAGACCAATTATCAACCCACTATAATTATGTAAGAATTAACGCTTTTCAGCGCCTCAAAGAGGCCGCTACAAGATTGTATCTTGCGGCGGCTTTTTTAAACTTACTGTTATTTGTACAGTAAAACCTTGCTTCGACAAACCAAGACCAGGAGCCTGAGGATACAGTTATGGAAGCATTGCATCAAAATACTTCATTTCTTCCTGATAGTTTTTAATAAGACAATTATTCATTTCGGCCATTTCTGCATCAGTCCCTTTTGACTCTATAGTTTCCAGCTGGCATTTTTTATTAATCATCTGCCCCCACGAATTTTTCAGATCCAAAATCAAAGACTTACGCTCTATATTGTTATCGATTTGTTCATCAATAGATTTATTCAAATTGTCCAGTGCGGATTTAACTTCTCCTGAACTTTTCTGATTAATGCTCGCCAGTTGATTATTTTCCGTCTCGGAAAATGCGGCAAAACCTGCTGTAGAATATGAAGCAAATAAAATAAGTAATAGACATTTAATTTTCATAAAATCTAACTCTCCTTAAGAATCTATCTTGTGGAACATTTAGCCACTGAGCTCTATTTGATAATATCTGACCGAATGCAGATAGATCCCCAGTGTATGCGTAGCGCTGAATTAAAGAGCGAGCATGAGATGTGTAATCTCCACGATATCTAAGGTCAACAAGTACCTCTTTTATTTTTTCTGGAATATCATTCCATGCCTGTTCCGGAGTGATATTTTGATTCGGATGATATGCCCTGATGGTTGCAGGCTTCTGACATATTCTTTTGACATCGGCTTCTAACCTATTGTAGGTAATAACAAAAAGATCATATTGCTGTTTTCTGGTTATCTCATAACTACTAATGTCATTGTTTGCTGATTCATAACGATTTTGAGCCTCTAAGCCAGACAGACCTTTTGATTCGACAAGCCAGGTATTAAGCGGTTGACTTAATTCAATAGAGTCGAGGTCTGATGTTGGATCATTTTGTTGACCCAGGTCATATCCCCGGCCAATCGTTATTCCTGAAACACCACCCGGCCAGTGAATATGGCGACTGAAATAAGGACTACTGTTATTATCATTTCCTTCAGCATCAAACGTTAACTGCCCTTTAGGTACAGTTAACCATTTTATATCCATATCATCATCACCGGACATTACATATAAGAACTCCAGAGGATGAAAGTGCCATACTGAACGTTGGCTGGCGAACGGCTGAACCTTATCCATCCAGTGCGTGGCATCCAGAAATCCGCCGTTAGCCAGTTTCACAACTGGACTTTCGTCCTTGTCCTTAAATACCGATGACCAGCGTGTATCATCCCGGGTACTGTGCCAGTCGCTGTCATGTTTCACTATCAGCCGTCGCGCATACTCCGGGATATTCATCTGATTCGTATGCAGTGCGTCAAACAAATACTGGTCCTGTGATTTATCAGGGTATGGGCTGGGTGGTCTTCTGTTTTCAGCGTTGTGGATCAGGCTGTCATAAAACATTTTTGCCTGTGAACTTTGTGGCCCTTTTTCGCCATCAAAGTGAGAATCGATGCTTTTCAGGGCATCAGTAACCCAAGGTTCATCCAGCGTGCGGGTAAAATCGGTTGTGGGGGCAGCTTCGATGCAGTGAAAGTTTAACGCGGCTAAATCATGCTGACTGAGCTGCTCCACATCGTCCTGGTGCATCCAGCTGTGTGGGCGGATCTGAAAGTACGTTATCCCGGTTTTATCCGTAAACGGGTACGTGGCATCGCGCGGGATAATTCTTCCGGCATCAGCGCGGGTAATGGCGCTCATCTGCTCAAAGGTACTGTCTTCATTCTCTCCGTTTCGCAGGTACATTGGTCGTTTCAGCTTAAGCTTGATAAACTGTTTGCCGGTTTTAATGCCCTTCACGTTGGCCACAAAATCCGGCACATGCTCATCAAGGCTCAGCAATTCGATATGCGCTTTATAGTCCGTGGTGATTATTTGTGGGTAATTATCTTCATCGGCCAGATCCTGAGCGCCGAGGAATCCGACCGAATCACCCGCCTTAACCGTCACTTTAAGTGGGACAGGTGGCACCACCACATCATCAAACATGCCGTGATTCAGCGCATCGTGCATCCAGTCAGGCAGACACACGTGACATTCACCGTCAGGCTCCAGATATTCAGGACGCATTGAAACCCAGAAGAGCTCCCCGGCGGGTTTACCATTCTGAAGGCGCTGCACCAGGGCGAACGGCTCAGGCTGTCTTTCCATCAAAAACGATATTTGTTGCAGTACTGCGAGCGTATCGCCCTGCATCAGCGTCCTGCGCTGACCGTGTTTGTTTGTCAGTACTTCCGGCACAATTTCGCGGCTGTCGTCATGGCGGGAATATTTACGCATCCGCACACCATGACCTTTCGGCGTAACCCGATAAAGCGGGCGTTCAGGATATTCTGACAAAGGTGCCAGGTGCATATAAAGCTGATACAGCGTCAGCCAGGAGGACTCATCTCGTTCATCAGGCTTGTACACAGATCTGACAAGCACAAAGGTACCGGACTGGCGAAGCGATTGCGCCTGCATGCATTCAATATTCGCGTAGTCCCGGTTCACCCGCCATGCCACCACTTCGCCGTCCATCATGAACTGGAGCGGTACAGACGTTTCCGGTGCATTCTGGCTCAGCACCGATGCCGGAGAGGAGGATGATCCGATATGGATACCGCCGTGCCAGTAACGACTCATGCCAAGTAACCACCAACCGTGGGCATTTTTGCGGATGTCGGTCAGCAATTCGTCATAGTTCTTATACTCCCGCCCGTCGGCCTTCCGTACCGGGTAACGTATGTCCATCGTTTTTCCTTAAGTTAAATCCCTAAAACCCTAATAGTCGCAGGGAGTTAATACGAAGGGGAGTAAAATTTATGCAGATTTTATTACAGGCAGGTAATTATGCGTTTGCAGACGATAACAGATGTTACCGCAACAGCACGTAGGTATTAAGGGTCTTACGAAAGGGAAAAGGCTGAAGGGTAATGGCGCATAAAGGTAACGGCCCTGCCCGAAAAGGCTACAGGGCTGAAGGCCAAAAGACAGGGCTGATGCGGCATTGCGTACTCAGACTGTATCAGGAATCAATTTCGGACAGTCTGCCAACTCAGCCACGTTACCGTCAGGATGTTTCCGCCCCTTGTCTGAGGTGGCGTATGTGATAAAAATACATACGCCACCTCAGACAGGCTTCTCTTTGGGCAACTGCTTCCGTTTACTATGATGGTTCGGCGCGTGGCGATTTCCCTTGAGCTTTATGGCGTTGCGTTTGAAAGCCAGCCGCTAAATCTGATAATCAATCGCCACTTCTTCTGGCTCCATCACCTGACGTTTAATCTCATCTACCGACAGCCCGGCGTTGCAGAGCTCGATAAAGCGCCACACATAGTTGCGCTGCAGTTGTCCACGCTTCAGGCCGAGCCATACGGTATTGGCATCAAAGAGATGACGCGTATCCAGTCGTACCAGGCTCTCCGTCTCGCGTTCACCACCGGACTGTTCCGCCACCAGACCAATGCCCAGCCCCAGCTCGACGTAGGTTTTGATTACATCAGAGTCCTGTGCACTCAGCACCACATCCGGCGTTAAGCCTTTGCGGTTAAAGGCTTCATCAATGCGCGAGCGTCCGGTAATACCCTGCCGGTAGGTAATCAGCGGCCATTTCGCGATATCTTCCAGCGTCAGGGGCGTAACCTGATTCAGCGGATGGTCGACGGGAAGTAACAGACTGTGGTACCAGCGAAACCACGGGAAAGCCACCAGCAGCGGATCGTTGCTCAGGCGTTCACTGGCAATGCCGATATCTGCCCCACCGTTTTGCAACAGCACGTCAATTTCCTGCGGTGTGCCCTGGATAAGCTCCAGACGGACGTCAGGGAAAAGTTCACGGAAGGCTTTAATCACCGGCGGCAGGCTGTAACGCGCCTGGGTGTGGGTGGTGGCGATAGTGAGGACGCCCGAGGCGTCATTGGTAAAGAGATCCGCCAGGCGACGAACATTACTGGCCTCGTTGAGGATCCGCTCAGCGATGGTCAGCAAGGCTTTTCCCGGCTCCGTCATGCCAAGCAGACGCTTGCCGCGACGGATAAAAATCTCTATCCCCAGTTCTTCTTCCAGCTCGCGGATATGGCGACTGACGCCGGACTGAGAGGTATAAAGCATATTGGCGACCTCGGTCAGGTTGTAGTCCCGCCTGGCCGCCTCACGGATAATTTTAAGTTGCTGGAAATTCACGATTCACTCCGGCGCATCTGACATAACGCTATTGTTAGAGTCAGCCGACCTGCAGAACAAATAATAAAAACCAGCATCTTATGCTTTTATGGAATATCAACTCACCAGCTGCAGCTCACGATTCTCCAGAGACGGTTTGCTGACCAGCGACATCAGAATCTCTTTTACCGCCTGCGCCTGAGGTGACAGCGATCCGCGCGCGGACATATTCAGCGACAGCGGTAAGCTCATCGAAGGCGTGGTGATGCGCGCCATCCAGCCGTTGGCTGCGCTGCACAGCGAACGTGCTGCGGATTCTGGCAGAACGGTCACACCCATACCGCTGGCTATAGCGGCGGTTAGCGTGGAGATGGAATCAATTTCACCGATAATTTTTGCCGTCAGGCGGCGCAGGGAGAACGCTTCATCCACACGCACGCGCACCGCGCTGTAGTCACGCGGCAGGAACAGATTCATTTCTGCAACGGCCGTCAGATCGACGCTCTGCCCCGGACAGTCGCGGGTGCCCACAAGGTAGAGATCTTCTTTCAGCAGCGGCTGGCTGGTGATCCCGGCCACCGGTGAGCGGTCGTACAGCACCGCCATATCCAGCTGGCCGCTAAGAAGTTTGTCATTCAGCACAGAACCGCTGTTCTCATGCAGGTAAACCAGCACTTCTGGCAGCTCTGCGCGGACGGCCTGCAGCAGCGGCATGGTAATAGAGGACGCGGCCGTTCCCGGAGCCAGCCCAATGGATACGTGGCCGCTCAGCGTCTGGCCCACGTTATTCACCGCCAGCTGCGCCTGTTCGCACTGGCGAAGGATGGTGCGCGCATGGGTATAAAGGATTTTGCCTGCTTCCGTTGGCGTCACGCCACGTTTGGTGCGGATCAACAGCTGCTGATCCATCTCGCCTTCCAGAGTAGCCACCTGCTGGCTCAGCGCAGGCTGCGCGATATGCAGCACTTCCGCCGCTTGAGTCAGGCTGCCGATATCGACGATTTTTACGAAGTATTTCAGTCGTCTTAAGTTCATTTTGCCCCCTGTTCGAAATGCTGTGCCGGTACTGGCTTTTCATTGTTGATAGGGTTTTGCAATATGAATGCCAGTTTTACGAAGAGGTCTGATTTGTCGCTAAGCGGCTGAAAATAAGGAAAGCTAATCATAGGCAGCGGTTTTATTACTGAAACAGCAGTTTATGATCTGCCCCATTAGGGGTATGTGCGCACCATTACGGTGCATTCCGGCGTCAAAAACGCCATTTTGCTGATTTTGTCAGCAAACGATCAAAAGGCGTTGATCCACCCTTTGACAAGGCCGGCTGACGTCGATAATATGCGCCCCGTTCACACGATTCCTCTGTAGTTCAGTCGGTAGAACGGCGGACTGTTAATCCGTATGTCACTGGTTCGAGTCCAGTCAGAGGAGCCAAATTTTAGTCTTAAGACATCTCAGTGAGTCTTAAGACGTTTTAAAAACAAGCAGTTAGACTGAACCGGTTGTCCTGATAAGGATTGCCGGTTTTTTGGCATCTGTGTTTTTGGGCTTGCTCGGGGGTCTCACGGTTCGTTGAACGCATGGAGCCCCCCCCGCTATATCACTCACAGATACCGCTATCCGCAATCTCAGACCCACTGACAAACCCTTCAAACTCGGCGACAGTTCAGGACTGTACCTGCTGATCAAGCCTAATGGCTCAAAACTCTGGTATATGAAGTACCGCATTGACGGGAAAGAGAAGAAGCTGGCCTTTGGCCCCTACCCGGATGTTTCCCTGCTTAAGGCGCGCCACTTCCGCGATGCGGCACGCTGTAAAGTGCGTGAAGGAGCCGATCCCGCCGTTGACAAAAAAATCGCACAGCAGAAAAAGAAAAACAGACAGACATTCCGCCAGATCGCCATGAACTGGCATGCCGACCACCGGCGCTGGTCTGCACATTATGCGACGACCATCCAGCGCAGGCTGGAAAGGTATGTGTTTTCGGATCTCGGGGACAAATATATCCATCAAATCGTCACGAAAGATCTGCTGTTTACCCTGCGTAAAGTGGAGAACAAAGGCTTTCTGGAGAAAGCCGCAAGGCTGAAAAACTACGTCACCGAAATCATGCGCTATGCGGTGAAAAAGCAGTTCATCAAATCAAACCCGGCGCTGGATCTGGATGGTGAGTTTACCCCACCGGGGACGCAACATTACCCGGCCCTGCCGCTTGAAAAACTGCCTGAACTGTTATCCCGGACGGATAACTACTCCGGCAGGCTGCTGACACGGTATGCGCTTAAGCTGTCGCTGCTGTTCTTTGTCCGCTCCAGCGAACTGCGCTTTGCCCGCTGGAGTGAGACCGACTGGCGGCAGAAGCTCTGGATAATCCCGGAAGAACGGGAACAGATCGAAAACGTGCTCTTCTCCCATCGTGGCGCAAAGATGAAAACACAGCACATCGTCCCGCTATCCGTTCAGGCGATCGCGATCCTGAAGCAAACTGAAGCGCTCTCCGGGCATCTGACGTTTATTTTCCCCGGCGAATACGACCAGGATAAGTGCATGAGCGACAACACTATCAACAAGGCATTACGTGTGATGGGCTATGACACCAAAAAAGAGGTCTGCGGTCACGGTTTCCGGGCGATGGCATGCAGTGCGCTGAGTGAGTCGCGGCTATGGAGCAAGGAGGCCATTGAAAAACAGATAAGCCATCAGGAAAGTAACAGCGTGGGTGCCGCCTATATCCATAAGGCAGAATATCTGGAAGAGCGGAGCAGCATGATGCAGTGGTGGGCGGATTATCTGAATGTAAACACAGAGCGGTATCTATCGCCTTATCAGTATGCGGGACACGAGAGAGAAGCGTCATAGCACAGACCTCTTTTCAATCGTGTATGTTTGTAGATTTTACGTAATTACCGGATATTGAGGTGTTCAATTCAGAATAAAATGTAATTCAGTTCTGCACCAGACCAATTATCAACCCACTATAATTATGTAAGAATTAACGCTTTTCAGCGCCTCAAAGAGGCCGCTACAAGATTGTATCTTGCGGCGGCTTTTTTAAACTTACTGTTATTTGTACAGTAAAACCTTGCTTCGACAAACCAAGACCAGGAGCCTGAGGATACAGTTATGGAAGCATTGCATCAAAATACTTCATTTCTTCCTGATAGTTTTTAATAAGACAATTATTCATTTCGGCCATTTCTGCATCAGTCCCTTTTGACTCTATAGTTTCCAGCTGGCATTTTTTATTAATCATCTGCCCCCACGAATTTTTCAGATCCAAAATCAAAGACTTACGCTCTATATTGTTATCGATTTGTTCATCAATAGATTTATTCAAATTGTCCAGTGCGGATTTAACTTCTCCTGAACTTTTCTGATTAATGCTCGCCAGTTGATTATTTTCCGTCTCGGAAAATGCGGCAAAACCTGCTGTAGAATATGAAGCAAATAAAATAAGTAATAGACATTTAATTTTCATAAAATCTAACTCTCCTTAAGAATCTATCTTGTGGAACATTTAGCCACTGAGCTCTATTTGATAATATCTGACCGAATGCAGATAGATCCCCAGTGTATGCGTAGCGCTGAATTAAAGAGCGAGCATGAGATGTGTAATCTCCACGATATCTAAGGTCAACAAGTACCTCTTTTATTTTTTCTGGAATATCATTCCATGCCTGTTCCGGAGTGATATTTTGATTCGGATGATATGCCCTGATGGTTGCAGGCTTCTGACATATTCTTTTGACATCGGCTTCTAACCTATTGTAGGTAATAACAAAAAGATCATATTGCTGTTTTCTGGTTATCTCATAACTACTAATGTCATTGTTTGCTGATTCATAACGATTTTGAGCCTCTAAGCCAGACAGACCTTTTGATTCGACAAGCCAGGTATTAAGCGGTTGACTTAATTCAATAGAGTCGAGGTCTGATGTTGGATCATTTTGTTGACCCAGGTCATATCCCCGGCCAATCGTTATTCCTGAAACACCACCCGGCCAGTGAATATGGCGACTGAAATAAGGACTACTGTTATTATCATTTCCTTCAGCATCAAACGTTAACTGCCCTTTAGGTACAGTTAACCATTTTATATCCATATCATCATCACCGGACATTACATATAAGAACTCCAGAGGATGAAAGTGCCATACTGAACGTTGGCTGGCGAACGGCTGAACCTTATCCATCCAGTGCGTGGCATCCAGAAATCCGCCGTTAGCCAGTTTCACAACTGGACTTTCGTCCTTGTCCTTAAATACCGATGACCAGCGTGTATCATCCCGGGTACTGTGCCAGTCGCTGTCATGTTTCACTATCAGCCGTCGCGCATACTCCGGGATATTCATCTGATTCGTATGCAGTGCGTCAAACAAATACTGGTCCTGTGATTTATCAGGGTATGGGCTGGGTGGTCTTCTGTTTTCAGCGTTGTGGATCAGGCTGTCATAAAACATTTTTGCCTGTGAACTTTGTGGCCCTTTTTCGCCATCAAAGTGAGAATCGATGCTTTTCAGGGCATCAGTAACCCAAGGTTCATCCAGCGTGCGGGTAAAATCGGTTGTGGGGGCAGCTTCGATGCAGTGAAAGTTTAACGCGGCTAAATCATGCTGACTGAGCTGCTCCACATCGTCCTGGTGCATCCAGCTGTGTGGGCGGATCTGAAAGTACGTTATCCCGGTTTTATCCGTAAACGGGTACGTGGCATCGCGCGGGATAATTCTTCCGGCATCAGCGCGGGTAATGGCGCTCATCTGCTCAAAGGTACTGTCTTCATTCTCTCCGTTTCGCAGGTACATTGGTCGTTTCAGCTTAAGCTTGATAAACTGTTTGCCGGTTTTAATGCCCTTCACGTTGGCCACAAAATCCGGCACATGCTCATCAAGGCTCAGCAATTCGATATGCGCTTTATAGTCCGTGGTGATTATTTGTGGGTAATTATCTTCATCGGCCAGATCCTGAGCGCCGAGGAATCCGACCGAATCACCCGCCTTAACCGTCACTTTAAGTGGGACAGGTGGCACCACCACATCATCAAACATGCCGTGATTCAGCGCATCGTGCATCCAGTCAGGCAGACACACGTGACATTCACCGTCAGGCTCCAGATATTCAGGACGCATTGAAACCCAGAAGAGCTCCCCGGCGGGTTTACCATTCTGAAGGCGCTGCACCAGGGCGAACGGCTCAGGCTGTCTTTCCATCAAAAACGATATTTGTTGCAGTACTGCGAGCGTATCGCCCTGCATCAGCGTCCTGCGCTGACCGTGTTTGTTTGTCAGTACTTCCGGCACAATTTCGCGGCTGTCGTCATGGCGGGAATATTTACGCATCCGCACACCATGACCTTTCGGCGTAACCCGATAAAGCGGGCGTTCAGGATATTCTGACAAAGGTGCCAGGTGCATATAAAGCTGATACAGCGTCAGCCAGGAGGACTCATCTCGTTCATCAGGCTTGTACACAGATCTGACAAGCACAAAGGTACCGGACTGGCGAAGCGATTGCGCCTGCATGCATTCAATATTCGCGTAGTCCCGGTTCACCCGCCATGCCACCACTTCGCCGTCCATCATGAACTGGAGCGGTACAGACGTTTCCGGTGCATTCTGGCTCAGCACCGATGCCGGAGAGGAGGATGATCCGATATGGATACCGCCGTGCCAGTAACGACTCATGCCAAGTAACCACCAACCGTGGGCATTTTTGCGGATGTCGGTCAGCAATTCGTCATAGTTCTTATACTCCCGCCCGTCGGCCTTCCGTACCGGGTAACGTATGTCCATCGTTTTTCCTTAAGTTAAATCCCTAAAACCCTAATAGTCGCAGGGAGTTAATACGAAGGGGAGTAAAATTTATGCAGATTTTATTACAGGCAGGTAATTATGCGTTTGCAGACGATAACAGATGTTACCGCAACAGCACGTAGGTATTAAGGGTCTTACGAAAGGGAAAAGGCTGAAGGGTAATGGCGCATAAAGGTAACGGCCCTGCCCGAAAAGGCTACAGGGCTGAAGGCCAAAAGACAGGGCTGATGCGGCATTGCGTACTCAGACTGTATCAGGAATCAATTTCGGACAGTCTGCCAACTCAGCCACGTTACCGTCAGGATGTTTCCGCCCCTTGTCTGAGGTGGCGTATGTGATAAAAATACATACGCCACCTCAGACAGGCTTCTCTTTGGGCAACTGCTTCCGTTTACTATGATGGTTCGGCGCGTGGCGATTTCCCTTGAGCTTTATGGCGTTGCGTTTGAAAGCCAGCCGCTAAATCTGATAATCAATCGCCACTTCTTCTGGCTCCATCACCTGACGTTTAATCTCATCTACCGACAGCCCGGCGTTGCAGAGCTCGATAAAGCGCCACACATAGTTGCGCTGCAGTTGTCCACGCTTCAGGCCGAGCCATACGGTATTGGCATCAAAGAGATGACGCGTATCCAGTCGTACCAGGCTCTCCGTCTCGCGTTCACCACCGGACTGTTCCGCCACCAGACCAATGCCCAGCCCCAGCTCGACGTAGGTTTTGATTACATCAGAGTCCTGTGCACTCAGCACCACATCCGGCGTTAAGCCTTTGCGGTTAAAGGCTTCATCAATGCGCGAGCGTCCGGTAATACCCTGCCGGTAGGTAATCAGCGGCCATTTCGCGATATCTTCCAGCGTCAGGGGCGTAACCTGATTCAGCGGATGGTCGACGGGAAGTAACAGACTGTGGTACCAGCGAAACCACGGGAAAGCCACCAGCAGCGGATCGTTGCTCAGGCGTTCACTGGCAATGCCGATATCTGCCCCACCGTTTTGCAACAGCACGTCAATTTCCTGCGGTGTGCCCTGGATAAGCTCCAGACGGACGTCAGGGAAAAGTTCACGGAAGGCTTTAATCACCGGCGGCAGGCTGTAACGCGCCTGGGTGTGGGTGGTGGCGATAGTGAGGACGCCCGAGGCGTCATTGGTAAAGAGATCCGCCAGGCGACGAACATTACTGGCCTCGTTGAGGATCCGCTCAGCGATGGTCAGCAAGGCTTTTCCCGGCTCCGTCATGCCAAGCAGACGCTTGCCGCGACGGATAAAAATCTCTATCCCCAGTTCTTCTTCCAGCTCGCGGATATGGCGACTGACGCCGGACTGAGAGGTATAAAGCATATTGGCGACCTCGGTCAGGTTGTAGTCCCGCCTGGCCGCCTCACGGATAATTTTAAGTTGCTGGAAATTCACGATTCACTCCGGCGCATCTGACATAACGCTATTGTTAGAGTCAGCCGACCTGCAGAACAAATAATAAAAACCAGCATCTTATGCTTTTATGGAATATCAACTCACCAGCTGCAGCTCACGATTCTCCAGAGACGGTTTGCTGACCAGCGACATCAGAATCTCTTTTACCGCCTGCGCCTGAGGTGACAGCGATCCGCGCGCGGACATATTCAGCGACAGCGGTAAGCTCATCGAAGGCGTGGTGATGCGCGCCATCCAGCCGTTGGCTGCGCTGCACAGCGAACGTGCTGCGGATTCTGGCAGAACGGTCACACCCATACCGCTGGCTATAGCGGCGGTTAGCGTGGAGATGGAATCAATTTCACCGATAATTTTTGCCGTCAGGCGGCGCAGGGAGAACGCTTCATCCACACGCACGCGCACCGCGCTGTAGTCACGCGGCAGGAACAGATTCATTTCTGCAACGGCCGTCAGATCGACGCTCTGCCCCGGACAGTCGCGGGTGCCCACAAGGTAGAGATCTTCTTTCAGCAGCGGCTGGCTGGTGATCCCGGCCACCGGTGAGCGGTCGTACAGCACCGCCATATCCAGCTGGCCGCTAAGAAGTTTGTCATTCAGCACAGAACCGCTGTTCTCATGCAGGTAAACCAGCACTTCTGGCAGCTCTGCGCGGACGGCCTGCAGCAGCGGCATGGTAATAGAGGACGCGGCCGTTCCCGGAGCCAGCCCAATGGATACGTGGCCGCTCAGCGTCTGGCCCACGTTATTCACCGCCAGCTGCGCCTGTTCGCACTGGCGAAGGATGGTGCGCGCATGGGTATAAAGGATTTTGCCTGCTTCCGTTGGCGTCACGCCACGTTTGGTGCGGATCAACAGCTGCTGATCCATCTCGCCTTCCAGAGTAGCCACCTGCTGGCTCAGCGCAGGCTGCGCGATATGCAGCACTTCCGCCGCTTGAGTCAGGCTGCCGATATCGACGATTTTTACGAAGTATTTCAGTCGTCTTAAGTTCATTTTGCCCCCTGTTCGAAATGCTGTGCCGGTACTGGCTTTTCATTGTTGATAGGGTTTTGCAATATGAATGCCAGTTTTACGAAGAGGTCTGATTTGTCGCTAAGCGGCTGAAAATAAGGAAAGCTAATCATAGGCAGCGGTTTTATTACTGAAACAGCAGTTTATGATCTGCCCCATTAGGGGTATGTGCGCACCATTACGGTGCATTCCGGCGTCAAAAACGCCATTTTGCTGATTTTGTCAGCAAACGATCAAAAGGCGTTGATCCACCCTTTGACAAGGCCGGCTGACGTCGATAATATGCGCCCCGTTCACACGATTCCTCTGTAGTTCAGTCGGTAGAACGGCGGACTGTTAATCCGTATGTCACTGGTTCGAGTCCAGTCAGAGGAGCCAAATTT